>JBIKTV010000138.1:0-12557 GCA_044347905.1 Myxococcota bacterium
GACCTATGCGCTGACCGGCAACCCCGGCCAAGTGGCCCTGAGCGGCGTGATCACCCCCAGCCTAGAGGGCGGATCGTTTGCCGGTGAGCGCCTGTGCAACGGCAAAGCCAAGCCGGCGGTGGCCTACACGGGCGAGCTCAAGCGCAAGGGCAAGAAGCTGTGGCAGGGCGAGCTGACGCCGGACAAGCGCTCGCCGTTGTGCGGCCCCGTGACGCTGATCCTGGGCAAGTAGTCCACGGCGGCCGGGCATTTCTTTGCCAAGTCGCGGCCCTCCGCTCCTAGCTACGGCGTCAACACCACTTCAACGCAGTGATCCGGGTCCAGATAGCGCTGGGCCACGTCCTGCAATTGTTCTGCGGTGACGGCGAGCAACGCCTCGACTTGGCCGCGGTAGGCGCCGCGACCTAGCCCATAAAGCTCGTTGAGGCATAGGGTTGCGGCGCGCGAGGCCCGGCGCTGCAGGCCGATGGCAAACTCGCCGGCCAGGGCCTGCTTGGCGCGGTCGAGCTCTTCTGCGTCGACCCGGCTCTCCCGCACCTTGGAGATCTCTGCCCACAAGCCTGCGGTCGCTTGGGCGGTTTTCTCAGGACTTGTGCCCATATACAGCGAGAAGCAGCCTTGATCCAGGCCTTCTACGTGCATGGCGCTGACGGAATAGGCCAGGGCCTGGCGATCGCGCAACTCCATGAACAGCCTACCGGACTGCCCAGAGAGCACCGTGGAGAGGACGTCGAGGGCAAAGCGATCCTTCTGATCGAGGCGAGCGCCCACAAAGCCGATTGCCAGGTGCGTCTGCTGTTTTTCAATGGTTTTATGGATGTGCACGCGCTCCCGCGGAGGCTCCACAGCCAGCAGCCCCGGCACGGTCAGCCCCTGGCGATCTGCGGGCGTTCGCGCCATCAGCGCTTCGGCCAGGACATCGGGGTCAATATCGCCGGCCGCCGCGTAGACCAGCTTGCCGGGGGCCAGCCGCGCGCGCAAATAAGCCAGCAGATCATCGCGCTGCAGTCCCGCGACCGACTCAGGCGTGCCCAACATGTCCATGGCGTACGGATGCCCGCCGTACACCGCCTGGGCCATGGCCCGCATCGCCTGGCGCGCCGGCGCGTCGGTTTGGTGCCGCAATTCCTCCAGTTGCACGGCGCGCACTTGCTCTAGATCGCCCTCTGGCAGATTGGCGTGGAACAGCGCATCCAGGAATAGGTCGAGCACCTGCGGCAGGGCGGACGTGAGCCCAACTGCCTGCAAACCCATGGAATTTCTCCCCGCCGACCCGGCCAGACCGGCGGCCAGGGTCTCAATTTCACTCGCCTGTTCGTGGGCGTCGCGGCGGTCGGTGCCGCGGGTCAGCATCTCACCCAGCAACCGCGACCGACCATTGTTTTCAAGGCTTTCCGCGCGCAAGCCGCCGATCGTCGCCACCCGCAGGCCAAACAGCGGCACAGAACGGTCGACCTGTACCACCAGCACGTCGCCGCTGGGCAGAACGAGGCGCTCGATGCCGTGAAGCGTATCGCGGCTCCGGACGGGCGTGCCCCCCAACGGCGGCTCCTCGCGCAGCGCCGCTTGAACCGCGGCCAACAGCGCCTCCGGCTCCTCCAACCCTTCCGCATCTTGGCCCAGCAGCTGGGCAATTTGCAGGTGTGCCGGGCCGAGCCACTGGCGTGCCACCCGCAGCACATCGGCGCAGGTCACCGCGGCAATGCGCCGCTCATAGTCTTTGTCCCAGTGCGGATTGCCCACCGCCGCGGTGTAGAACCCCAGGCTGTGAGCCAAACCTTCCATGGTCTCGCGCTTGTACACCGACTCCGCCAAGACGTTGCGCCGGGCCTTGGCCAGCTCCTCTTCGCCAATGCCCTCGCGGCGGATGGTCTGCAGCACCTCCAGCGCCGCCGAGCGGGCCGCCGGAATGCGCTCCGCAGAAGTCAGCACGGTGACAGCAAAAAGCCCAGCGTACTGCGGTGTCCAGCACGATGCGCCGGCGTCATTGGCCAGCCCCAGCTCGCGCTGCACCCGCTGCACCAGCCGCGAAGACTCGCCCTGGCCCAGCACAATCGCCAACACGTCTAGCGCCGCGACGTCCGGATGCTCCATGGTCGGCGCGGGCCACGCCATCAGCAGGCGTGACTCGGAAAACCCAGTCTTTTCGACAATCGCCCGGGCTTGCGGCAGATCCCGGTCCAGCGGCGGCTTGACGGGCGCCTGCCCTGGGTTGATCTGGCCAAACTGCTGGAGCACTGCCTCGCGGGCCTCTTGGGCGTCGACATCGCCCGCCACCACCACCGTGGTGTTGCCGCGCACATAGTGCTTGCGATAGAAAGCCAGCATTTTCTCGCGGTTCATCGAGCGAACGCTGTCTTCCGTCCCCAACACCGCCAGGGCATAGGGGTGGCCCGCAAAGGCCATCTCAAACATCCGCCGCCACGCCACCTGGCCCGGCGAGTCGGCCGCGCGCTTGATCTCTTCGACCACAACCTCGATTTCTTTGGTCAATTCCTCTTGATCAAAGCTGCTGTGGCACACGGCGTCGGCCAGCACCTCTAGCCCCTGGCGCCAGGCGTGGCTGGGCATCACTACGTGGTAGCAGGTCTGGTCATTGCTGGTCCAGGCGTTGATCTGGCCACCGGCCCGCTCGACCGCAGCGGCAATCTCGCCCACCCCGCGGCTGGGCGTGCCCTTGAACAGCATGTGTTCGTGCAAGTGCGCTAGGCCGCGCTCTTCTGGCCCCTCGTCCAGGCCCCCTGAGCCGATCCAAGCCTGCACGGCCACCACCGGCGCACCGGGCACCGACTCGATGACGATCCGCAGATCCGCCCCCTGTTCCGCCGCGCGCTGTGCCTGCACTTTGCCTCCGCCGTACCACGTAGATCGATATTGCTATGCCTGCGACGCCCCGTCGCGACGCTGCCGCGCCCTCTCAACCATCGCCACCAGGTCCGCGGCAAAGGGCGGCCGCGCTACGCCTTCTTCCGTAATAATCCCAGCGATTAGCTCGGCTGGCGCCACGTCAAAGGCCGGATTGAACACCGCGATGCCCTCTGGGGCAAAGCGCACGCCCTGCGGCTCGGTGACCTCCGTGGGCTTGCGCTCCTCAATGGGGATCGCCGCGCCGTTTGGGCACTGCAGATCGATGGTCGAAGTCGGCGCCGCCACATAGAACGGAATCCCGTGGTAGGCGCACAACACCGCCACGCTGTAGGTGCCGATCTTATTGGCAGAGTCGCCGTTCAGCGCGATGCGATCCGCGCCGACGATCGCCGCCTGGACCTTGCCCAGCTTCATGACATGGCCGGCCATGTTGTCGGTGATGAGCGTAGACGGAATGCCGTCTTGCAGACACTCCCAGGCGGTCAGGCGCGCGCCCTGCAACAGCGGCCGGGTCTCGTCGATCCACACGTGCAGCTGCTTGCCCTGGGCCCGCGCGGAGCGGATGACCCCCAGCGCCGTGCCGTGGCCGCCGGTCGCCAACCCGCCGGTATTGCAGTGGGTCAGCACACCGCCGCTCTCCGGCATGAGCTCTGCCCCGTGGGCGCCGATCGAGAGACAGCAGGCGACATCGTCCTGGTGAATCGCCACGGCCTCGCGCTCCAGCGCCGCCAGCCTCTCTGCGGGCGTTTGCCCCTGACTGCGCTGACCCACGGCGGCCATGCGCTCGATCGCCCAGAACAGGTTCACGGCCGTCGGCCTCGTGGCAGCAAACGCCGCACAGCTCTTGGCCAATTCCTTGTCAAAGTCCAGGCCGGCGTCCGCGGCGAGCGCCAGCGTCATCTCCTGGGCGATGCCGTAAGCCGCGGCCACGCCAATCGCAGGCGCACCGCGCACCGCCAAGTCGCAGATCGCCTGGCGCAACTGCTCTGGCGCGCCGCAGTCGAGGTAGACGGTCTGGCTGGGCAGGCGGGTCTGATCGATGAGCCGCACCACGGGCGAGCTGCCTGGGATCCAGGTGACGGCTTGAAACTGCTGCTGAAACTGCGGAGTCGCGGTCATGCATCCTCGGTGACGCCCTACACGTGCGGCGCGTCTATCTGCGGCATCCCTTTGCATGCCATGGATATTTCAATGGACTAGCAAATCGCCAGATCAGCGGATCTGCAGATGGCCAATCGTGGCGCGGTTGTCGCCGTGCTTAATCACCCCGGGGCCCGTCGCAGAGAGCAGCGGCAGGCGCGTGTCATTGCCCGGGTTGTACCAGCCCAAGATAATCTCGCTCGGCCCCGCATTGGTGCCCAGCGGCACTTCCTGCTCAAAGTAGTCGGCAATGATATCGCCCGCCATCCAGTGATTGGTCTGGAAGCAGCCACCGCAGGGCTTGTTTTCATCTTCGCTGGGATCCGGATTGGTCAGCGGCCAGCGGTCCAGGTGCAGCGGGTGCGGGTGCATGAACAGCTTCCACGAGGTCGGCGTGGCCTTCAGCACCTTCCAATACAGCGTCATCTTGTACTTTTGCGAGCGAGACACCGCGGCGTCGGCCAACTTGTAGCCCACCAACTGGATGGTGTTGTCAAAGTTGACATTGACCTTGCGCAGGCCCTTCTGAGCGGCCATTTCCGCTGGCGTAATCAGCGATTGCTTGACCCAGTTGCGGTCGGGCTGTGCGGCGCTCAGGAAGTTGGCCGCCAGCACCAGCCGCGACGACTCTGCGTCCAACACCGCAATATGCCTGCCCTGGTGGTTCTGGCGGAAGGCGTGGTTGAGCTCAGAGAACTGGTCTTTGGGCAGAACAAGGAAGCGCTGCACCGCGGCTTCTGCAGAATACCGCCACGGCTCAGGGAGCTTGTCGCCGGCCTGCGCCTTGTCGATGGCCAGCCAACCTTTGGCGCCGTCGTCTGGCACCAAAGCCAGGGGCTCAGTCAAAGTCAGCGAATCCACGCCGTTATCCACCACCGTGGCCGACTGCTGGGCCGGCGCCCACACCGCCGCACCTTTCCATTGGCCGGGCTGCCAACGCGCCGCGGCGACCTTGACTTGGGTGCCCTCAACCGCGGACGCAAGGCCAAACCAGCCCGGCTGATCGCGTTTGCCGTCGCCATTGCCGTCGAGCTGCGGGTTCCAACCGGGCACCGCAAGCACCGTGGTCGCACCGCCCTGGGCGTTGTCTACCACGCGGGTGGCGGCATTCTCCCCCGCTAGAAGTGCGAGCGCCGCCTGGCGGTCCTCAATGGTCGGCATGGTCTGGGTGTAAAAATTGTTGTCGCTGCCAGACTTACCCGCGCCATGGGCAAAGGAGTGCGGCACGCCATGGACGTCGCTGCCCGCGCCACCGGACTCGGCGATGGTCTGCAGCAGGTGCTTTTGGCTGAAGTGGACCGACAGTCCGGGCAGCAGGGTCCAGGCGTAGCCCACCGCAAAGAAGCTGCCGCCCAGGACCATCGCCACGGCGGCGTACCGCGGCTTCTCCAGGCGCAGGACAAACTCCAGGGCGCCATCGACCCAGCCTTGCCAGCGCTCGCGGCCCGCAGCCCAGCGGTTGACCGCGACGACCAGGGCGATCAGCAGCAGGCCAGCCGCATCCGGCGAGGCGACCAGCACCTTGGCGATGTACTTGAGGCCCTCACTGCGGCTCGGGGCCTCGATCACGTAGCGCGCCGCCAGGGGGCCAAACAGCACCAGCGTGGCGTGGAGCCCCAGCCCAGCGAGGGGCCAGCCGTAACTCCCCGGGTCGCGCTGGGCCACGCCGGTGACCACCAGGGCCGTGCTGAGCGCCAGCCACCAGCAGCCAATGAGGAACAGGGGAAAGCTCCAGGTTCCAGCCGCTTGGGAGGCACCAACGCCGATCCCAGCCACGGCCCACAGCAGAATCACGCCGATCACCAGCGTCCCGCGGTTCTTTGCGCCGCGGGCCAGAGGGGCGACCAGAGAATCCTCAGCGATAACGCGATATAACAGCCGCGCCCCGACCGCCAATCCCAGCAGGGCCACCGGCGTAGCAAAGGCCGAAGACATCAGGCCCGCATGCAGCGCACCGCCGGCGCCTTGATCCGGCCTGAGCTCCAAAAACTTAGAGATTCCCGAGCCCAGCACCGCCACAGCGCCGATGGCCACCGTGGGCAAGGCCACCGCTGGAGCCGCCAGCCAGCGAGACAGGGCCAGCAGCGGCCGAGTCCAGCGCTGCGGCTGATCGGCGGTGTGGCTCAGCGTCTGGGCCCCTGCCAGCGCCAGCAGGAGCAGCACTGCCGCCAGGGCAGACAGCACTTCCGGGCGGGTGTCTTGGATGGTGACCCACAGGCGATCGTACGGATAGTTGATGGTCTGCGCCTGGGTTTTGAGCAGGACATCGAGCTTGCTGCCCAGAGAAGCCAGGGCGTCAGCGGCCCACAGGATGCCCAGCAGGCCCAGAATCCAGCCTGCGGTTAGGCTTTGGCGCAGCCGCGCTGCCACGGTCCGCACCGTCGCCGCGGGCTTGGCCGTCCCCAGAGCAAAGGCCAGCACCGCTACCAGGGTGAGCATGTGCAGCGGGCCTGGGACCAGCAGCTCCGCGGGCCACGCGAGTTCACCCGTGGCGCCAACCGTCGCCATCGGCGGATCAAAGGCAAAGAACCGCGTGACCGCGTCCGGACCCTTGCGAATCTCGCGGTGCAAAAGCAGTGTCGATAGGCCAACAAACGCTGCTACCAGCCGCCCGGACAGCTGCCCGGCCACGACATCGCGCAGCGCAGCGGCGATCGCCAGGGCGGCGATACCTGCCACGGGCACCACCAAATGGTTGTACTGGCGCACCAGCAAGGAGACCACGGCAAAGGGCACGACGACGCCCAGTGCCACCGCCACGCCCAAGCGCCAGCGCTCGGCACCTGCAACCTCATCGCCTTCGCCCTGAGCGCCGTCGATCTGCGGGGCCTCCGCCGCCAGCAGCCTGCCGATGCCCAGGATCGCCGCGGCGCCCCAGGGGAAGAGACCAAAACCGGCCTGACCAATAAACCACGAAAAATCGCGGTGATACTGATCTGGGCCGGTGGAGAAGGCGCCCTGCGTAAAGCGCCAGCCCCTCAGGAGCGCGCTGTCGCTGTCCCCCAAAACAACGCTGGCCGCAACCGCGAGCAGAAGCAGGGACCCCAGGGCCATCGCCAGCATCGCCGGGCGCCAATCCCAGGCGGCGAGCAAATACGCTACGGCCAGGGCCGCGGCGATCGCCGCCCCCGCGAGCCCAGCGCTGAGGAAAAGCACCGCGGCGCCGGCAAAATACCACAGCAACCAGGCGCGATGGCGCCGAGCAGCACCTAGGGCGAGTCCCGTGCCGGCCAGCGTCGCACCCAAGAGCGGCCCCGCCTGAAACGTGACCAGTCGACCGAGGCCTAGCGCCGACGGCAGCGTTGCAAAGGCCAGCAGGGCCCACCAGGCGGCGTTGACGCCCAGCAAAAGCCGCGCCGCAGCGACCGCGCTCAAGCCGGTCAACAGCACAAGCAGTGCGCCGCCCAAGCGCACGGCCGTCTCGCTGGGACCCAGCAACTCCAAGCCGATCGCCGCCGCCGCAGCGTCGAGCCAGGGCAGCGACTGCACTTGGCCCTCGCGCTTGTGCACCGGCATCACCCAGGGGGAACGCACCACGCGGCGCAGGGTGGCGGCCAGCTCGTCGGGCTTGCAGACCACGGCGGCGGAGGGAAACAGCGGCCAGAGCGCCTCTGCCTGATCGTCGCGCTCCAGCCAGCCCAAGGTCGCGGCACTGCGCCAATTGGCCGCGGCGGCTTTGGCCCGAGCTTTCGCTAGGGACTGCAAAAGCTTAGCGCTGTCGCGACTGCTCACCAGCACAATCGCAGTGCCGCGGCTCTGCTGCTCCAGATTGGCCAGTTGCCCGGCAAAATCGGCCTCCGCGCCGCCGGTCTGGGCCTGCAACGCATCGATATCAACGGCAATGCCGTGGGCCACCTCGCGGTTCAAGCGGAGCGCGGCCTGCTGCAGGGCCACCACCGCCGTCGCATCGGCCCGCGGCGCCCCGCGCAGCAGCGTCCAGGAACCCGGCGAGGCTTTCTCAAGCCCCGTCAACAGCTTGGATGCCCCAGGCTCGATCACGACCACCCGCGGAGGCGCCGCCATGCGCCGGGCTACAGCGGCGCGGTCCATCTCCCACGGATCCAGCAGGCCCGCGGAGCCCAGGCCGGGCAGCAGCACCGCCGCCAGCACCAGCGCCGAAATCAGCAGCTGCCATCGCTCAAAAAGGCCACGCCAGGCCTGCATTTGCGTCGAGGTGGTCACCAGAGTTGGCTCTCAGTCCCCGCAGGGACGTTGCGGCCCGCCAAGCTGGGCCCTGGGGAATCTGCAAAGGGGCGCGCACCTGTCGCTGGGCAAAACAGGCGCCGGAGGCTATCACACCTGCGAGCAACGGCGCCACTTGACTCCAGGCCGGCGCGGGCCAATTTGCCTTGCGGAGTCCAGGTCCGCGGCCGCTGTCAGGCGAAAACTTGACTTTTCCCCGGGGGCGCGGATAATTTTCGACCGGCTTTGCGTCAACCCGTTGGGGACGCCCTGGAAAATGCGCTTGTTGCCCGCCCAGCGGACCCGTCCGAACGCGCGGCTGCAGCTCAAACTCCTGGTCCAACGTCAGAAAAACTTGCGGCAGCTTTATGCGTCGGCCCTCGGGTCGCCGTTCAAGAAAGGGGCTGAGCCCCTCCAGCCCCTTGGGGATTTCCCCTAGACCAGCACTGGCCAGATCGCCGATTTGGTCCCATGCACCCAGCCAACGCGGCCGGGTCTCAGAGCACCTGCGTGTTCGCACCGCTGGCCGTCGCGCCAAGGTGGTGTGCGGGCCGCTGTGCCCTATGTTGATGAGCCGTCCGTCGCCGAACAGCATCGGTGTCGCACGGCGGCTCAGGTGGTCTAATCTTCCTGTCCCGCGCTCTTGCGCCTGTCGAACGGACAGCGCTTTGAGATAGAGGGCAGATCGGGCGGCGGGCGAGTTGTCGACAGCGTTTTCCAAAGAGCGAAACACCGCCTATCCAGGCTCGCCGGGCTCCAACCCAGGCGGTGGTGGGCAATTCGCTCGGCGCAGCGGCCGCATCCTCGACCAAAGCGTGCGCGAAGTGACCGATCGGGTGGACATGATCGCCGTGGTGAGCGACGTCGTCGAACTCAAAATGGCGGGCAACAGCCACAAGGGTCTGTGCCCCTTCCACACCGAGAAAACCCCGTCCTTTCATGTCAATGTCACGCGCAAGCTGTACCACTGCTATGGCTGCGGTGCGGGCGGTGACGCGATCAAGTTTGTCCGGGAAACCCGCGGACTTTCCTTTGCTGAAGCGGTGGAATACCTCGCCGACCTCTGTGGCGTGGCCCTGGAGCGCGATCAAGCGTCGCCCGAGGATCTGCGCCGCGCCGCCCAAGCCCGCTCAGAGCGCGGTCGAATGCTCGAATTAGCCCGGCAGGCCCAGGCGTTTTTTCGCGGCCGCTTTGACCTGCCAGAAGGCAGTGGCGCCCGCGAGTACGCCGCCCAGCGCGGCATGACCCAGGAGACGGTCCACCGCTTTGGCCTTGGCGCCTCGGGTATCGGCTGGAGCGACCTGACCGACCACCTGCACCGCCAGGGGTGGAATGACAGCGATCTCATGCAGATGGGACTGGCCGTGGGCCGGGATAGCGGCGGTGTCTACGACCGCTTTCGCCACCGGCTGATGTTTCCCATTTACTCGGCGCAGGGCGATCTCATTGGCTTTGGCGGCCGCGATCTGAGCGACAAGCCCGACGTCGCCAAGTACATGAATTCGCCAGAGATCACCCTGGACACGGAGGCCGAAGACAGCCGCTTTCGCCACCTGTACAAGAAGGGCGATGTGGTGTTTGGCCTTTGGCAGGCCCGCGAATCGATTCGCCGCTCCGGCCGCGCGGTGTTGGTGGAGGGCAACCTGGACGTCATGACCCTGGCCCAAGCCGGCATTGCCAATGCGGTTTGCGCGATGGGAACGGCGCTGACGGAAAACCAGGCCAAGGCGCTGCGGCGTTTTTCCGATCGCGTCGCGGTGATCTATGACGGCGATGCCGCGGGTCAAAAAGCCGCCGACAAAGCCCTGCCCCAGCTGATCATGGCCGGCCTGGAAGGGGTGCTGGTGACCCTGCCGCCCGCCGAAGATCCGGACAGCTACGTCCGGCGCTTTGGCGCAGAGGCGCTGCAAAAGCTCATCGACCAGGCGCCGCCGCTGCTCAACGCCTACCTCGACAAATTGATGGCCCACTGGGACGGCTCGATCCAGGGCAAGACGCGGATTCTGCAGACTGTGGGGCCGCTGCTCGCGACGATGGGCCAGCGCGATCCCATCAGCCGCGACATGGCGTACGACTACGTGATTGCCCGGCTGGGCGATAGCCACCTGGAAACAGGCCGGGCTCAGCTGGGGCGCTACCTGAATCAAACCGCGACGATCGCTGGGGATTCTTTCCGCGCCGATGAGCCGCTACAGCCGTTGGACGACGAGCCGGCGCCGATGGCGGAGCAGCAGCTGGCAGAGCTATTGCTGTGGTATCCCGCCGTGTTGCCGCAGTTTGAGAGTTCCGGCGTGCTGGACGTGTTTCAGAACAGCGGCCTGCGCCTCGCCTTGCGCGACCTGTGCGCGGAATCCCACCGCCACCCCATGGATTTAGACGCGGTGACCCGGTGGGCCCAGCAGCTGCCGCCCAGCAGTGGACGCACCTGGATGCTGCGCTGGTTGGTGGCGGAGGCGCCGCGGGTGCCCGCCGGCCAAGCCCACGGCGAACTGAATCGCTTAACCGCAGAGTTATGGAAGCGCGCTTTGCGCGAACACATCGAGGCGCTCAAAGCCGAGCTTCGCCAGCCAGGGGCAACTCTTGAGCGAAAACAACAGTTAATTGCCGATCTGCAGCGTGCCGACCAGGATCTGCGCGCATTCTCGAAAGGGGCGATGCGGCCCACCGCGTCTGGCTCCACCGCTCCCTAGACCCCAGCAACCAGCCGCCAGCCGGCGAGGAATGCCTTATGCTCGAAGTCATCAAGGAACAAGAACTCCGCGCTTTTGTTGAGCGCGCCAAGCAGGCCGGCTTTGCCACCGCCGATGAAGTGGTGCGGACCTTCAATCTGGGCGACGGCGATCGCGGTCTGGTCGACGAAGTGCTGATGGTCCTGGGCGCCAACTTGGTCGAGGTGGCAGACAACCGTCCGCCCAAGGATCAGCCGGCCAATCAGCGGCCCACGCCCGCGCAGCAACAGTCCGCGCGCAATGAGGATCCGGCGGCCTACGGCGAAGAGTCGTTCCTGCGCACCAATGACCCCGTGCGGATGTACCTGCGCAAAATGGGCTCGGTAGCGCTGCTGACCCGCCAGGGCGAGATCGAGATCGCCAAGCGCATTGAGATGGGCGAGCACGAGGTGCTGGATGCCCTGCTGTCGACCAAGGTGACGTTTGAGGCGATCCTCGGCTTGCGCGATCAGGCCAAGCAAATCATCGAGTGGGTCGAACAAGACCGCTTGGCCCAAGCACAAATGGCCGCCGAGGGCATGGACAAAGAGGAGATCCTGGCCCAGCGCGAGAATCGCCGCGGCAATGACCGGCCGCCGTATTCGCTCAAGGAACTGGTCAAGTCGATGGACGACGGCGTGGGCGGCGCCGACGAAATCGCCATTTGCCAGCAGCTGATTGAGGGGCTGTGCGAACTTGAGCGCTTTGCCACTGAGCAGAGCAAGCTGCAGGGCGAGGTCCACGGGGCGCGCAGTGAAGCCGTGCGCCGCGATTTGATGAGCCGCGAGCTAGAGAAAGCGGTCACCGAGCCCTACTTCGCCGAAGTGCTGAGCGACACGCTGGAGCGCATGCAGGTCGGCAAAACCCAGGTCGGCGACGTGGTCGAGCTGACCTTGGCCAAGGTGCGTTTGGGCGACGCCGGTCCGGATCCAGCTGGGGTGATGGCCACGCTGGCGCGGGTGGCGCGGCTGTACCGCAAGCGGGTGCGCTCTGAGGATCCGGCCGAAGCGGCGCGCGCCGATCTGGCCCGCAAGAAGCCGGTGCGGCCCCTGGACGATCTGCTGCGGGCGATGCTGGAGGACGAGGCGTGCATCCGCGGCCTGCTGGAGCTGCGCGCGAGCGTAGAGACCGATGACGGCGATCCGACGCGCATCATGGACAACCTGCCGGACAAGGCCGCCAAGCCGCTGGCCAAAAGCTTTCAGAAGTCGCTGGTCTTGGCCTTTGAAGAGGTCGAGGTCCTGCTCAAGGAACTGCTGGAGCGCCGCGCTGAGGTGCTGGTGGGCGAGCCCGCATCGCCGGACTTCCAGCGGGTGGTGCGGGCGCGCAATGACCGGCTGGCGGCGATTACCCAGGAAGTGATTGAACTTTTCCTGTGGGTGCCCCGTCAGCGCGGCAAGGGCAAGGGCCAAGGTCGGCCCCACCTGCCCGTGACGCCAGACGGCTCGCTGCCGCGGCCCGGGCCCGAGCACGCCGAGTGGGTGTCGCTCTCCGCGGCATTTACCGAGACGACGGTGCACCTGGAGGCCCGCAAAGCCCTTGAGGAATTGCCGGTCGCCGTCAAGCTGTTTGACACGATCGAGCGCCGGGCTCTGCTGGAGCGCCTGCTCGACTGCGGCCTGCACCGCAAGCAGATCGACAGCATCATCACGGAGTTCA
>JBIKTV010000139.1:0-12537 GCA_044347905.1 Myxococcota bacterium
GCGATGACCGCCGATGCCACCCTCCCGGGCCAGAAACTCCCGCCTCTGCCGCGTTGGCAAGGCACGGCCCGCTATATCGCTGATGAATCGCTGCGTTCCACCGTCAATGTCGCCGTGGCCCTGGGCCGCCCGCTGCTGGTCAAGGGCGAGCCGGGGACGGGAAAAACCCTGCTAGCTCAGGCAATTGCCGAAGGTCTGGGCCTGGACCTGCTGACCTGGCATGTCAAGTCGACGACCCGCGCCCAAGACGGCCTCTATCTGTACGACACGGTGGCGCGGCTGAACGACTCGCGGTTTGGCGACCGAGATGTCCGCGATATTGCACAGTATATCAAGCTCGGCCCCTTGGGTCAGGCTTTTGAGCGGGCGGCCAACGGCGAGCGGGTGGTGCTGCTGATCGACGAGGTCGACAAGGCTGACCTGGAATTCCCCAACGATTTGCTGCATGAACTCGACGCCATGCGCTTTCGCATCGCTGAGACGGGCCGCGAAGTGGTCGCCGGGCTGCGGCCCATCGTGGTCATCACGTCCAACGCGGAGAAGGAGTTGCCGGACGCGTTTCTGCGGCGCTGCGTGTTTCACTACATTGAATTTCCTGATGAAACCATGCTGACCCAGATTTGCCGAGTCCACCACCCCGATGTGGACGACAAGCTGCTGGCCATCGCCCTTCGGCAGTTTCTGCGCCTGCGCGGCGTGCCGGATCTGCGCAAAAAGCCTTCGACTTCTGAGCTGATCGACTGGGTGTCGGGGCTGCGCCTGGCGGGCATCGACGCGGAAAAGCTAGAGAGCACCCTGCCCTTTGTGGGCGTGCTGCTCAAGCAGGAGAAGGACACCCAGCGGCTGGGGCGCGGCGACTGGTCGCGTTCTGCCGTGACGCGGCGATAGGCTGAGCGGATGTTTACGGGATTCCACGGGATGTTGCGCGCGGCGGGGCTGCAGGTCGGGGTCGGCGAGTGGCTGGCGCTGGTCGACGCCCTAGACAAAGGCGCGGTGGGGCCATCGCTGCCGGAGTTCTACGCCGTGGCCCGGGCGCTGGTGTGCCGCGACGAAGGCGATTACGACCGCTACGATCAGGCATTTGCTGCGTATTTTCAAGGCGTTGCCCTGCCATTGCCGGTGCAGCAGGCCGCGCAGGACTGGCTCGACAAGCCGCTGCAGCGCCCTGCCCTGAGCCCGGAGGAGCTGGCGGCGCTCGATCACCTGGACCTGGAACAACTCCGCAAACTGTATGAAGAAAGGCTCCGCGAGCAGACCGAGCGCCACGACGGCGGTTCGCATTGGATTGGCACCGGCGGCACGAGTCCCTTTGGCCAGGGCGGCAGCCACCCGACCGGCATGCGCGTAGGCGAAGGTGCGGCGGGGCGAGGTCAGGCGATCGCTACGGCAAAGGCCAGGCGTTTTAGGAACTACCGCAGCGACGTGGTGCTGGATACCCGGCAGATCGCCGTGGCGGTGCGGCGGCTGAGGCGGCTGGAGCGGAAGTCGCGGCGCTTTGAGCTGGACCTGGAGCAGACCATCGCCGCAACCGCGCGCAACGGCGGGGACATTGAGATCGTGGAGAAGCCGGAGCGGCGCAACCAGGCGCGGGTGGTGCTGATGCTGGACTCGGGCGGGTCGATGGATCCCCATGCCCGCACGGTAGAAGCGTTTTTCTCGGCGATGAAGCAAGGCGGCGGGCTGCGCGAGGTGGAGGTCTACTACTTCCACAATTGTCCGTACGGCGACCTGTATACCGACATGGCGATGTTCCAGAAAAAGGCCCTAGAAGACGTCCTGAGAAGCGTGCCGCCGCACACCTACCTGGTGATGGTCGGCGACGGCTGGATGGGCCCGCGCGAGCTGTTCTCTGCCTATGGGGCGATTGAGTACGGCATGGCCGACGGCGTCCCCGGCATCGAGCGCATTGAGCAAATCGCCGCGGCCTTTGAGAAGCGCGTGTGGTTGAACCCAATTCCTGAGAATTATTGGGGTGAAGCGACGATCACCGCCATTGCCGAGCAGGTGCCGATGTTTCCCCTGACGGTGGAGGGAATGGTCCAGGCTGTCGGCGCGTTGATGGGACGCGGCGATCGGCGGCAGAAGCAAGAAAGACGCTCGCCCTGGCCAGAAGCCCGCGACCCCGACTTTGACTGGTGACCATGAACAAGGTGCTCAAGACAAAGCGTTTGGCCTTCAAGATGTGCCTGGCGGCGGCGCTGCCTTCCAGTCTGGCGATGGCCCAAGAGGCCGCGGTCGCGCCACCGGCCAATGCAGGCCAAGCGCCGGCGCCCAAAGCTGCTCCCGTGGATATCGCCATGGAGAGCGGGCAGTTTGAAGAGGAACGCCAGGTGCAAGGCGCCAATTGCAGCGTCCGCGTTCACCACCCAGACGCCGCCGCGGCCAAAGCGGCGATCCCGCGGGCCCTGGCGGAAATTGCCCGGATGCTCAATCAGTTTGGCCACAACGGCCGCACGGCAGAGGTGCACAGCATCAATGTCAACGCCGGGGCCGATGAGGTGATGGTCGGCCCTGAGGCCCACGCGCTGCTGCAGCGGGCCCTGGATCTGTGCCGGCGCACCAGCGGCGCTTATGATCCGTCGATTGGCAGCTATGACTACTTGTGGGATTTTAAGCACAAGCCCTTTGTCCGCCCGCTGCCTCAGGAATTGGCGGCCAAGCGCGCCGCGGCGACCTGCAAGAACATCGTGGTCAAGCCCACGGGGGCGGTGCGGCTGCTGGAGCCCGGGCTGCGCGTGACGCTGACCGGCGTGGCCACTGGCGTAGCGCTGGAGAAAGCCGCCCAGATCCTGCGCGAGGCGGGGGTGCAGAATTTCCGGATTCGCATTGGCGACGACTTCTACGTTCAGGGGCGCATGGGCACGCGCCATTGGTACGCCGGCCTGCCCAACTCGCGGCAACCGGGCGATGCGCTTGGGCAATTGTACCTGAGCAGCCATGCCGCCGTGACGCGCAGCGACAGCGACCGCTATGTCATCAAGCAGGGCCAGCGCTACCACGACGTCATTGACCCCCGCAGCGGTTCGCCGGCGCAGGGCGTAGTCCAAGTTACGATTATTGCACCGGATGCTGTGCTGGCGGACGCGTACGCCAACGCGGTGTTCGCCCTGGGCCCCAAGGCGGGAATGGCGCTGATCGCCAAAGAAAACGGCGTGGAAGGCGTGATCGTCGACTCCAACGGCCGCATCCACGCGAGCAAGGGCCTGGGCGACGTGGCCCGGGTGCCGGAGCGCATTGAGCTCGCGACACCGCCGGCGCAGTCTGCACAAAAGTTCTAATGTTTTAGCGCTGTTCTCTAATAGATCGTCAGGCCGATGGAGAAGTCGGGGGTCCACTGGGCGCCGCTTGCCCCCAGGACCGCGCTGGAGATGCCGTAGCGCAGGTACAGGGCGAGGCGGGTGGTCCACTCCAGCTCGGCCAGGGCGCCGGCCTGAAAATACATGCGATTTTCATCGACTTCTGGCAGGTCGCCCATGCCGGCCTTGACCCACTCATAGCCCGCGCCGCCGTAGCCACCCAGGTGCAGCCAGCCGAGATCCAGAGGCAATGCCTGGGCTTCGCCGCCTGCACGCATCACCAAGAAGTCGCCGCCGTGGGCAAAGCCGCGGTTGAACTGAAAGCGCCCGGCAAAGCCGATCATCTGCGACGGAAACAGGCCGAGGCCGATTTCGCCCGAGCCGCCCGTGCCTTCGCGGACCCCGGCGAGCTGCACGCCGGACATGCCGCCGCCGACGTGATAGGTCAGGCCTTGGCGATCCAAGGGGGCCCGGCCGCGCAGCCACAGCCCGGCGCCTTCATGGCCCACCAGCACCGCGGTCTCATCTTCAGCCACATCGCCCTTGCGCAATTCGTCCAGGGCGATCAGCCGGTGGCCGCGGGGGCTCAGCACGTGCAGCGGGTGGTGGGGGTGGACCGCGACCCAGCCGTCATAGCGCGCGCCTTCTGTACCCGCGAGCACGGCGCCGACGACGATCGCTGTGACCAGCACGGCCGCGAGGGTGGCGGCCAGATTCTCGCGATCGGCGGCCTTGCCAGCGCCCTTGAGCGCCTCGCCAGCCAGGGCCCCGCCGCCCGAGCGGTCGGGACCGCCCAAAGATCCCGCGGGATACAAGCGAGCGTCGCCGCTGGAGGCCCACACGCCGGTCTGGTAGCGCGGCACATAGTAGGGGTCGCCGTAGCCGTAATAGTAAGACGGCACCGGATGGTGCGGGTACGGCATCGCCACGACCGGCGGCGGAAAGCCTTGGGGCGAAGCTTGGTTGGGCGGCGCAGCCCAGGGGGGAGCCGGCGGCGGCTCGTCGGCCGTGCCAAAGCGCTGAACGGCGCGCACGTGCTTGCCGCGTTCGCCTGGCGCGGTGCGGGCGAGGCGATCGATCTCGTCGCGCGGCACCTCAAAACTGCTCGACAGACAGGCACTTTGGGCAATCGCCACTGCGGTGAGGGCGGCGACGCTGGCAAGGGAGCGCCACCAGCCCATGCTACCCAGTACAACGGTATGTTGAGATTGGGGATTTTGCTGAGCGTCTTTCACGGTGTCCTCATCCGGCGGGTCTTGAACCCATCCGGCAAAACGCCGGCGCTGTGCTGTCGATTCACTTTGGGCCAGCAGAGTTGTGGCGGTTTCCGCAGGACCCAAAGGCTCTCCGCGACGGTCTCGCCCCCCTTACCGCACCGATGAGACACCTGTCTCAAGTTGGAACAATAGCGCCATCCCCTTGGCTCTCTTTGCCTTCTCAATTTGAAACAGCTGACGGCGATCGCCGGTCGATCGGCCCTCGCGGGGGTCGCAAAAGCGCCGACGACGCCGGTGCAGCGGAGGCAATTCTGGGCACTATCACGTTATATCATGCTGTTGCAAATGTTGGCACGGCGATTGCAAAGCTTATGTGCGGAGCGAGCGGAATCCCTGTAGATTCCAACTTCCTTTCACAACCTCCTTTCACCCTGCCGGTCCCCCCGGCGTCTTTACGGGGTGCAGGTTTTCAGTCAGCACGGCCAGTCGCTCATCGTCAGGGAGTGAGCCAAGGCAAGCACCCGCTTCTGATTGAATTGAAACCGCACCTTCTCGTCCTGCTACCCTCGCACACCACTTCGACGGCCGAATGAAAGTTCGGCCGTCGAGTTGTTTTTGGCCCCCTTCAGCGCCAGGATCGCCGGGCGGCGACGCCAATTGAACCCAAAGGCAAGCTCATGGACGCGCGAATCCCCGGACTCCTCAAGCAGTTGCAGCAACACCGGCCCATGGATCCTCTGGAGGCCGCCCATCAGGCGCAGATGATCGCTGTGCTGGAGCGCGGAGGTCGGCCGCTGGACCGCGACCACTGGCAGCCCGGGCACTTTACCGCGAGCTCGTTTGTGCTTTCGCCGGACCGCCAGAAATTGCTGCTGATTTTTCACGGAAAGCTGCATCGCTGGCTCCAGCCCGGCGGCCACATCGACGCGGATGACCCCCACGCGGTGGCGGCGGCGCGGCGCGAGGTGCTGGAGGAAACGGCCGTCGCGGACCCCGAGCTGCTGCTGGACCAGCCCTTTGATCTGGATGTCCACGCCATCCCCGCGCGCAAAAACGATCCGCAGCATCTGCACTTGGACGTGCGCTACCTCTGGCGGGCCCGCGACTGGGCGATGCAGGCGGGCGATGACGCGCAACAGGCCCGCTGGGTGAGCTTGGCCGAGGTCGAGGCGCTGGAGTCGGACGAATCGGTGCGGCGGGCGGTGCGCAAGTTGGCGGGTCTATTGGGCTGATCCCGGGCCGGTCGCGAAATTTGTCCTTGAATCTGTGAAGGAATTGCTGTATAAGGCCGCGCGCCCCCAGCTGCCCCAGGGCTAGACCGGGCTGGAGGCGGCCCCACCCCATAGCGCCGGGATCCGAGCCGAGACCCGCGCTTCCGCCGAGGATTGCCATGCTGACTGTTGCCGATGTCTCCAAAACCTATGGCGGAAAGAAGCTATTTATCGAAGTGACGACGTCGTTTGCCCCGGGCAATCGCTACGGCCTCTCGGGGCCCAACGGTGCGGGCAAGTCGACGTTCATGAAGATCCTGGAGGGTATGCTGGACCCGGATCGCGGCACCGTGTCCCGCCCGCGCAAGACCGCATTTCTTAAGCAGGATCACAGCCTGTTCAACGATCACACGGCGCTGGACACGGTGATCATGGGCAACACCGCGCTGTGGGACGCCATGCAGGAGCAGAAGCGCATCTACGAGTCGGGCGACCACAGCGACGAAGCGGGCATGCAACTTGCTGAATTGGAAGGGGTGATCGCCGAAGAGAACGGCTACATGGCCGAGAGTGAAGCGGAAGCGCTGTTGGAGGGCCTTGGGATTCCGTCGGCGCTGCATCAGGCGCAGATGGCTGAGTTGTCAGGCGGTTACAAGCTGCGCGTGCTGGTGGCCCAGGCGCTGTTTGGCGCTCCCGACTGCCTGCTCCTGGACGAACCGACCAACCACTTGGACCTGGACTCGATCGAGTGGCTGGAAGAATTCCTGTTGAGCTATCAGGGTATTCTCATCGTCATCTCCCACGATCGCCGCTTCCTGAACGACATCTGCACGCACATCGCCGATATCGATTTTGAGACGATCATCACCTACCCGGGCAATTACGACGACATGGTGCGGACCAAGGCGGCGATGCGTGAGCGGCAGGCCCAGCAGAACTCCGCGCGAGAGAAGAAGATTTCTGACCTCAAGGAGTTCATCTCTAAGTTCAGCGCCGGTACGCGGGCCTCGCAGGTGCAGTCGCGCAAGAAGCTGGTGGAGAAGCTGCAGCCGTCGGACATCAAGCGCTCGAACATCGCCAGACCGTTCATTCGCTTTGAGATCGCTAAGGAATCCGGCAAGCACGTCGTCGATTTTGAGCACTTGACCAAGGACTACGGCGAGGCGGCGATCGGCGGCGGAGGGCCAGTGTGGAAGGAATTCCGCTCGCACGTGAACCGCGGCGAACGCATTGGCATCATCGGCAAGGACGGCGCGGGCAAGACCACCCTGCTCAAGCTGTTGATCGACGAGCTGACGCCGACGACGGGCAAGATCGACCGCGGTCACGAGACCTACTGGGGCTACCTGCCGCAGGAGCACGAGGGGGCGATCGAGCCGGGCAAGACCATCGATAGCTGGCTGCACGACTGGAAGCCGGGCGCGGATCTGGAGGACGTGCGCGGACTTCTGGGACGGATGCTGTTTCGCGGCGAGGAAGGGCTCAAGCCGACGGCCGGCCTGTCTGGCGGTGAGCGCGTGCGCATGCTGTTCTGCAAGCTGATGCTGCTCAAGTACAACGTGTTGGTGTTGGACGAACCGACCAATCACTTGGACCTTGAAGGGTGTTCCGCGCTGGCCGAGGGCCTTTCTGAGTACAAGGGCACGCTGTTCATGGCGACCCACGACCGCAATCTGCTGGCCGAATCGTGCACGCGAATCTGGTGGATCCACGACGGCGAGATCCTGGATTTCCAGGGACCGTATGAGGATTTTGCCGCTCGCTACGGCCACTAGACCGCCATGGCGCCGCGCTGCCTGGACCACGAGGATGCCCTGCTGTTTGAGGTGCGCTCCAAGTCCGAGCGGCGGCGGCTGGCGCGGCTGGCCCTGGACCCGTCTCAAAATGAGACAGCCGCGACAAGGCGCCAGCGCCACACCCAGCTGATCAAGCAATGGGCGCTGGAGGCCGGCTTTTCTCGCGTGGGGATTGCCCGGGCCCAAGCGCTGCCGGAAGAGCGCGAGCACCTGCAGCGTTGGCTGGACGCGGGGATGCACGGACCGCTGAGCTGGATGGCCCAGGACGCCGACCGCCGCTGTAACCCCCTGGACATTGTGGGCGATGCTCGCTGCGTGTTGGTGGTCGCGCTGGATTACGATCCGCCGGGGCCGCGGACCCGTGAGGTGGAGCTGCAAGGCGAAGATCGCGTGTGGATCTCGCGCTATGCCTGGGGCGAGGACTACCACTTGGTGATCCAGAGCAAGCTGCGCAAATGGAGCCAGACGGTGCGCGAGAAGCTCACGGCCGAGCTGGGCACGCAGTTTCGCAGCGGCGACCTGCACGCGGGACCTTTTGATCCGCCGCATGATTTTCGCTGGTCGGTGGATTTTGCCCCGGTGCACGAGCGGGCGTGGGCCCAGCGGGCGGGGCTGGGTTGGCGCGGCAAGCACACCCTGCTGATCCACCCCAAGGCGGGCAGCCTGTTCTTTCTGGCGACGGTGATCACCACCTTGGATCTGGAGGTCGACCAGGCGTTTTCCGCAGATATGTGTGGCAGTTGCCGCGCTTGCATCGATGCGTGCCCGACCCAGGCGATCACCCAGGATCACGTGGTCGACGCGAACCGCTGCCTTTCTGCCATCACCATTGAGAGCGACGGGCCGATCGCCGCCGATCTGCGGGTTCAGCTGCACGATCAGGCCTTTGGCTGCGATCTGTGCCAGGACGCCTGCCCGTGGAACCGCTTTGCCCCCCCGGTGAGCGAGCCGCGCCTGGCCCCGCGCGAAGGCATGGTGGCGCCGCGGAGGGCCGAGCTGCTTTCGCTGACGGAGGAGGAATTCCGCAAGCGTTTTGCGCGTTCGCCGCTGCTGCGCCGGGGTTACGCGGGGCTGCGCGACAATCTTGCGGCGATCGGTGAGGCGCGCGACCAGCGGGCCAAAGGTGACCTGAAGGGCTGAGCGAATGCTCGCCGGGTCCCGGCCCTGGGCAAAAACGTCCAGGCCGAGCTCGGCGGGGATTGACAGCGGCAAGCGGCTGCGGCATTCTACCGCACGTCAGATGGCCGAGCGCTGTCGGATGCCGCCGCAAGGCGGGGTGTACGCAGACCATGCGCGCTTAACTCAGCGGTAGAGTATCACCTTCACACGGTGGGAGTCGTAGGTTCAAATCCTACAGTGCGCACCAAGAAAGCCTCGCGGAAGCGGGGCTTTTCTGTTTTTGGCCTCGGTGGCCAGGCGGCGATTTGGCGGCGGGGAGTGAGGTTGACCGCCCGCCCGGCGCCAGGTCCACAACTGCTTGGAGAGACAGCAGTCGCGGACCCGGGGCCACGGCGGAGAGCGAAATCGGCGGCTACTTGCTGACGTTCTCGCAGCGGATCGGCGACTCGTCGGACGGCAGCGAGGCCTGCGGCGGGTCGAACTTCTTGCCCACGGCCTGCTGGGTCATCTGGATGTAGCGGACCATGCACGAACCGTCCTTGCCCTTGGTGGCCACCGCGGTGTGGATGGTGCGCGACAGGATGATGCCGGTCAGCGCGGCCTTCTTGTATTCAAACGCGTCGTCGACGATGACGACCCGCAGCGGAACATCGCCAAAGTCGTTCTTGGCGGCAGCGGTGATCATCTGCTTTTCGAGCTTGGGGTCCTTCATTCCCGCTTCTGGCATGCGCGCTTCGTCCAGGACCCGGTCGGCCAACTTGCCGGCAATGGCCGCTGCGGCGCTCTGACCGGCACTGGCGTCGTACTCAAAAATGCCCTGGGCGACGGTCTGGCCCTTGCTGTTGTCGTTGTTCATCACCGAGACGGCGATCTCGACCTTGTGCTTGCCCTGCTCCAGGCCGGCGAGGGCCTTGGACAGGTCCGCAGCGACGTTGAGCTCGCGCACCTGTGCAGGATCCTTGGGCATCGCCTCAAAGTTGGCCCACGCCTCTTTGTAGGCCGGCGCATCTGGGGCGATGAAGTAGCCCGCCGAGTCCAGGTCTTTGCCGGCCACTTTGAGGTGCACCATCACCGCGACCGTCTGGCCCACGTCGCCCGACAGTTCGCCCGCGGCACCGCGGAAGTAGGCGATGCCGTAGATGGGCTCGCCGGCCTTGAAGCTGGACTTGAACATCGCCGGGCTTTCTTTACGCGCCTCAGGCAGTTGCGCCGCGAGCAGCACCTTGCCGGCGTTCTGCTTGTGCCACGGGCTGGAGTAGACCTTCTCCATCTGCTTGTCAAAATCGGCGCGCAGGCTGGCGACGGCGGCGAGCTGCTTGGCCAGCGCCGGGTGATTGAGGCCGATGCGCTGACCGGCGCGCAGGGCGTCGGCGCTTCGATCGAGCAGGTCCATGGCCGTCACCATAGAATCCTTGCGGAATTTCTTGGCGGAGGTCAGCAGCTCGTCGGACGTGCTGGCAGCCTTGGCGCAGAACTTTTCTACCTCTGGCGCCAGGGCGTCGTAGGCCGCTTTGGCCTTGTCGACGCGCTTCTGCAGGGTCGGGTTGGGCGCCGGCCGCGACAGCAGGGCCACTTGGCCTTCAAAACCCTGGCGATCGATCTCGTCGTGGAGCGACTTGCAGCCGCTGGGGCTCTGGATGCAGTCGCTAAAGCTGGCCTTCTCCAAGAAGAATTTGAGGTCGCGGGCCAGGAAGTCCAGGCCGACCCAGCTCTTGGCCGACTCGCGGATCTCGTCTTTGCGCGCGAGCATGGCCTTGTATTTCTTGAGGTCGATGCTCGGCTCATCGCGCTCAGCTTGGCGGATCGCCTGCTCCAGGTTGCTCAGCGGGCCGTTGCACTGATCGCCATTGGGAATGCACTGTTCGACATCCGCGAGCGCCCGATCGAGGTTGCCCTGGTACATGCTCGGTCGCGCCCAGACGGTGCTGGGAATCATCGACAGCCCGAGGCCGATCACCAGGCTGCGCCGGGCTGCCGAAGTTCGGAGACGCTGGAGAATTTGCTCTTTCTTCATGGGTTCACCTCACTATTGAGCGCGGTGGGGTGCGCTCAGCTGAAGGGCCCAACCGCTTGGCGAGCCCCGACTCGACGGATCTGTGGCGCAGACCGACGTGGACGGCGCCGATGGACGGGCTTGGATGCCCCAAGGAGCGGACTGAATTCCGCCCATGCCACAGGCCGAGAGTCTTGCTCGGCCGCTGAAGGCCGTCAAATTCCCAGGCGCCTGAAGGCCTGTGCGCCAAGCGGCCGAGCGGCCATTGCACAAACCTGAGCGAATTGCGATCCTATGCAGTGGAGCGCAGCTTGGTGGCGCCGCCGATCCCATGAACTTGCTGCCCGTCCTCAACAAGCGCTATGAGCTGCAGGCCGTTGCCGGAAGTGGCGGTATGGGCGTGGTTTATCGCGCCGTCGACGCGGCATCTGGCTCTACCGTCGCGATCAAGGTCATGCGCACCGAGGATCCCGACGCCGCGGCGCGATTCCTGCGCGAAGCCGAGCTGTTGGCGGGCATGAACCACCCGCGGATCGTGCGGCATGTGGACCACGGCCACACCCCCGGCGGCGAGCCGTACCTGGTGATGGAGTGGCTCAGCGGCGAAGATCTGCGCGATCGGCTAAACCGCGGGCGCTTGGACGCCGACCAGACGGCCCAACTGGGCGCCGACATTGCGGATGCCCTGGCCTATGCCCACGCCCAGAGCGTCATCCACCGCGACCTCAAGCCGGCCAATGTTTACCTGTGTGGCGGCGATCTGCAGTCATTGCGCCTGCTTGACTTTGGCATCGCCCGAATTCAACAGGACCGCGACGACGCCACGCGCACGGGCACGGTGCTGGGGACCCCGGCCTACATGGCACCGGAGCAGGCCCGCAGCGAGCGCACCCTGGATGCCCGCGCCGACCTCTTTTCACTGGGTTGCGTGCTGTACGAGTGCCTGACGGGCCGCGCGCCGTTTGTCGCGGGCTCGGCGATGGCCGTGCTGATCAAGGTGCTGCTGGAAGAGCCGCCGCCGCTGGCTGATCTGCGCCAAGACGTGCCGGTGGCGCTGGCGCGGCTGGTGGGACAGCTCCTAGCGAAAGACCCCAGTGAGCGCCCCGCGAGCGCCCAGATCACCGCCGCAGCGCTGCGCGACATGGCCGCGGAGAGTCGCCAGAGCGAGCCCAAGGTCGCCACGGCCGGGCTAACGCGGCAGGAACGGCGCATCGTCACGCTCATGGTGGCCTCTGCCGACGGCCTGGAGGACAGCGACGACGCGACCCGCCGCGAAGAAGAGGACGACACCGCCACCGTGCGCTTTGACACGATGACAATGGCTCCGACGGTGCAACTGCACGCAGGGTCTAAGCTTTCTCAGTTGCAGCGGCGAATGGCGGCGATCGGTCTGCGGTTGCACCGGCTGATGGACGGCACGCTGCTGGCGACGGCGGCCGGGGCAGCGACGGCAGCGGAACAGGCGGCTTTGACCGCCCACGGCGCGCTTCTGCTCAGCCAGCTGCACCCCAGCGCAACTGCGGTGATTGCAACCGGTTATGGACTTGCGAGCAGTGACGCGACGGCGGAAGTGGCGATTGGCCAGGCGATTGAACTGGCAGCTCAGGCTCTTGCGGGCAGGAAGGCCGCCACCGACGCTCCGCTGCTGCTGGACGACGCCACGGTGGGCCTGCTGGGCGGTCGCTTTGAGGTGGAACGCACCAACCGGGCAACAGGGGCGTTTGCCTGGCGACTGTTGGGGGCGCGGACGCTGCAAAACCAGGCGGCGCTGCTGCTGGGTCGGCCATCGCCTTGCGTGGGTCGCGGGCGAGAGTTGGCGATTCTGCGAGCCCTCTTGCAGGTTTGCGCCGAGGAAGGCGGGACCAAGGTGCTGCTGACCGGCGACCCGGGTTACGGCAAGTCGCG
>JBIKTV010000561.1:0-3730 GCA_044347905.1 Myxococcota bacterium
CCCGGAGATCGTCTTTGACTTCCCCAGCGCGATCTACCTGCCGACCTTGCAGATGCTGCAGATTTCGGGCGACAAGGACCTGTATAAGCTAGAGATTCAGATCGCCAAGGTCGAGGAATTCGCCACGGGTCTGTTCACGACGCTGGAAGGGCAGGCCGCCGACACGCTGGTGCAAATCAACGACGGCACGCAACCGCAGGGCGTGGATTGGGTGTGGGGATCGACGGACTACGAGATTGAGATCACCGAGTTCGGCGATTCTGGCGGGCGGATCAAGGGCACGATCAACTGCGAGATGGTCAACTTGCTCGACAAGAAGACCAAAGCCTGGCTGGTGGGCGGCGAGTTTGACATTGGCCGGCCGTAGACCGCAGGCGCCCGCAATTCCCCAGGCTCAGCCGCCCTTTAAGACCGGCCTGCCCGTCAAGAATTTCCTGCGGTGCGTGTATGACGGCATGGACCTGTGGGAAGAGGCGCCGTCGCTGGCCGCGGAGCTGAACTGCCCGGCGTGTGCCAAGCCGCTGAGCGTGGCGCTGGTGGACGTGCTGCGCGCGCCGACCTTCACCTCGCTGGGCCAGGCGCCGTGGATCCTGGCGCTGATTCAGCAATTTGCCTTGCGCCGCCACGGGTCGGGGCCGTTTGAAGCGATCGTCGATGAGACGGGGCTCCTAGCGCACCTCTTGAGGCACGACTGCCCGCACTGCCAGGCGCCTATCGCCAGCGCTTGGGGGCATGGCGAATTTCAGCCGGCGCGCTACATGGCCAACTTTGCCGGTGCGGCCATCGCCGATCTGGGGCGCGGCGCCGCTGAGCCCGGTCCACAGCAGACGGCATGCCCTTGAGTCCAGCGCCCTCCGCCGCGGCTGTGGCCCCGACTGGCGACGCGCGGGCCTTCTGCTACCGCTGCTGGAAGCCGGAACGCGTTTGTGTCTGCGCAGTTTTGCCGCAGCTGGCCAACCGCACGCCGGTGGTCATTCTGCAGCATCCGCGCGAGAAGAACCGCCCCATCGGCACCGTGCGCTTTGCCAAGCTGGGCCTGCAGCGCTGCGAGGTCGAGGTCTATGCGCCCTGGTCTGGCCAGCCTTCCACGCTGCCGGAGCGACTTTCTCCAGGCGCGGCCGTGCTTTTCCCCAGCGCCAAGGCCCGCGCGGTAGAGTCCTTGGCGCCGGAGGAGCGGCCTACGCAGCTTTTGGTGCTGGATGGGACGTGGAATCAGGTGAACGCATTGGTGCGGGCCAATCCATGGCTCGAAGAATTGCCGCACGTGACCCTGGAAGCGCCCGCGCCGAGCCGCTATCGCATCCGCGCCGAGCCGCAGCTCCACTATGTCTCTACGCTGGAGGCGATTGTCGCCACGCTGCGGGCGCTGGAGCCGGAAACGGCTGGATTTGATGGACTGCTGGCGGCCTTTGACGCGATGATCGACACGCAGATCAACTACGGCGGTACCGGCGAGAAGCGCTTTAGGCAACCGCGGCAGCGCCGGCCAGCGGCACCAGCGGCGGAGCTGGCGGCCCAGGCGGACCGGCATGTGCTGGTGCATTTGGACACCGTGGGACCGCGCGGCGCGGCGAGGCCGATCCACGTCTGTGCGTGGCGCCTGCAGACCGGAGAGAGCCTTGAGGTTTTGCTGACCAGCGATCCGCAGAGCGAAGGCTCAAAGCTGGCGTATCTGGACCTGCCGCCTGGGGCCTGGCAGACGGCGGTCAGCCCGGAGGAGTTTCTGCGCCAGTGGCAGGCATTTTTGCGCCCGGGCGATGTCGCCGTGGTGTGGAGCCAGCGCGCCCTGAATCTGCTGCCCATGCCTGAGGCGACGGTGCAGCTCAAGGCGGCCTGGTGCAACCGCGACCACCGCAAGGCCGGGCATCTGGGCGACGCGCTGTACAGCCACGGCATCACCGCGGACCCGGTGAGGTTTTGGGGCGAAGTCGGCCGGCAGCTCGGCCAGATGGCGGCGCTTCGGCGCTGGTTGCTGGCCCACGCCTAGATCGCGGGGCCGGGCTTTCAGGGGGAATTGTCTTGACCCTTGAACAGGAACCGCGGCCTCTCCGCAAACTTCCGCTTGCGCGACGGCCACCAAATTGCTACACGGTCCACCGCCGCGGCGATTGCGCTGCCGGCCCATGGAGTCTGCCGTGACCTCGCCCCTCTCTCCAAGCGCTGCCGCCATGGAGCGTTTTGTCGCCCGCGCCACCGGTTTGCGCGAGCCGCGCCTCTCCGTCGCTGTTCCGGGCTTGCCGACCCTGCCGGATCTCAAGAAACTGGCCCGCGATCGCCGCGCCGCTGGCCTGCCCGTCATCGATCAATCGGCCGGCGACATTGACGACGTGGGCCAGCCGCTCAACCCGGCGCTGGGGGCGTGGATCGAGCAGACCCGCGATCGCCTGGTCGCAGAGGGGGCTTCTGAGCTGCGCCGCACCCAGGGCGATGCCTACGGCTATCCGGGCAACTACCAGCAGCAGTATCCGGCGGTGCTCAACATCCTGGCGCGCAGCTGGGGTATCTCCGGCAAAACCCTGGCGATCCATACGGTTTCTGGGCGCGCCGCCCTGGATTGCGCCTTTCGCGGTCTGATCGCCGCGGCCAAGGCCCGTCAGCTGCCTGGGCCCTACGCGGTGGTGCTGGACCCGCTGGCGTGGTCCGGCTATCAGCCGCTGGCCGCCGATCTGGACCTCGCGCTGATCCACATGCCCGCGGTGCCCGGCAACGGTCTGGCGGGCAGCGCAGAGGGCCTGAGCAGTGCGTTGGCCTTTGCCGCGGAGATCGGCCAATCGGTCATCGGCGTGGTGCCGGTGGTGCCCAGCAATCCCAGCGGAATTGGCCTTACCGCTGACGAATTGGTGCGCATGGCAGAGACTGCGGCGGCCGCTCAGGTGCCTCTGCTGATCGACGCGTTTTACTCGCCGCTGGACCCCCGCGGCCACGCGGCGTGCGTGCCCATGGCCGAGCTTGAAGCGCGCTTGGCCCCCGAGGCGCTGGGCTATGTCGGCCTGCTGGTGGGGGAAACTAAGGTCGCCAGCTCGCAGAACAAGACGGCCTCGCTGATTTGGTGCGCGCCGGCGGGCCACGATGGGCCGGGCAAGCTCGTCATCCACCACGCGGGCGAGCGGCTCAAGACCACCAACCTGTACCCGCGGCCGCAAGAGGCGCTGGTAGCGGCGGCGCTGCACACCTTTCCGGGTGGCCTGCACGCTGCGATGGGGCCGCGCTACATCGCCCTGCGCGACGCCCGCGACGCCATGCGCTCCGTGTGCGATCGGCTAGAGATTCCGCTGTCGATTGGCGGGTCTTTCTACGGTACGGCCGCGCTTGTCGACGCCCAGGGTCGCAGCCTGCTCAAAGACGACCGCGGCGAGGCGCTGACCGACGCCAAAGCGGTGATCTCTGCCCTGGTGGCGCGCTACGGTCTGGTGGGTGCGCCGGGCGGGATGTTCTCCCCCGCGCCCGAGGCGACGCTGCTCGTGCGGCTCACCGCGGCGGTCACCTTGGCCGATGTCGAGCGAGTCGGTGTGATTCTTGAACAATTGCTGGAGCAAGCGCGTGCCTGAGCGTATTTCATCCCGGCGCCTGGACGCCATCCGCAACGCCATCGAGACCGGCGCGCCGCACTTGGGGCCGGAGACCGAAGGCATCGTCATCGACTCGCAGACTTTTGAGGTGCTGCACAGCTTGGCCGGGCAACAGCCGACCACGGCGATCCGCCGCTGGCTTCGCGAGCAGGGCGGCGATG
>JBIKTV010000140.1:0-12502 GCA_044347905.1 Myxococcota bacterium
CCCCGGCGGTCTTCGCGGCAGGGCAATCGCAAGAAGCGCGGAGCACGGGTTTTGGGGACGACCGTACGGTCCAGTTTGGCCTCTTCGTCACCCCCGCGGAGGCGGGGGCCCAGGCTAAAAACCAAACCATTAGCCTGGGTTCCCGCCTTCGCGGGAATGACGGGGTGGGCGGTCCCGGGGTTCTTGCGATAGCCGTGGTCTTCGCGGGTGGGCGTTTGACAAGAACGGCCGCTTCCGCAAACGATCTGCGCCTCTGCCGCGGATCCTTGCCGCCTGGAGAGAGCCCCGTGGAGATCCTGTACACCCTGCCAGAGCCGAGCGTCGCTGCCCAGCTTGGCGATGGAAGTCGGCGCGGTGCCGTGACATTTGGCAATTTTGACGGCGTGCACCTGGGCCATCGGGCCCTGCTGGGCATCGTGCGGCAGGCGGCCAAGCGCACGGGCGGGCCGGCGACGGTGGTGACTTTTGACCCCCATCCCCTGCGTTTGCTGCGGCCCGAGCGCGCGCCCAGGGCGGTCGATACGCTGCAAGGGCGGCTCGAGCGGCTCGCGGAGGTCGGCGTTGATCGCGTGCTGGTGCTGCGCTTTGATCTGGCGCTGGCGGCGCAATCCGCTGAGTGGTTTGCCAAAACCGTGCTGTTAGATGGTCTGGGCGCGGCGGAGATCGTCATCGGCCCCGATACGCGCTTTGGCCACCAAGGCCGCGGCGATCTGGCGCTGCTCCAGGCGTTGGCGGCGCCGCGCGGGGTTAAGGTGACGCCGTGTGGCGCCCTGACCTGGGGCGGCGAGCCCGTGTCGTCCAGTCGGGTGCGGCACGAGGTGGCGGCGGGGAGGGTCGACGAAGCCGACGTGCTGCTGGGCCGGCCGTGGAGCCTGGACGGAGTGGTGGTCCACGGCGATGAGCGCGGCAGAACCATCGGCTTTCCAACGGCGAATCTGCAGGCGCCGGAGCAGATTCAGCCGGCCGTCGGCGTGTATGCCTGCCGCGCGCGCTTGGCCGACGGTCGGGTGCTGGGCGCCGTGACCAACTGCGGCGTGCGGCCGACCTTTGGCCACGATGCCTGGCGCGTGGAGGCTCATCTGTTTGAGTTTGCGGGGGATCTTTACGATCAGCGCCTCCGGCTTGAGTTCCTTCAGCGGCTGCGCGGCGAACAGCGCTTTGCCTCAGCGGCCGAGTTGATCGCCCAGATTCGCCAAGACGCCCAAGAGGCCCAGGCGATTCTGGCGCGGAGGGCGGGTTGAGCGGCGCTGCCCTGCGCTTGGGCCTGGTGGGTCAGGGAATCGGCCACTCGCTGTCGCCTCGCCTGCACAGGCGTTTGCTGCAATGCGCTGGAATCCAAGGCGAGTACCTACTTTTTGACCTCCATGACTGTGCGGGACCGCTGGACCTTGTGCGGCGCGGCGAGCTCGACGGCCTGAACGTCACGACGCCCTTCAAGCGCGAGGCGGCGGCGGCATGTTCGCCAGCTTTAGCCTTTCCGGTCAACACTTTGCGTGCGGTCGGCGGCGCTCTGCAAGGCTGGTCGAGCGACGGTCCCGGTTTTGTGGACGCGGCCTCTGCCCTGTGCGGTGACCTGCGCGGAGCCCGCGTGCTGCTGTTGGGCACCGGCGGGGCCGCGGAGTCGCTGCTGCCAAGCTTGGTACAAGCCGGAGCAGATGTGCGGCTTTGGGGGCGAAATCACCAGTCTGCGCAGGAGCTTGCCGTAAGGGGGGGCTGTCTATTGTGGGCCGAGGCGCCTGGCGAAATGCCGCAGCTGGTGGTCCACGCCAGCCGCTGGGGTCACGGCCAAGCGGGTGCGCCTCCGCTCTCGGAAGCTCAAGCGTGGCGCAGTTTTCCGTGGGCTGCTTGGTCTGCGGCTGGCACGACGGTGATCGATCTCGTCTACAGCGCCGCGGGGCCGACTTGGTTTGAGGCGCTGGCGATGGACTGCCAGGTCCGGGTCGCCGCGGGTTTTGGCCGGGCGATGCTGGCGGCCCAGGCGGCGCGCAGCTTTGGCTGGTGGAGCGGTACGGCGGTGCCGTGGCAAGAAATCGCCAGCGAAATCAACGCTCCGGTTGGCAAATGACCGCTACCAGCTGTACATCAGGGTGGCGTACGGCAGCGGGTAGGCGCCGTAGAAGCCGATGTCGTCCCACAGCACCGTCATCATCAAATCCGCGGCGAGCGAGAAGCCGCTGCGCTGGATCGCTCCAAACTCAAAGCCAAATCCCGCTGCGGCTGAGGCCATATAGGTGACCTTGGGCTTGGCGTTGACGATGTCTTTGCAGGCCTGGGTCTGGCAGTTGGCGATATCGACCTCAATCGTCGAGGTCGCCTGATCGCGCTCGGCCCGCATCGACAGCCCGCCGGTCAAGCGCAGTGCCGTGGTCGCTGGGAGCACGCTGCCGCGGCCAGTGCCCGACCAAACCAGCGCGTAATTGACCGCCTGGACGCCAAAGAACATCGCGAGGTAGTCGCCGCGGTCGGCATACAGTGGCAATGCGTCGATCTGCAAGGCGGTATTGCCAAAGTAGTGGCGGTAGGCAAAGCCCATTAGCCCGCCCTTGGGGTCCAGGGCCACGCCGACGCCGTGGTTGTTCTTCTGCACCTCGACTTCGTGGCCGACGAGCATCTTGGACTGCGCCAGGGCGTCGCGCGGCTGCAGCATCACGGCCATCGCGGCGAGCATGATCAGGAGCGCCAGGATCTTGAGCTTCATGGCCAACCTCCTACCAGCTGTAGACGAGCGCTGCTTGCGGCAGCGGCAAGATGTAATCCAAGCCCTGTTCGTCGATCGCCGCGGTCAGCACCAGATCGGTCGACAGCGAAAAGCCCGAGCGCACGATGCCGCCAAACTCAAAACCCAAGCCCGCGCCGACGTTGAGCGACGAGTCGCTCTTGCGCTCCAGCTTGGGGGTAAAGATGCCGTTGGCTGAGAAAGTGCCCGTGTCCTCGATCCAGCGCTTGAGGTAGTAGTGGGCACCGCCGACCACCCGCAGCGCCGTGGTGGACGGCAACAGGCCGCGCGAGCCGGGCGAATGCCACACCAGCAGGTATTGCACCGCGGAAGCACCGACGAAAGCCACCGCGTCATCGCCGCGATCGGTGATGATCGCCAGCAGCGTGGCCTGCACGGAGGTATTGCCAAAATAGCGCCGGTAGGTGAGCCCGGAACCCGTGGTAAAGCTGCCGGCGACGCCAATGCCGTGAACGTTGTTTTGCTGGGCGGCAGGCGCTGCGGGCTTGACGGGGCCGCTGGCCGCGGCGTCGGGCGACGGCTTGACCTCTGCAGCGGGCAGCGGGGCGGGCAAGGGCGCCGGCGGCGGCAGCTCGCGCACCGGGGCGCTGGCCTCTTGGGCCGCGGCAAGCGCCGGCAAGCCCATGGCGGCAGCGGCGACAAAGAGTTGCGCGCAAAGCAGCGAACCTAGGCGCGCAGCAGCAGATCTGTTCATCAGGTGGCCTCCGGCGATCTGCCAGCATGGTAGCAGATCGCCGCTGGTTCGCCACCGTCGCCGGGCCGGCCTTACGCGCCGCGATCCTGGATAAAGTGGTCGAGGATGCGGTTGGTGGTCCAGCGCTCAAAAATCTTGAGCTCCTGATCGTCGGCCCGCTCCAGGCGGCGCATCAGGTAGTCAAAGATATACTTGTGCTTCTTGCACCACACGGAGTCGCCCATGCGGCCGTGCAGCGAGCCCTGGGTCTTGTAGTTGTACTCGACCTGCTGGCCGCACCAAGGCTTGTAGACGCAGGTCACGCAGCCCGGCTGGCTGTCGCTCAGGCCCGCCGTGACCATGGCGCGGGTCTCGGCGTTGGTCATCAGCTGGTGGTAGGTGTCGTTGACCGTGCCGATGCGGAACATTTCATCGCCCATCGACGCGACCATGCGGCCTTCGTCCGAGCTATAGATGTTGCCATCGGGGGCGTAGCCGATCTGGCCCACGCAGGCGCCGCCGGGGGTGCGCAGGTCCAGGTAGTTGGGCTCGGCGTCGGCGAGGATCTTGGACATCATGATCGCCGCGTGGCGCTCCATGACCTGCACGCCCTTCTTGTTGAGATCCAAGATGTAATCGACCGCCTGACCGTAGAAGGTCAAGAAATCGTCCATGCTGTAGCCCAGGGTCTTGTAGCTGCGCGCCGCAAAACCAAACGGGTCGAGCTTGCGCAGAAACACCGCGCGCAAGTCCAAGGCGACGTACTGGTCGACGATGTCCTGCCAGCGATCGAGGCCCAGCTTGGTCACCGTGGGCAGGGCTTCGATGCGGTACAGGTTGGGGTCCAGGCCCATGTCCTTGTAGCGCTGGTTGATTTTCTTGATCCAGCCGACCACCAGCTCGTGGCTGTTGCCGTCTTTGTAGACCCGCACCTTGTTGTGCAGATCCGCCGGGCCGTCCAGCGAGGTGCACATTTGGATGCGCCGGTCGATCAGATAGTCCAGCTTTTCGTCGTCCATGAGCGACAGATTGGTCACCAGCGAGAACGACAACTGCTTGCCCGCCAACTGGTTTTTCTGCCGCGCGTACTCGACGATGTGCTGCAACACCTCCCAGTTGGCCAGCGGCTCGCCGCCCTGAAACTCAATGGTGATGCCCGGGCTGGTGCTCTGAAAGGCCATGTCGACGGCGCGCTCGGCGGTTTCGATCGACATGTCCGTGTCGGTCCGCTCCATGCCGACGATCGAGCTGTGGCAGTACTGGCAGCCGTGGTTGCAGCGGTGCGTCAGGACAAAAGCGTGCAAAATCGGGCCGTAGAACAGGTACTGCTTCTTCTTTTTCCAGCGCTCCGCTTGCACCTTGACGTCGATGGCCGCCGCCACCAGGTTCTTGGCCACCAGCCGCTCATACAGGCCGTCGCCCGGCACCGCTTGGCCGTAGACAAAGCGGCGAAATTCGTCAGCGGTCAGAAACAGATGATCGCCCAAGTCGGTCGTCACCAGCATCCGCTCGCCAATGGGGCGGTGGTTGAACGGCACGGCAAAATCGGCATTGACCTTGCTGAGTTGAATCACATCGGCCAGCTGCATGCAGGTCGGCTCCTTGGGGGCGGGCGGCAGGTGAGGGGCGGAGAGCGGCGCTGAATCAAGGCCGCGGGCGAGGGCTAGAGCCTCTTCTTCTTGCGCTGAATCGTGTGGTGCAAGGCGAAGTTGCAGAACTCGGCCACCACATCGCCGTCGGTATCGGCGTCGATGTCGCTGATGTCAACGGCGTAATATGCACCGTCTCGGCGGATCTTAAAGCTCGCAAAATCCGCAAAGGTTTCCGCTGCTTCTTTGATCGCCTGCTGCATGTACAGGGCGCGGTGCATCTGCACCGTCTGGGGTACCGGGCTGGTCGTGGTCATCGCGGCCCCCTTTTTTACTCGGCGCCTTCGCCGTCTTTCTTCTTCTTGAACTTGTCTTCCCACGGCACGGCGATGCCCAGCGGGTCGTCCAGGAAGTCCATGCCGTCGTCGCCGCTGTCGAGGAAATCGCTGGGCAGGGTGCCGCCCGCCGCGCCGGCGATGGCCTGGGTGGTGATCTCTTCGATGATCTTCTGGTTGGCCTTGACGATCTTGCGGCGCAGGGCCTGGCTCAACAGCTCGTTGGAGAATTCACCAGACATGGCGCCCAGTTGTTCCGCGCTCAAGGGGCCTTTGGCCCGCAGGTGCACCAGGTAGCGAGAGGCCCCTTTGGCGCCGCCTTCCTGCTTGTCCAGCAGCACATAGCAGCGATCCAGGAACACATACGCGGCGCCGTAGACCACATCAATGGGATACAGGCCGATCTCAAGCGACAAGGTCACGCGGTGCTGGGCGGCGTCCAAGGTCTCGATCGCCGTGTCGCCCTTGGCTTCAGCCTTGGCCGATGCTGATTTTGCGGATTCTGCCATCTGTCCGTCCTGGGCCGCAGGGGGCCGGTGCCGCGCGGAGGCGACGTGCAATAGGGGTCGCGAGGGGGCTCGCGCTAGGGGAGCGCTGCCTCTGGCTTCTACTCCGAGCCGGCCCGCCCTTCAAGCTCTGCCGTGCCAATCTTCAATTTGTGCAGGGGTTGCAGCGCCGTCGGCTTGGGCTCGGCTGGCACGCTCAAGCCCGGGTCGATGTCGTCCTCATCGTCCATGGGATGCCAAGCTCCGCCGGCCTGCTGGGGATTCCAGTCGCGCGCGGTGGGGTCTTGGCGGCGCCGCGGGTCAAAGGTCGGCTCGACCAAGCGATCGCCTGTGGGTTCAGAGACTTTTCCCGCGCGGTAGCTGCCCTGGCCCGCAGCGGCTGGCCCTTGAGCGCCGGCTTTGCCCTGGTGGGCCGCGGGCATGGTCGCCAAATTCTTGAACTTGCCCAAGCGCCACGCCGGATCGGACTGCAGGTCCTGGACAATTCGCCCGATGATCGGCCGCGCCTCGACAAACTGGGGCGACAACTCCGCCGGATCATAGGCATCGCCGCGGTCAAACAGCCCCCCGCAGATCGACCGCAGCGAACAGCGCTCGCACACGTCCGCGTACAGGTGGCCCCACTCGGTCTGGCGCACCGTGCCCTTGTTGTCCAGGAAGTGGACGATGCGCTCCTCGCTCTTGACGATCTTGCGCGTCTCCGTGGAACAGTGAGCGAATTCAGCCATGTAGCAGAGGGGCACCCGCTCGACGCGAAAGCTGCGGCCGGTCTCGTGCAGCCGGCGCATCGCCTTGCCCAGGGAAACCTCGATGTCCTGCAGCCGAGCGGCAAAGTACTGGTTGCTGGTGGCGCGGCCGATCGACGGGTCCAGGTTGTTCCAGACAAAGTGGTGGATAAACGGGAACCTATCGATAAACCAGTCGATCGTCTCGTGCAGGTGGTCGCAATTGTAGCGGTTGATCACGGTGTTGATGTTCACGGCGATCGGCGTCTCGCCCAGGTGGGTCAGCGCCTGCTCGGCCCACGCCAGCGATCCGGGCGTACCCGTCAAGAAGTCTTCAAGCTTGTGCTTATTGCTGTGGATGCTGACGTGGACGTGCTGCAAGCCCGCATCCGCCAAGGCGAAAGTGAAGGCGCGGTCGGCCATTTTCTGGCCATTGGTGATCATCCGCACGTGCAGGTTCTTCTCCCGGGCGTAGGCGATGGCCTCGGGCAGCACGGGCGAAAGGGTCGGCTCGCCGCCGGTCAGGATCACCCCAAAATAGTCGCGCGCCGCAAAATCATCAATGATCGTGCGAATCTGATCCATGTTGTGAAAGAACGGCGTCTCTGGATTGCTGCAAAACCCGCAATTCTGGTTGCAGTGCCGGACCATTTGGATGTAGCCGATGTTGGCCATGGCGTGCTCCTTGAACCGGTTGCTCAGGCGGGCGTTTTGCCCAGGCTCAGCTCGGCCATCGCCACCGCGGAATGGGGCTTGTGCAGGCCAAACAGCCGCTGCTGGTCGCGCTTGCTGCGCTGGGCCCCGGCGTCTTTGAGCCGATCGGTCAGCTGTTCAAAGCTCTGGCCATCGGCGCGCGGCTGGCCTTGATCGTCCAGGGGCTGCATCGCGGCAAAACCAAAGTGGCGCAGCCAGTTGATCGGCATGCCCGGGCATGTTTCTGAGGCACTGCACAGGCCGCAGCGCACCGACTTGGCGTAGTAGGCCTGCTGCACATAGTGGTGGACGTAGCGGTCCAGGTGCAGATCGCCCGCGCCATCCAGCAGTTTGGCGTCCAGCAACATGCGGTCCGCGGCCTCGACCGGCGCCCCGGCGATACACGGCGCGACATTCTTGAGCGTGAGCCCGGCCTTGGCCAGCTGCGCCAGCACCGCGGGCTCGACGTCGCGCTCCTTGGAGGCCGAAAGGGTGCTGTGCAGCGGCAGCGCGCCGATCAGCCGGCCCTGGGCCGCGGCCAGCCACTGCGGATTGTCCAATAGCCACGCGGCCATCGGCTTGTCGAGCTCGACCTCTATCTGCGCCTCGCTGGCGGGCAGCTGCAGCAAGCGCTCTGTGTCGCTTGGCGTCGCGGAAATCCAGCGCTGGATCGGCCGCGGTGTGGAGGCGTTGAGCGGCGCGGGATCGGCCCCGGGATCGAGCTGCACGCTCAGCGCGGCGCCGGAAAACCCCAGGTTCATCAAGGCGGAGTGCGCGTCATCGCTGTCGCGGGCCGTCAGGATCAGCCGCTGGGGCTGCTGGCGCTCAAACTTTTCGCGGGCCGGCGTCCCGGGCCAAGCCATGCGGCTGTCGACCCGCACCACTGCAAAGCTGCCCGCTTCCAGCTGTTCGCGATAGGGGAACATGGTCTGGCGGCACGGACCGTCTAGGAAGCAGTAGTCGCAGCGCTCGCCGTGGCAGTCGGGCTTGAGGCCCTTGCGCAGGTAGCCTTCAAAGTTGTGCCGGCCGCCGTCGAACTCGCTCGCCAGCTTGTGCGGGTCCTGGATAAGCCGCTCCGCGCCCTCTAGGTAGGTGACGGGCAGGCGGTTAGTCCACAGGTACATCCCCGGCTTATCGGCCCAGGCAAAGGCTTTTCTGAAGTACGGCACCGCGTCATTCAGGTCAAAGAACAGCGAGTGGCGGTGCTCATCAAAGCCGCGGCCAAACGGCACGATGTGCAGCAGGTCAAACTCGCGGATGCCCAGCTTGTAGTAATACTCAATGATGTCCGGGAGGAACTTGTAGTTCTGCTTGTTGATCACCACGTCGATGTTGACCACCACCTTGCCGGTGGCCTGCAGGTTCTGGATGCCCTTGATCCCGGTGACAAAAGCCAGCGGGGTGCCCGTCAGCTTGTCGTGCAAGTGCGCGGTGTGGCCGTGCATCGAGACGGTGGCCTCATTGAGCCCCGCCTGCGCCGCCGCCACGGCGAACTTCTTGTAACTAAACATCATGCCGTTGGTGACGGTCTGGATCCACTCATAGCCCACCTGGCGGCCGTAGCGGATCAGCTCGATAAACTGCGGGTGGACCGACGCTTCGCCGCCCGAGAGGATCAGCCGCTCGCGGCCCATGCGCCGGCCGAGCAGGATGTAGGCCTTGAGCGACTCGACGTCGATCATCGTGCCGTCTTGGTTCATCGAGTCCAGGCAGAAGGTGCAGCGCTGGTTGCACAATCGCGTGACGCGGACCCAGTGGCGCTTGTGGTGGGCGGCGGCTTCTTTGACCGCGTCTTTGTCTTCGCCCTCATCGCCGTTGGAGGGCAAGGCCTCTAGGCGCGCCGCTCCGGTCTCTGCTTGATGCGAGGCGCGCAGGGCTTCGGCTTCGTCGCGGTTGAGCAGGCCGTCGCGGACCAGCCGCTCGACATCGGCGTCGCTAAAGAGCGCTTCGGCCGCGCTTGGGGTCTGATCGCTCATAGCACCTCGTGGAGTCCCAGCCTGTGTGCGCCCAACCCGCAGATTCGCGGTGCGCTGCCCAGCAAAAAACCGCGCCCGGCGGCGTCAGTGTGGCAGATTGTCCGGTGGGGCGCATCCCCATATACAGGACCAAAATGGTCCGATTAAGGAGCTGAAGTCAATTCGCGGCGCCAAACCCCGCTCTCTGGCAGGGGATTGCCGGTCCAGCGCCCGAGCGCGATTCAGGGGCGCGCCGCCAATTCAGGGGTCGTTTCGCCGTCGCGGCGCGGGCTGAGGCCGACCCAGCCGTGCAATTGGATGCGCGGGTTGCTCTGGCCCGGGCAGCGCTCCGCCCAGCTGCAGCTTTGACACGGCGCGCCTTTGCTGCGGCCAAGCTGCGGCTGGGCTGTGGGGGTGAGGTCCAGAGCCGCGGCGACCGGCCCCAGGCTGCACGGCGCAACCCCGATGACGCCAAAGCTTTTCTGCCCAGCGGCCAACACCCTCGCGGCGGCATCGACATAGGGTCCCATCGAGGCGATGGGCGCCAGCAGCGGATGCTGGGTGCGGTCGGGGCCGGCTGGGGCCCACAGCAGCGCGCCGTCGATCGCCAAGGCCAAAGATTTTTGCATGAGCTGCGGGAGGTTGCGATAGGTAGGTCGCAGCAGCGGCGCCACGACCGCGGTGCGCAGCCCGGCCTGGCGCGCCGCCTTGAGCCCGGCAATCGCCCGGGCAAACGACCCCGGTACGCCGGTGGCATAGTCGTGGCCCTCTGCGGAGTCGCCCCACAGACCGATGGCCACCGCCGTCGCCCCGGCCTGGCGCAGGGCTTGCGCCACCCCTGGCCGGGCCAAGTGCCCGCCGCTGCTCCACAATTCCACCTGCGGTGCCAGCCGCCGCGCCGCGGTCAGCAGCTCCAGCGCTTCAGGCCGCAGCAGCAATTCGCCGCCGCGCAAGGCGATTTTGTCCGCGCCGCGCTGGGCCTGCAGAAGCGCCCCCACCTCTGCGGCGCTGAGCGCGGCCTCGACCCGCCCAGGGCGCTCAAAGGCTTGGTCGAGCTCGCCTTGCCAGGGCGCGCACACCGGGCACACGTCGGGCGACCACGGATGGGGGCACGGGCTCTGCGTATCGACCCAAGCGGTGGTCGCTGTCGCGATCGGAAGGGCCAAGGTCAGCTCCTAGCGCCGTGCAAGGCGCGGTCTTTTTCAGCCAGATCGCGCACGCCGGCAAAGGCAATCTCCGTGCGCAGCATGGGGTCGGAGGACTCGGCGACGATGCTGCCGGCTGAGCGCGGTTCGCCGTACCACAGGCGAATTGGCTCGCCGCGTTGGCCCCGGGGCCTAAAGCCGCGGGTGAAGTCGCGCTTGAGGTCGGTGCAGTGGCCGGCGATAAAGGCAGGCATCACCCGAACTTCTGGGTGCACGAGCTCCAGCAGCTGGCCCAGGCCCGGCTTGAGCGGCAAGAACGACTGCGGTTCCTTCTGGCGGTTGCGCGTGCCTTCTGGGTGGATGCCCATCATCACCCCTGGCGCCAGGGTCTTGGCGATTTGCTGGACGCCCACGGGGTTGAGGCTGCGGCGCCGCTCATCGCGGAATACCGGCGGCCACATCGATCCGCCCGCCGCCACCAAGTTGAGCGCCACGCCCAGCGGGTTGGTGTAAAAGAACGGAGATCGCACCGGAAACAGCACTTCTTTGCAGTGCGGCGTGTGGAAGGTGATCCAAGTGCCCAGGTAGAAAAAGTCATAGAACGTGCGGTGATTGGACACGACAATCAGGCCGTGGGGCACGTGGGCTTGGGCCAGCTCGGCCAGACCGTGCGGTTCGGCGAGATTCTGAAACGCCAAGTGGATCAGGCCGCCAAAGGACTTGCCCTGGACCACGTGGGTGGCGCGGCGAAAGCCGTGGGAGGCGTTGAAGGCCTCTAGCAGCGGCACGGCGACCTTCTCAAAGCCGCGCAGTTCTTCGGCGGGCATGGCGACGTGAGGGGCGGAGGGATGGCTCATGATCTACCTGTGCAGCTAGCGTTGTCCTTTTTTTGCCTAGGTGGCCGCGCCTACGCCAGCCACAGCGCGCCGGCCCAAGTCGCAAAGCCGGCCAGCGAGACCGCGACGCCGCGCCACCCGGCCGGAAGCCAGCGACCCGCGTCATCGACCCCGCGGCGGGCCGCCCAGGCCAGACCGCCGATCCAAAGCAGGAATCCCAAGGTGACAAGCAGGGATAGCCCCGGGGTCACCCCGACCGGCCGGGCGTAGTCGCCTTGAAAGCGCGCCAACAGCTTGGCGGGATCGCGCTGATCGCCGCGGCGGTCGGCCACGCGCACCAGCAGCGGCGGCAGCTCGCGGCTGGCCCTTTCCACAAGGTCTGCGCGGGGTTGATACAGGGATCGCCCGGCGATGAGGCCAGAGCGCAGCGCGTCCCAAGCCTGTACGGCGGTCTCTGGATCGCTTTGGGCGTGGCGCTGGGCCAGGTCGACCAGGGCCGCCGCCGCGTCATCGACCGCTGGGCCCCACGGGGTGTACCACCGCAAAGTCCAACGGTATTCTTCAATTGCTCGCTCTGTCTCGCCCTTGGACTCCAGCACCACGGCCCGGCCCCACGCCTCGCGCTGTTCCAGGGTGGCGCGCACGCCCAGGCTGGCCAGCACCAGCAGCACGGCCAGCGCGGGGGCCGCCCAACTGCGCAACAGGGAAGAGGATCCAAAATTGGCCATGGGCAGATCGGTCCTCAAGTAAAGTCGCGGCGCTCAAACAGCAGCACGGCGCCCACGGTAAAAAGCGCGGTCCAGGACAAACCGTAGAGCGTCGCCGCAGTCACGTAGGCCCACGGCACATCCCAGCCCTGCAGGATTTGATCGGCCACGGCAAAAGTGCCCAAATCGGGGACCACCGCCACTAGGCCCTTGCCCAGGGTACGCATCGCCGGCACTTCGGCAAAGACCCCCTTGGTGGCGCTGAGCAAGTCGTTGATCACGTAGGTGACCCGCCCGGCGATAAACACTCCGGTGGTCAGCACGCCGCTCAGCACCGGCCGAGACAGCGCCGAAAAGAACAGCGCCACGGAGGTCACCAAGAGCAATTCGACATACTGAAGGCTCAGGCCGCGCAGAATCGCCGCCGTCATCTCGCCGCCGCGCAGGGCCAGCACCGCCCACCAGCACAGGGTCAGCACCGCCAGCTCGGCCAGCAGCAGCGCCGCCAGCCCCAACAGCTTGCCGACGACAAACTCGCTGCGCCGCACCGGCTTGGGCAGGATGGCGTAGAGGGTCTTCTTGTCGATCTCTTTGTGCAGGA
>JBIKTV010000141.1:0-12465 GCA_044347905.1 Myxococcota bacterium
GCCGGGCGATTGTGTCGTGGTTGGTGCGGGCGGTTGGCGAACCTTCGCTCGCGGTACGCCTTTCGTCGTCCGACTCTGGGGCATGGCTGCGCGCGATGGAAACAGCCCAGTCTGCGAATCGACCGGTGTCGCTGATCGCAGGCCCTCTAGAAAGCCTCGCTCCAGATGTCCAGTCGCTGATGGCCAAACTCATCGCGGCACAGGTGGCGGCCGCTGCGCGAGGCGAACCGCCCAAGTGGCAACTTATTGGCTGGGCCAGCCCGGCGGTCTTGCCTTTCGCCAGCAGCAGCGATCCCCTGATTCCCGAGATGCGCCAAGCGCTTCACGGCGCGATGGTCGAGGTCGAGCGGCTTGATTTACACCGCGAGGATCTTCCCGCGATCGTCGAGTCGATGCGCAGAGCTTTTCATCAGATAAGTCTTCAAGAATTAGCAGCTATTGACAATGGTCACGCCGCCGAGGTGTGTGCCCAGGTCCAACGATGGGTCCACCAGCGATGGCCCGGCAACCTCGCGGAGGTTGCCGGGATGGCCCTCCCCAACCACGAGGTTGAAGAAGTGCTCTCCAAAGGACTGCCCGCCCTGTCTGGCTCATGGACACCCGAACCGCTCGCGGTGATTGCGCCGACAGCGGAGGGCGAACGCGCCGCCCCCCCTCGGCGCAACGGCTCCGACAGCGGAGGAATTGAATTCGGTGAGCGCGAGCAAACGCGCCCTGCGACTTGGCTGCACGACGGCGAACGCGACAGCAACTGGTACACAGTGGCCTTGGCCGATCCCGTGACCTTGTGGCAGGCGATACACGAGATTTTTTCTGGCAATATCAAGGCATTCTGTGACGAAGCGGGCGCGCAACAGGGGCGCAACCCAGAGTCCGTACGTCGGCAAGTCTACCGGCATCTCGGCGATCGGATTCGCACCTTGCGGCAATAGCGGGCCGCCGGCCAAGGACCAAGGGCAAGCTGCAACCCGTCGACGGACACCTTCGACAGGTCGGCCCAGCTTTGAGCCATCGGCGGCGACCGGCAAATTCGCCCAATGTCACATTCGCTGTTGACGGCGTCACACAGGGCTGTCACAATGTGACATTCGGCAGGCGGCGTGCGGCTGCTGTAGCACAAGGACGCGCATGAGGATGAACATTGCCCAGAAGGCCAAGCTCAACTGGGCCTACATGCTCGCTCTTATAGCATTTGCTTTGCTTTTCGGATGTCACACTCGGGCAAGCGAGCCCGCGACACTGGTTCGGACGGTAGGCGACGCCGGCGCTGGCGATGCGACCGCGCGTCCGGTCCAGGCGGGTCGGACAGGTCAGCAAGACGACTACGCGCCTCGGGGTGCGGGCTACTTTCCGAACTGTGTTCTGACCAACGAAATTGGCGAGAAGAAAGCCTTCTTTGAATTGATCGCCGGCAAGATCGTGGTCGTCAATTTTGTGTACACCACCTGTGGCGACTCGTGCCCCCTAGAAACCGCACGGCTGCGCAAGGTGGCTGACAGGCTCGGCGAGCGGTTGGGCAAAGACGTGCACTTCATCTCGATTTCGGTCGACCCTGAAAAAGACACCCCGGCGACGCTGGCCGCCTACAAGGAGCGCTTTCGCCTGCCGGCAAACTGGCACTTCTGGGTAGGTGAGCCAGGCCAGGCCGAGGAAATCCAAAAGAAACTGGGCATCTATCGCGAGGCTGTCGATCAAAAGAAAGATCACTCGCTCGATATGGCGGTGGGCAACCAGGCGACGGGGCAGTGGCTCAAGCGCTCCCACCTAGAGAATGCTGAGGTCATGATCAACCTGCTTGACCGCCTCAACCCGCGCAAGCCGCAGCGTGCGCAAATCGTTGGCTATGACCACGCGCCTTCGCGCATTGCCGATGCGGATGGCGCCGAGCGCCTGTACGTCAGCCGCTGCATGGATTGTCACACGATCGGTCGCGGCGACGGCATCGGCCCCGATCTGAAGGATGTGATTTCGCGCCGACCGCGGGCCTGGTTGAGGCGCTGGATCAAAGAGCCCGACGCCATGCTCAAAGAGCACGATCCCATTGCGATGGGCCTGTACGAAAAGTACATGCAAGTGGCGATGCCCAATACCAAGTTAGAGGACGCGGACGTGGAATTGCTGATCGATTTCATCGATCGGGAGAGCAAGTCCGCAGCCGCACTGGGTCGGCCGAGAACGCTGCCATAACACCGGCGGTCGAGTCGACCAACGGACCGCCAGCAACCTGTTTGAGAGGGCGAGATTGCTGCTCGCAGTCGAAGTTTCAAGGAGGAGAAGCATGAAAGCAGAGCGCAATCGGTTGATGGCACGAACGGCAGGGGGGGTGCTTGCCGCATCGGCAATTGCCAGCACGGCCTACGCCATAGGCCTCACCTACACGACGTCGTGCCCGACGACGACGCCAGGGACGTGTTACGCCACCTTCTCTGGGGGTCTGTTGACGACGCCTCTCCGCATCCCCTATCCGTCGTTTCCAACCGACGCTTCGGCCGGACAAACGGCCATCGTTGGGGGCAATGCAGTGGATTTGCAGGACGGCTTCCACACCTACCACGGCGCTTGGGAGGGCGGTCCCAACGGTACCGAGGCCGGCTCCACCGTCAATCTCGCCGCCGGATCAGTTGGACCAGAGAACTCCTTCAACATCCCTTCGGCCGGTAAGCCCAGCCCCCTGTTCGGAGCTCTGCCGTTTACGCAAAAAATGCTTCGCTTCCAGGAATTTGGTCCCGAGAGCCTCGCGGCCTCTAGCGTGACGACGACGCTGCCCTTGCCAGTTGCAGGCACTACGCCGACCGATCCCGAAAAGAGCGGCACCGCTACGCAAAGTGCACCAAATGCTTCGGATCTTGACAACTTTCTCGGCTGGCCAGGGCTTTACCCGTTTCCGACCCGCTTGTCGAACACCGCGCTGCCCAACCCGTGGTGGAGCCTGATTTGCCCTTTTCTCGGTCGCACCGACTGTCGCGAGGCCGGCCCGGCCGAAGGTCGGCCTGCAGGTGAAGGTTGGGCCCACCAGCGCTGGGACGAATTCTATCCCGCGAAGACCTACAAGACGGCAGTCGCCGGGTCGCGCACCAACCTGGGCATGCGCGACGCGCGACAGCGGCACGGCTATGTCAAGGGCGAGTTTGCCTCGGGCCGGCTCTACCACAACACGACCGGCCTTACCGGCTTCAACGGCACCACCTCGGGTATCAAGATCAAGTTTCACCCCAACATGCCGGTGCAGCATCACCAATCGGTGTGGACTTTTGACGGCACCATGCCGCCCAAGCTGCTGCAGGTGCGCTATGGCGAGCCGATCTTGATGCGCAACTACAACGCGCTGCCCATCGACGTCGCGGCAAACCGCGGCTTTGGCATGCATACGATTAGTACCCACGAGCACAATGGTCACAACCCTGCAGAAAGCGATGGCTTTGCCGGCTCTTTCTTCTTCCCGGGTCAGTTCTATGACTACCGCTGGCCTCTAGCGCTGGCGGGCCACGACACCATCAACCTCGACGCGACCGAGCCGCGCGCCTCGACCCCCTGCGTCAAGGGCGAGACGATGCGCGTCGGTCGGCGATCGGGGGTAGTCAGCATCCCATGTGACGTCAGCCGCGACCCCGCTGGCCAGAACGGCATCGTCCAGCTGCGCGGCGACTACCGCGAAACCATGTCGTCCCATTGGTTTCACGACCACATGGAGGACTACACCTCGCAGAACGTCTACAAGGGCAACGCGGCGGTAATGAACTACTACAGCGCCGTCGACCGAGGCAATGAGACGCTCAATGACGGTATCAACCTGCGCTTGCCGTCGGGCTCAGCGCTGTCGTGGGGCAACCGCGATTACGACGTCAACCTGGTCATTGGCGACAAGGCGTTCGATCAGAACGGGCAGCTGTGGTTTAACCCCTTTCAGACCAATGGCTTTTTGGGCGATGCGATGACGGTCAATTTTGGCTATAAGCCGACTTTTGATGTCCGCGCCCGTCGGTATCGCTTTCGCCTCCTCAACGGCTCCGTGGCCCGCTACTTCAAGGTCGCGCTGGTGCGCGAGATCGCCGGTACCACAGGTTCGCTCAAAGGCCCCACGGGCACCAAAATCTCGTACGAGCCCGTGCCGTTTCACATGATCGCCAATGATGGCAACATCATGGAGCACTCGGTCGCCTTTGACGGCACCAACGGTACGCAAAGAGGCGTCGCCCCCGTTCAGGCCATCGGCGAGCGCTACGACATCATCGTCGACTTTGCCGCCAACGGGGTCAAAGTTGGCGACAAGCTGTACCTCGTCAATCTCGTAGAGCACAAAGACGGACATTTGCCCAACCAGTATGTTCCGCTTGCCAATGTGTTGAACGGCTCCTACAAGCCAGCCGTGAGCAAGGGGCGCTGGATCGACGGCGACCCAGCCGTGGGCACGTTCCTGCGCTTTGACGTCCGGGCGTGTGCCAATGCAGCAGGCAAAGCCATCGCCTGCCTCGACAACAGCATGAAGCCGGCTCTCTACGTGCCGGGCAACACCAACGGGCCGAACAAGTCGCCCCTCAAGATGGTCCCCAAGCCCACATTCACCGCAGCAGAGTTGGCCAGCGCCAAGCGCCACACCTACGACCTGGGCAAATCGGGCAGCGCCGGCGACAGCAAGCCTTGGAATATCAAAGTCGATGGCGCTTCAGCGCACACGGCCGACACGCGGCGGGTCTCGGCCGCTCCAAACCTGGGTGACCTGACGGATGCTGGCACGCCCCACGTCGAAGTGTGGAGTTTCAAGACCGGCGGCGGCTGGAGCCATCCCATGCACGTTCACTTTGAGGAAGGCCAAGTTCTGACCCGCGATGGCAAGGCGCCGCCGATTTGGGAGGCGTGGGCACGCAAGGACATCTTTCGCGTCGGCCCCGAAGAAGGGTCGTCTAGTGAAATCGAGGTTGCCTTTCGTTTCAGAGAATTTGCCGGCACTTATGTGGAGCACTGCCACAACACCACGCACGAAGACCACGCGATGCTGATTCGCTTTGACATCGAGCGCCCCGGTCAGACCGTGCTGATGCCAGCGCCGGTGCCGACCTGGGACGGCGTGGGCTTTGTGACTTCGGTGGCCGAGAGCAAGTTCCGCACGGGCCTGTAGCTAGCCAAGGACCTGTTCAAGCCACGCTCGGACAGGTCCTTGCGCCGGCGCCATGGCGCTAAAAGCAAGCGTGGCTAGCGCATCGCCGGAAAAGGCTGCGTCTCAGTCAGCCAGAGCTGCGGGCGCAGGCGCCGACAGGCCGAAACCAACCAAACACCGGGCCAGCCGCTATGGGTGCGCGGCCCCCAACTGACCCGCGCAGGCAGGCCCGTGTCCCAGGTGCGGCCAGACCGGGCCAAATGCTGCCAATTTGCCAGGTGCAGCGGACTGCGCCCCAGCTCCCTGAGCAGTTGCAGGGCCAATGTCGCAGCAATGCGCCCGTGGACGCGCCCCAGCTCGGCCGGCAACTGGCTTGACACGGCTGGGGCTGGCTCTTCGCGCCACGCCGGCACCGTTAGCAGCCCGTCGCTGTGCGCGCACCGGCTCTTGTCGCCTTTTGACGGGAACCAAGTGGTCGGCGAAGCGGCGGCGGATCCCGCGCTGCGCTGGCGTGCGAGCGATGGTGTCAAGCGAAGAACTGCAGGATGATCAGAGATTTCCGCTGCCGGCTCAGGCGCAAGGATCAGCGCGCCGCTGCCAACGAGCGCCGACAATGCCGCGGGTGCAACGGCACTTCCCGGGGCCAGTACGGCACACACGGCCCGGTCTGACCGCTGAAAGTGAGCAAGGTCGGCCAATTCGGCAGGGCCCAAGGCGACCAGCCTCACCTGCCGCCCGTGGACGGCCGCAGACTTGGACAGCACCGCCGTCACCTGTTGCAGGACTTGCTGGGCGAATAGATCGCGGCCGCCCGGGGGTGACCCGCGACCAAGTCCATAGGGCAGGACCACGCCGACGCGCACCTCCGTTTCGCCAAAGCCCGGTGGCGGCACGGCCGCGCCATCGCGCAAAAATTGCCACAGGGCAGCCAGTTGTGCATCCGTCAGGTCGTACTGCGGCATCACCGGCGCCAGTACAGTCTGGCCGGCACCCACTCCGTGGCGAACAGCGCGAACAAATGCGGCAAAGTCGTAGGCTGGCCGATAGCTGGCCCCGGTCTGGCGCGGCAACCGCAGGACCGTCCCCGCAAGGGGTGGAGCTTCGACCCCCGCCTCTCGCTGGCCGTTGGCGCTGGCGCCGTGACAGCCGGCACACGGCACCGTTGCAGCGTGGATGGGGTCACCGCCGGGCAGGTGTGCCGTGACGATGTCTTGCCCTGGCCAGCGACCATGCATCCACAATTCTGCTGCCGGATCAACGGCATAGCCGGAACGTGTCGCCATCAACCCTGTGAGCAGAAAAGAGCCAACCCAACGCAATTTGGCCGCCTGTAGCAACAGGTCGCAGTTATGGTACAGGCTTGCCCTGCGACGTTGTGCGGTGCGCGACATCCTGCTCCAGCAACTTGAGCTCGGCTTGCAGAGCCGCCGGCGCCTTGAGGTTGAGTACCTTGCGCCACAACATCGTGGGCTCGTGGCCAACCGCGGCCATCGGCGAGTGATCATCGGGCCGTTGGGTGTACAAGTCCATGGCCTCTAGAACTTTTTGCACGTCTTTCTCTTGACCGGTCAAGAAGTACCAACCGGTCGTTGCGCCGTACTTGGCCGCGTAGGCCTTGAGAACCTCGGGCGTGTCATTCTCGGGATCGACCGTCACAGAAATCAGCACAATGTCCTTGCCGACTCGGGCGCCCAGGCGCTTTTGCAGCGCCGAAAACACGCTGGATTGCACCGGGCAGGTGCCGCCGCACGAGGTGAAGAACGAGTTAAAGAACACGATCTTACCCTTGATGATGTCGGACACAAATCGCAGCTTGCGGCCGTCTTGGTCGAGCAATGTGACATCCGGCAGGCCCGGCAGCACTGGCGCAGGCGTGCCGACCCCTGGCCCAGCGGCGGCCGCAGCCAGCGCAGGTGGCGCGCCCAACGGCTGTCCAGTCACCTCCCAGCGAACGGCCAGCGCCCGCCCCTCGCCAATGCCGAGCGATGGCGCCCGGACCATCACTTGGTGAGGCCCTGCGCGCGCGGGCGTCACAGTACCGACAAACTCAACGACATCCGCTCCTCGCCCGCCTTGCCCGGCAGGGGCCACCTTGCGCAGCGCCACAATCTCGCTGAAGTCGGGCAACTGCACCACGGTCACGTCGAGGTCGGCCACCTGGTCGATGGGCTGATGATCCAATGTGGTCAAGCGAATACGCAGTTCGCCGGCAATTCCGGCTTGGCCGGGTGGCGAGGTAATGGCGGCCTGTACCCGCCGAAGGTCGCGCTGCTCTAGATCTGCTGCGACGTCGATGGTCCCACAAGTCAGCACCTGTGGGGTGCCGCGCGCCAGCATGACCGCGGTGTAGCGTCCCGGAGCCGGCAGCGTGCCGTTGGTGCGATAGCTGCCCGGCTCCACCTCGCGCAGGGCCTGGTCCGATGCCAGAATGCCGCGTGCCGTCCACGGGTACAGTGCCGACGAAGCCGATGGCGCCACCATCCCTTCCATCCACTGATAGACATTTCGGTCCGCAGGGTTGAGCACAAATGAACCCTCGCCGCCTGGCGCCTCAGCGATCCACGGCGCCAACACCCCAGCCGGAAAGCCCTGACTGCCAAGCGAGATTTGCGCCACCCCCGCCGGTCGCCTGGGGTCAAACTGGGCGAGGTCCAAGCCCTCTGCCTGGGCGCTGCCGGCATGGACGGCCAGCACCATGGCCGCCGCCTGCAGCAGCCGCAACGGGTTTGCAGCAATCGCAGCCGACGAGACAATGGTATCTGTAGACGTATCAAGCACTTCTATGACAGAAGGGCGATCTCGCAGCACGGCCAGCCAGCGGCCATCGGCAGAAGCCGCAAGATCGACGCCGCGCCCCTTGGCGGCGGTGCGCGCCAGCGGTTCACCCGGGCGAATCCGTGAGATGACGCCATCTTCTCCCAAGGCATACAAGGCATTCGCCGCCGCCGACCAGGCCAAGCTGACTGTCGGACTGGTTAGTCGAGTCTGCGACAGGACTTGACGTGTAAGGGGGTTGATCAACGCCACCGACTGCCGCCCAGCCGTTGTGGCGGCGACCAACTCCCCAGAGGGCGAAGCCGCGAGTCGGTGCGGGCCCGGCCCAACCGTCACATAGGTGACCGCATCTGCCTCGGTCGGCGAGCGGCTGAGGTCAATCAGCGCCAGCGACGTCCCCGTCACATCGCCGGCCACAACCAGCGCGCCGCCGGGCAGGACTTCAAGGTCGTACGGGTGGCCGCCGACTGCGTAGCTGAGCGACTGGCGCTTTTCGACCAGGACTCTGACCACCTCTCCGCGATCCGGCAGGCTGACCACGGCATCGCGACCGCTGGCAACGATGTCGGCCGCCGGCCCACCAAGCGAGACCTGCCCTACCATTCGGGTCTTGGTTGACGCCAGCAGCGGGTCTAAAATGGACACCGAAGCGTGATCATCCAGGGTCAATAGCTCAAAATGATTGAAATGTGCTGCCGGACGCAGAGCCGTTGCGCCGCCCAGGATGTCGCGGACGGTGCGCTTGCACGCCTCTGCGTCTGGGGTGCCCGGGCCCTCTTGCTTGACCAACCACAACAGCGGCTGCCTACCGGTAACTGGGCTAGATTGGCCAGAAGTATCGCCCAACTGCACTTCAACTTGTGCGCGACTGTAGGCACGCAGGCCGGCATCGCCCAGCGAACGCAGACCCAGCGTGACGCGAATTCCAGCGGCGACCGCGGTGGTCGAGGTCACCTCTGGCGCAAGCGCAGCTGGGGCTACCGGGGCCGCGGCAGAGTCCGTCGCTGGCGCGGCTGCCGACTGCGGCTTGGGCAGCAACAGCCTGCGTTCCTTGGGTTTTTGGCAGCTAGCGACCAGCCCAATCGCACAAGCGATCACGCCTGCCAAGCCAAGAATTCGATAGTGATGGAGAGGATTTTTCAAGGTGTAACTCGCAAAATGGACCATAGGCCCGCTTCGACCTCGCCGCCGGTGCGGTCGCGCAAGAAGTAGTCACCGGGCTGAGCAAATGCACCGCCGGCGCCGCCATAGGGAATCAGGTTCGCAACTACGCCAGGACCAAACGGATTTACGGTGCTCACCCAGGCAGAGTTGCCATTGGCCGGTTGGCGCCGAAAGAGGTGGTTGCCCAATTCGATCTGGTGGCTGCGGTGGCGACCGCCGGCCTGCAGGACCCGAACCCGCAGCGGCTGGCCGGCTTTGGCGCTGAAGATGCTGGCGCCGATGGGCTTGGTCGAAGCAGCGAACGCATGGGCAAACGAAACACCGTTGGACACCAAATGGGCACACGTGCACGTATCGGGTGCGCAGGCCATCCCCGTGGCGGCGTCAATGCAGGGGCTAAAGGGATTGTAGCCGAGCCGCTGCGGCAAGGGGTCGCTCTTGTAGTTGATGGCTTTGACCCCAGAGACATTGTCCTCTACCTCGCCATGCTGTGGCGGCAGGGGGCCGGCCGAGTCGGTCAGGTTCAAGTTGTCCTGCACCATGGCGACGATTTCGCGAAAGGTGCCGCCGCCATGGGTAACCGTCGCTTGAGCGCGGCTGTCCGCCGCAGTTACCCAGGTTGAACCCACCGGTTCAATAATCAGCGCCCCAAAGAGCCCTTTGTGCTGCTGCTGCAAGAGGTCGGCGGGCTGCAGGTTGCAAGCGCCAAATTCTACTGGAGTATAGATGACATTGCCGCTGCCATCGACAGACTCGGTGCCGGCATACCACTCGTAATTGATGCTGCCGCCGAACTTGACGGTGCTCACTGGGTTCAGACCAATGTTCAGGCCAGACGAACGGCCAACGTCGTAGGTGACCAACTGCGGGTGCAGCCCCACCTCGGCCGATGGCGCGATTTGGTTTGCCCCAAAACTGTCGATGATCGGCGGCAGCATGCTCCAACCGGGCGCGTCGGTGGGGCCCGCCTTAAACCTGTTGCGCAAGGTGACCCGCAGGCAATCGCCTGCGTTGGCGCGCAACACGAGCGGTTCGACAGGTACGCCCGAGTTGAGCTTGCCGTTTTTATCGAGATCAGCCGTCTGTACGTAGAGCAGCCCGTGCGGATCGACCAGAGCACTGATGCTGTTGTACACGACCCCGCCCCCCAGGGCATCTACGGCCCGCACCGCCGACACGTCGTACTTGCGAACCGGCGCCGAAGATGGGCAATGAGACTTGGCGTGCATTTTCTTGTGGGCATCTGTATTCGGCGCCTTGTCGGCGCCGGCCAGCGGCGAGGACGGCAGCGGCAACAAGTCCTTGCGCAACCCGCGGTACGAACGCAGTAAGCCCCAGGTGCCGTTCCACAGTTCGGCCTCGCTACCGCCCAAGGCATACAGGTAGTCGGTGCTCTTGCCCTTGGTTGTTTGGCCGGGCAGGTTGCCAGTCTCCATCTCAAAATGTTCAGAAATGCCGGCCATCTGCGCAGCTACCCAAGGCGATTTGGCCACCGCAGCATCTTGCCGCCAGCGCAGGCCGTGCAACTGCAGCGCGTGCATCTCTTCGTGTGAACCGACAATGAAGCCAAATTTTACCCGATCACCCTCGTAGGCGCGCAAGAGCGGCGTATAGGGGTCACCCGGCCGCTGATCTTTGCTCAGCGGTGGATACCAGGTCGGCTGCGCATTGAGCGCCGGGTCGGCACGCGCAATGTCTGAGCGAAAAACGTGGGCCAAGTCACCCGCCAGACCCAGAGCCTGCGCGCCGGTTTTTGGGTCGCGGACCCGCAACGCCACGGGTTCATTTCGATAGCTCACGGTCATCGTGCCGACGTCTTGAATCGTCACCGGCTCTGGCCGCGGCGCCGCTGGCCTCTGCACGATGTTGGGCAGCCCTACCTCTTTCATGCCGGGCGGGAAAATCGGCTTGCCGTCAGCGGTGTAGGCCAGATGGTCGTCAGTCACCGACATCAGGAATTCGCGAAAACTCTCGGCCGGGTCAACGGTGAGAATATCGGCGCGAAAACTGGTCGGTCCGCCGTCAAAGCGGTTGCCCATCATCGCCCCGGTCTCGGGGTCGCGCCAAGCAGATCCTGCGGGCTCGACCACTAGGCCCGCATAGACACCGGCTTGCTGGTGGGTCGATGGACCGTAGTGGTCGTGGGTAAACACGGTGCGCAAGGTCCTATCCTTGCCCGCGGAGTTCAGCACTGGGTCAGCGTACCAGCGCTGCACGGTCGTTTGTCCACCTAGCACGCCGAAATACGGGTGGGCCCGCGGGGTCAGCGCTTTCATGTCAGCGTTGTCGGCCAATCCCCCCGCTTGGTTGATGGCGTGGATGCGCTCGACGACCTCGTCCGGCGCAAACGTGCCGTCCTCATAGTTAAACCCATTGGCGCCGCCGTCGGACGCCGTCACGTCAAACTTGACGAGGTGAATGTGCTGTCCCACGATGTCTGTTGGGGTAAACATCTGAAAATCATCGCCCTTCCAAACGGCAGGCAGCAAGTTGGTGTGGTGAATGGTGACGCAGTCGCCCGACCGCGCGCGGATAAACAGCGGCTCAGGTGCGCGCTTGCCGGCCTGGAAGTCGGCGACGTCGCCCCACAGGCTCTCCATGCGGCTCTGGGCATAGTGCCAACCGGCTTTGTTGAACTTGATGTCGAGCTGGTGCACGGCAATCTTGATGAGCCGCGCCGCGCCGAGCGAATTGCCGTCGTCGTCGACGCAGGGGTCGGCAAAGGGCGCACCGGGAGCAGCGGGCGCACCGTTGAGGACAAACTGAGCCGGCCGGCCATCCGCCGTGACACTGTCGTGCAACCGCTTGCTATGAAATGCCATTGCGGCCTTTTCTGCAGGAGTACCAGCTTCGGGCACCGCAACGGCCTGCAAGGCACTGGCGATGCGGTCAAAGGCGCCGCGCTGGCCATCAACCGTGGCCCCACCGGTGACCACGTGGCGCGGCAGGCCCCCATCGTCCACGGTGTCTAGGGGCGGATGGGGGGCGCGGTGGCCAGGAATCCCCGGGATGAAATAGGGATACCCAGGCACATCGGCAGTCGGGAGCGGAGCAATTGCCATGCCCGGCAGCGGCACAACCGCAGGAGTCGGCGTCCCGCCTGGCAGCTCGGCATCGGGCAGGGTGCGCGTGCCGTCTTCAAACACATCGTGGCTGCGCCATAGCGACCACATACCCTGGGCAAAGTGCGGGTAGAAATGGCAATGAAAGATCGAATCCCCCACGGTCTTGTTGCGGTTGCCTGAACCGTTGTAAGAGATGTCGTACGAGAACGCCACGCCAGGCCCGATAGACTGGCTGTCTTGGTAGGCCGAATTGTCGTCGTCGCTCTCGGCAAGCCACTGCTGAGCGTGCAGGTGGTGGATGTGGTACTCGCGCGACCCGGCGTGGGCGACACGGAACCTTACGTGATCATTTATATAACTGTGGTA
>JBIKTV010000142.1:0-12461 GCA_044347905.1 Myxococcota bacterium
GCCTTGGACACCATCGAATTGATGTTGGAGCGGAGCAGCAGGCCGATGCGGTCAAACAGGCTCATAGGTGCGTCCTTTGCGCGATTTATGCGCTGCGTAAGGTCAAGAAGGGGCGGGCCTCAGCCGTTGAGCAGTTGGCCAAACTCGTCGCGGTGCTCTTCCACCGCCAGCGTCAGGGTGTCGATCGCCGCGACGAACTCGTTTTGATCGAGATTCTCGGCCTGCATGACCTCTACGGCGACCACCGAGCGGCCTTCCAGCGCGTAGGCGCCCTGCAGCATGTCGGTGGCGTTGAGGGTCAGCAGCCGCCGCGTGAGGGTGAGCTCTTTTTCCGCGCTGAGGCCGGCCGGCAGATCGATCAGTTTGACGCGAAAGATCACCAGGGGATCGTCGTGGTGGACGACGATTTGCGCGCCCTGCCAGCTGGGATCGTGCAGGAGCCACGTGCCGGGGCCGGGCTGCTCATAGTCGATGTTGCTGGCCAGGATGTAGCGCTCGATATCCTCGTGATTTCGTGCCATGCGTCGCCTCCAAATTCGCCGCGCTGGGATGGCGTCGGCGGGGTCAAATGCAGCACCAGGGAGCGGAACGCCGGCGGGCGGCAAAGCTATCCCTGACGACCAGTGGCGGGCAGTCTAGGGCGACCTCTGGCGTTGTGCAACCGGGCAACGCCGGCTAACCTGCGGTGGCGCGGCGAGCCCGACCCAGTGATCGCAGGTCCGCGCGGAGATCTCATGAAAAACCCGGTCATGGCCAAGGTATTTCCCTTTGCAGTGCTTGTGGCGCTGGGGGCCTGCCAGAGCAAGCAAGCCGAGCCCGCCGCCCCGACCCAGGCCGTCCAGGCCAAAACCGCCGCGGAGCTGCTGCAAGGCGTGCTGGCCGAGCACAAGGCGCTGGAGGCCATGTTTATCAGCAGCCCAGAAGCGGCGCGGCAGTTGGGCGCGCTGAACGGTCAAATGCAGCAGCGGGGCTACTTTCGCCGCGTGCCAGCCCAAGCGGCCCTGGACAGCGCGGAGTCCAGCCTGCGGCGGCTGGCGGCGGCCAAGGCCTTGACCGTGCAGAGCCTTGAGCTGCGGCCCCCCGCAGAAACCACCGCTCCGGCGCCGGCCAAGCTTGCCGCCGGCCAACGCTGGAATCCTAGCCTGGAGGAGCTGCGCGGCGTGGTGGCCCTGCGCATGGACCTGCAGGGAAGCCTGCGAGACGCCGCGGGTTTTGTCGATGCCCTCCCGAGCGAGGTCGACCGGCTGATCGTCATCACCAGCCGCGAACCCCTGCCCGGCGGGGTGAGCCTGCGCGGCGAGCTGTACTTTGAAAAACCGCTGCCGCCGCCCGAGCTTGTGCTGCAGTGGCCAACGCTGCAAGAGCGGCTCAAGAGCGCCGGCTGGAGCGACACGGACGGCCCGGCGCTGCAGGCCAAGCTCAAGGCCGACCCACAACTGGCCGAGTTCGCCAAGCAAGTAGACCTGGGCCACCAGCGCCTGCCGGACGTGCGGCGCACCCTTCAAATCACTGCTGATTTTCCGCGCTGGCTGTTGCGCTGGAAGTTCTTTGAGGAACGCGCCAAAGCGGCGACGGCGGTGCAGGGCGCGCGGCTGCTGGGCCTTTAGGACCTGCCCAAGAACAATCCGAACAGGTCCAAGCCGCTGGGTGGGTCGCAAGGTCGCGGCCCTTCTTGGCCGGCTCACCGCTCCGCGTCCATCTCGCTGGGGACAGGTGCCCTTCGGACAGGTGCCAGGCGGCTGTCTGATCGTTGAAACGCTTGCTGATTTTCCCGGCGCGCCTGTCGAGGTGCTCGCCCCGGCTCAGAACTGGATGAGCAAACCGCCGGTGCCCGCAGCGTGACCCGGCGCGGGCGTTTCGCTGCCCGGCATCAGGTAGTAGGCCGCCACCGAGCCGCCAGCCACCGCGGCGACGATGGTCCAGAACCACCAGCGCTTGTAAATCGGCTTGGCCTGCACCTCTTTGGGCGCCTCTGGGGCGATGATCACCCGCGGCTTGAGCACTTCATCGACCATCTTGTCGATCTGCTCGCGGGTCTCTTTGTCGCGGCTCTCCCAGCGGACCTCGCGGCTGACGGCGTTGATCACCTGGCGGCTGTTGAGGCTGGTCAGGGCCAGCTCCACCTTCATCTTCTCGCGCGTGCCGGTCGAGCGCAGCAGCAGGGCAAAGGGCACGGCGACCACGCCTTCTGCCTCTTGCAGCACTTCCGGCTTGTTTTGGCCGCTGACCACCTGGGTCAGACCCGGGCGCAGCCCCTCAAACGCCGCCGAGCGCCGCGCGGGCTCCAAGCGCTCCTCAAGCACCACACCGCCCTTGTCGACGACGATCTTGCGGGCCTTGCGCGCCGAACCCTGCTTGGACAGGCTGATTAGCTGCTCGCCCTTGGTGCTGGAGGCAAACACGGGGGTCAAGCCCATAAAGCGGCCATTGACGTAAGCACGGGCGTTGGGCGGATCCGTGCGGATTTCAAAGTCGATCTGATCGCGGCGGCTGACACTTTGCCGGGCCTTGTCGAGCAAGGTCTGGGCTTTGGGCGAAAATTCCGAGATGTCGAGCGGCGCCTTCTGGTCGGCCTGCACGGCTTTCTCAAAGGTCTTTTCTGCGCCCTTGGTGTCGCCGGTCAGGAACTGCGCCGCGCCAAACAGCGCCATCGTGCGGGCATAGACCGCCGAGTCAGCCAAAACAGCGTAGGCGATCAGATAGTTGCCCACGGCGTTGTCAAAATCCTCCACCGCGTCTTCGTGCTGGCCGGCCTTGAGCTTGCCCAGGCCCGCTTTGGCCAACTGGTCGGCGGTCTTGGCGCTGGAGACCTGGACCTCTTCGCCGCCCAGGTTCAGCGCTGCGTCCAGGTCGGCAAAACGCACCGCTTTGGACTTCTTGACCGCCCGCGACACGTCAAAGGCGATCTCGCGCGTGGCGGCTTCTTCATCCGACAAGTCGATGAGGGTCAGCGACATCGCCTCATCGGCCAGGGCCGGCCGCCCGGCGACCAGCGCCACAGACCACAAGCTGATCCACGCCGCTGCGCGCATCCATCCATTCCTGTTGAACATGCCCACCCCTGATCCGTCGTGCCGGCCGATGACGACGCGCCGATTGTCAGGCTTGAGCGCCGCGTTGTCCACATCACTGCACTGAAACGGCTGACCCAATGCGAACCGGCTCGGCTGAGAGGCCAGTTGTTGGACGCCGTGGCGCAAAAGCGCGCGAAGGTTGGGCTTTGTCAGCGCTCGCTTGGGCTAGGACAGCTAGAGCGGAGCGCCCAGGGCCCAGATCTTGTCAAAGTAGTCGACAATGCCCTGCACCACTTTGACTTCACTGGTCTTTATCCCGACCTCGTGGTAGGACTGAAATCCGCCGTAGCCCCAATTGTTGCTGCCCAGCACCAGCACACCGTCGGCCACCAAGAATTTGGCATGGGTAATCGTGCTGACCGGATCGGCATAGACCGTGGCCCCCAGGGTCTTGAGGTACCCAGCCGACGCGGCGTTGATGTCATTGCCCACCTCGGCCCAGTCTCCCGATTGGTCCAGCAGCACCCGCACCTGCACGCCGCGTTTGACGGCTTTGCCAATTTTATCCGCCAGTTGAGTCACGGGCGAGGTCTTGTTGGCCGGGTCGATGTTCATGCCGTAGGTGCACAGGAGGATGCGCGTCTTGGCCGCGTCGATCGCCGGACCCGCCACCGCCGCGTAGCCGCCGTCCGCGTACAGGGGCGCCACCGTTGAATTGCCCTTGGGCATAGCGACGTTGATCGTCGAGTTGCTCCACAGCTTGTCGAGCCAAGCGTGCAGTTGGCTCACCGACGCCGGGTCCCTCACCAGCACATTTGTCTCATTATTCTTAGAGATCGAGGTATTAGACCAGTTGGTCGAGCCGATCACAAAGCCCTGCTCGCTGGCGACCACCTTGGCGTGGGTGCGAAGCTTGGTGCCGTCGAACTTGACATCGACCCCGGCGGCCTTGAACAGGTCGTAAGTCTGTTTGTTGCCTGAGACTTCTTCATCCAGCAGCACGCGAACATCGACCCCGCGCTGCTTGGCCTTGATCACCGCGGGGATCAGCAGATCCGGCGCCGAGCCGCTGACCGCCTCAAACTGCACAATCCGCAGCTTGACTTGGGCCGTCTGGATCACGTCGCGGGCCCGGGAGAAATACGCGCTGTTGTTGGCTAATTCTACGGGATCGCCGGCGGGGAGCGCGGTCGCCGGGCCTTGGCCAGCCACATCGGAACCTGGCGCGGGGCCTGTATCGGCCGTCGTGACGACATCGGCGACATAGGTTTGGGCAACGCCGGTTGTGGGCTCCGCTGCGCAGCCGCAAAGGCCGATCGCCGCGATGAGCGCAGCGGTGGGGCCAAAGAGGTGGCGTTCTTTCATGCGATCCCCAACTTGGAACCACACCTAGGGGTGGCTCAGCCGACTTGCGCCGAGTACGCGCCCTTCTTAAAGCGGCGGGCCAGGCTGTCCAGGCGCTCGAGCAGCTCTTCGATCAAAAAGGGCTTGTCGAGGTGGTCGTCGGCGCCGTAGAGGGGAGCCGTCATTTCATTGAGGTTGGGGCCGATGGCGGTGAGCATCAAGATGCCGACATCGTCAAAATCGCGGCGGGCGCGAAAGGTCTTGCAGACCTCCCAGCCGTTCATCTGCGGCATCATGACGTCCAGGATCACCAAGTCCGGCTTCTGGCCGTGGGCAGCGCGGACCGCCTCCTCACCGTCATAGGTCAAGGTAATCCGGTAGCCAGCCGAAGACAGGCTGCGGCGAAGCAGCCCGGCGATGTCCAGGTCGTCTTCTGCGATCAGCACGTGGATGCCATTGTCTTTGGCCATCACCTGTTCTCCTGCGGGGCCAGTGCGCGACCGCAGGGCGATCTTGCCTCAGAGGGCCGCGAAAGGGAAGGGATGGGCCGCGAAACGACCGCGCTTGATCACCACAGCGAGCGAGAGTTGGGAAAGCTTGGGCGGCGCTTTGCTTCAGAGGAGGCGGCGTCGGCCGAACTGCGGGCGGCTCGGGCAGACTCTATTCGTCGCCCCGGCCGGCGGCAGCGGCCTTCTTCTGGATATCCTTGGCCTTCTGCGTCAGCGGGTCGGTGGGGCCCAGGATCTTCTCTGCCTTGACGGCCAGCTCTTTGGCCGGGCCGGTCTTGCCCGCGGCGAGCGCCTGTTCGGCCTGATCGAGGAGCTTTTTGCCGTCGCCCTTGCAGCCGTCGATGACGACCTTGGCCGGAGGGTGGACGCCAGAGGCGCTGTAATTGTTGGCTTCTTCCGCGTAGTAGACGGCGTCGGCGCAGTTGCCGCTGGCCCGGGCGGCTTGGGCCGAGGCGACAAACGAGCTCATCACTTTGCCCGTGAAGAAGGCCTTGAGGGCGCCGTTGACTTCGTCGTCTGCGTCCCGGGCTTTCTTCCAAGCTTCCGCGGCCTTCTTGGGGTTGCCAGCGGCGCCATTGGCCTCATCGACCGCGGACTGGACCTTCTTGACCGCGGCTGCGTAGCTGCTGGCCTTCTTCTTTTCATCCTTGGCAAAGGGGCCGTTGGCGATGCCGTCAAACACTTGGATGGCCGCGCTCCACTGTTGGCTGCCGTAAGCGCTGAGACCGGCTTGGAAATCGGCCTTCTTGGCCGCGCCCGCTGCCGGAGCGGCTGCCGCGGCTGCGGCTGCGGCGGCTGCACCTGCGGCGGGAGCCGCGGCTGCGCCGGCCGCAGGAGCGGCTGCCGGTGCTGCCGCCGCAGCGCCTGCATCGGCGCCTGCAGCGGGAGCGGGAGCTGGCGCGGGGACTGCAGCCGGATCAGCCGGAGCGCCGCCCTCGCCGACCCGGGCTAGCAGCATCTTGGCTTCGCCGTTGTCCGGCTCGTGCTCCAACACCAGCTTAGCGGCTGCCGCAGCCTCTGCGTTCTTGCCTTCATCCGCAAATTTGAGGCCTTCCTTGAGCTTGAGCTTGACGAGCCCCTGCTTGGCCGTATTGAGATCCTGCTGGGCATCGCCAAAGAACGACGACTCCTTGGAGACTTCGCCAAACTTGATCACCGCCTCTTCAAACTCCGACTTCTCCAGGGCCTGGCGACCGGCGGCCAGCGCCTCTTGGGCATCCTTCTCCGGCCCCACCTGGCGCAGGAGCGCGCCGACTTCTGGATTGCTCTTGTCGAGCTTCTTGGCCTTGCCCAGCGTCGAGTCGGCACCGCTGAAGTCTTTGTCGGCAATCTGCTTTTTGGCCTGCTCAATCAGCGTGCCAACGTCGCCCTCGCCTTCAGCCGGGGCAGCGCCCTTGTCTTCGCCGGCCTCTTTGGCCGCTTCGCCCTTGTTGCCCAGCAGCAGCCACGCGCCCACGCCGCCGACCACCAGCAAGGCCACGAGCGCCGCGACGATCGCGATGGTCTTCTTGGTCCCGCCGCCGGATGGGGCTGGCGCGCCGCGCCCTTCTTGGCCGCCGCTGCGCTGCGAGCGCTCTTCGCTCTGCGGGGTTGGCCGACCGCCGCTGCTGCGCTTGCCCTGGCCGTCGACCTGGTATTCCATCACCGACATGCCGACTTCGATCTCGTCGCCCGGCTCTAGGGTGTGGCGGGCGCGCTTCTCGCCGTTGACCTTGGTGCCGTTGGGGCCGCCCATGTCTTCGAGCACGGCCTGATCGCCCTGGCGGCGCACCTTGAAGTGCTTGCGCGACACGGCGGGATCGGCCAGAACGATCTGGCAATCCAGGCCGCGGCCAACTAGGTGCTCGCCGTCGCCAATGTGGTGGACTTTGCCGCGGTCGGGACCGGAGACTACCTTGAGATCCAAGGCTTTTCCTGCGGGAGCCTGCTGGCGTGCCGGTGGCATCGGCGCCGAGTCGTCCATGGCGTCGAGCATGCGCGTGGCCGCTTCTTCCTCTTCCTGAGGCTGATAGCGCGGCGGCGGCGGCGCGGGGGCTCGCGGAGCTGGCCTCGGCGCGGGGCGCGGGGCCGCTTGCGGCTGAGGGCGCGGCGGAGGTGGGACAGAAGAGCGCACAAACTCGGTCGGCTGGGGATCGAGGTCGCTAACGTCCATGGCCCGCGTGCTTTCGCCGTTGTCGTCATCGTCAAAGGCCGGTCGCGCACCGGTGTCTACCCTGCGCTGGTTGCCAAAGCCGATGCCGCCTCGCCGTTCCTCGTTCGCCATGAGAATCCTCGTTTGCTCGTCGCGTGCCGCAGCGGAGCGGACGCTGAGAGCACCAACGAGAATCACTCGTTCGGTGCCCTTACGCTGCTAGGATGGGTCGCCATGCTCACCGGTGCGGATGCGCGGCGACGGACCGGCAACAAGTCGGTCGACTTGCCCTTGCCGGAGCCCTTAGCGCGGATCCGTACCACAGCTAGGCGCTACCGGCAAATAGAAAGGCCTTTCTGCCCCGCCATCGCGGACTTCTGCCGCAGTACCCGTGCATTCCGGCCCAGGACAGCGCGATTTTGCCCCAGGACAGGGCAATTCTGGCCTAGTCCCGGGCAATTCTGGCCCCGCGTCGCACGCGTCCGGCCCCATCGCCGTCTCCGGCGCCAGCTTGGCCTTGGGGGCCAAAAACACCGCAGCGCCGCGATCCTGACTACAAGCCCGGATGGCAGCGCCGAAGCCTGGCGATGGTCCTGCGGCCCCCCAGCAGCACCGGTGCGGTGAGGCTAGATCGACCTGCCGGCAGAGGGGCGAAGCCCGCGCCAATCCAAGCATGGATCGACGCAAGCCGCCGTTGCTTGCCGACGGGCCGCTCTTGGCCGCGACCGAGGGGCAGAGCAGTGCTTACGCCTGCGGACGGACGTGGACGGTGCGGCGGCCATGATAGGTGCCGTACTCGACGATGCCGTCGGACAGAGCGTACAGCGTCCAGTCCTTGCCGGTGCCGACGTTCTTGCCCGCGTGCCACACCGTGCCGACCTGGCGGACGATGATGCAGCCCGGCTTGACCGTCTGGTCGCCATAGACCTTGATGCCGCGGTACTGGGGGTTCGAGTCGCGACCGTTGCGCGAAGAACCTTGACCCTTTTTGTGAGCCATGAGGGACTCCTGCTGGGTTCCGCCGAAAAGTCACGCCGACTTGTCGCAGACCCACATGCTTACTGGATGAGGCGCAGAGCCGCGGCCTAAAAAAGGCCGGACTGCCGCACCGGTGGACGACGAACGCAGGGCGCCAGAGGAAACCCCTGGGCGTAACCCGCGCCGTCGCTAATCAGACCGTACCGCCGTCGCGATGGACGCCGGACGCTGCGAACTCAGCCCTGGATGGCGGAGATGCGCACGCGGGTGATCGGCTGGCGGTGGCCGATGGTCTTGCGGCTGTTCTTGCGCCGCCGGTATTTGTGGACCAGGATTTTGTTGTCCTTGGTCTGCTCGACAACCGTGCCGGTCACGGTGGCGCCGGCCACGATGGGCTGGCCCACGCGGACGCTGCCGTCGGCGGAGAGCAAAAGCACTTGGTCAAAGACCACCTGGCTGCCCGTATCAACGGGAAGCTTTTCGATGGTCAGCTGCTGACCGGCTTCGACGCGGTACTGCTTGCCGCCGGTCTTAATGATCGCATAGGTCGACATGGAAGGCTCCGAACCGTCCGCCTGGTGACCGCACCGGGCTTCGGGGCTGCGCAGTCTGCCGTGTTCTATGTGCAACGTCAAGGGTATTGGCGCATCGTGGCCGCAATCGCCGGCCTTGGGTCCCCCGAGCAAGGGGGGTGGCCCCCAGGATAAGCTACTGAATAGACTAGATTCCTGCCCCCAGCCACACCGAGATCGGACTGCTGGAGTAGCCGGGATCGGCGCTGCGTGCGGCCAGATCGGCCAGGGTGGTGTGCTCCAGAATTTTCATCGTCGCGGTGTGCACATCGGCCAGCAAAAGCCTCACGGCGCAGGTATTCTCGTCGCGACATTCGACACAGCGCTGGTAAGCGGTGCGCGAAAGGCACGGCAGCGGCGCCAGAGGCCCGGTCAGCGTGCGAATCACATCGCCCAAGCGGATTTGATCGGGCGGCAAGAGCAGCGTGTAACCGCCGTGTTTGCCGCGACGGCTGGCGAGCAGACCCTGATTGCGCAGCTCCAAGAGGATCGCTTCGAGAAACTTGCGCGGAATCGCTTCGGCCTCGGCGATCGCGGAGATGAGCAGCGGCCCCTGGTCCTGATGCAAAGCCATGTAGACCAAAGCTTTTAGCGCGTAGCGGGACTTCATGGGCAACATGGTGGGCCTCAGGGGAGCAGGTCAAGGGACGGCGATTGTGGCGGGCGTCTCCGGGCTGCGCAACAACGGTCCACGGGGCCGGCCAAAGCGGGGGCCCTGCGGGACCTGAGCGCATTACGCCGGCGAACGCCAGGCCCAGAGCAGCGCACCGATCAGAAGCAACCACGCCGCGCGCCGCAACAACAGCGGGCGCCAGGGGAGCAGGAGCTTATTTTGCCACGGCTTTTCTCCGCCTGCTGCCAGGAGCGACCAGGCCGCCGCCGCCCCCACCACCCGCAGAGCCCGCTGGCCCTCTGGCAGCTGCCAACCGGCCTGGGTCGGCAACCAGGCGATCACCAGCCACAGGGCCCCCAAGGCGGCCAGCCAGCGGCCCCGCGGCCACTCAGGCCAGCGAAGCAGCAGTCGCAACCGCCCAGTATCGCCGCGAAATTGCCGGGCGGCGGCGTCGCAGGCGATCACCAGCAGCAGGGCCAGGAGCAGCGAAGACAGCGGCCGGGCCGGAGGTTGTTGGTGCAGGGCCGGGCAGGCCACCAGCGGCGGCAGGAGGCCCGCGAGCCCAGCAGCCAGGGCCACCCAGGGCTGGGCCGTCGCTGCACCGGCCAGGGCACCCAGGGGGGCCAGCGCCAAAAGCACCTGCAGCGCGGGGCGATCGAGGCCGTGATCGGGGTACAGGAGCGCCGCGGGCACCGCCACCGCCACCGCCCAGCAGGCCAGCAGCCACGCGAGCAGACGCCGGCTGGTGTGGACGGCCTGGCCCAACCGCCGCAGCGCCGCCCAAAGGCCGGCAAAGAGCTTGAGGGTGGCGGCGATCCGGGGCATCCTGCGGGCGATGGTAACACCGCGCGCCACTGCTGTCCCGCCTCGATCGCCTGCTGCGCGAGGGTTGGTATCCAAGGCCGCTGATTCGATCCAGGTTACACCCGGTTCTTGTTCACAGCCCTTGGGTACTACGGCTGGGTTTCTTTCCGTACCCCAAACCAAGTCCGTTCCGGAACCCGGAAGGAACTTAGGGTTTGGGGTACTAGGGATGCGACGCGCTCTGGCGCTGGGTCTGGTGATGGCGCTGGGCCTTGGGGCGACGGCGACTTTCGACGCATCGATCGCCCATGCCCGCGATATGACAGGAAAAGCCTCTGTCGGAGCGCTGGTAACCTCGACCGGAATGCCCATGCTGGCGCTGCGCTACTGGCGCACGCGGATGGCCCTGGAGCTCTTGGCCGGCTGGCGCTCGCACCGAGATGAGCTGCCGACCGTGACCTTGCAGGACGGCAATCGCGTGGCCAGCCCCGGCGCTGCGTTGGCCTCCTCCGAGCTGGTGAGCGAGTGCAAAACCCTGGCCAGCGCTAGCGAATTGGCTAAGCAAAGCGGCGCGAAGTCGGTGTGTGCGGCGACGCTGGAGCTGTCCACGCTGCGATTGGCCCTGGGGATGCTGGTGCGCGTGGGCGACGGGCCGCGGGCGAGCCTGGCGATCGGCGTGCGGCCTTGGGTGCAGCTGGGCACGCAGACGCTCAAGCTGACGCGGACGACGGCGCTGGGCAAGGAAAGTGATTCAGGAGATGGTAATAAAGTCAATAGCTTAGATGCGGTGTGGGGCCTGGATATTCCGCTGCAGGCAGAGGCTTTTCTCAGCGATCACGTGAGCATCCACGGCCATGTGGCGCTGAGCTTGGGCTATGCCGGCCTGCCCAACGGCTCGGACAGCGGCATCCTGCAAGGCGCCAGCGGCCTATGGATGGGCACCGGCGGCTCGTTTAGCGGCGGCGGCGGATTTAGCTACTATTTCTGACGATTTTGTGGCTTGCCGCCTTGCGGGGGCCGAGGTAACAGCGCGGTCATGCACTTGGTCCTCTACGAGCCGGAGATTCCCGGCAACACCGGCAGCATCGGTCGGGTCTGCGTTGGCACGGGCACTAGCCTGCATCTGGTGGGCAAGCTCGGATTTTCTTTGGATGAGCGCTATGTGCGCCGCGCCGGCCTGGACTATTGGAAGCACGTGGACCTGCACCAGCACGCCGACTTGGACGCGCTGATCGCCGCGCTGCCCGGATCGCGGCTGCTGTGCTTCTCTGCCCACGGCGGCGTGCGCTATGACCAGGTGCAGTACCGCGCGGATGACGCGCTGGTGTTTGGCGGCGAGTCGCGCGGCTTTCCCCCCGCGGTGCGCGATCGCTTGGCGGAGCACATGGTCTACGTGCCGGTCAACCAGATGATCCGCAGCTTGAACCTGGCCAATGTCGCGACCTTGGCGCTGTATGAGGCGCTGCGGCAACAGGGCTTTGCCGGGCTCGACGTGGCGCGATCCGGGCCCCACGTGCTGCCGGTTGCGGGCTGAGCTCTGGGGCCGGAAATGGTGCCCGCAAAGGTGCCATGCAACTGTCTGATCATTGATATAACTGATGTATGTCTGGAGCGGAATATCGCTCTACAGCAAGCCGACCCGGGTCGCCAGCACGGCCTCCGGGTCCCACGCGCGCTGCAGGGCGGCCATCAGCACCTTGGCGTTGGTCGGCATGCGATCGCGGGCCACGCTGCGCAGGAGGGAACCGACACCCACGGGCACAGCGCCCGCGTCCAGCAGCAGGGCCGCGCGTTGCACGATGGGGTGCCCTTCGGCCTTGGTCGCTTCGCCCAGCCAACAGCGCAAGCGCAGGCTGTCAGTGCCCAGGGCCCACAGGCGCTGCGGCGGTGCGCCGGCCTCGGCGTAAAGGGCGGCGGTCAGGTCGATGAGGGTCGGCAGGTCGGGCCAGGACAGCTGTAGGTCCACGCTGGGGCCGCCCTGGCGCGCTTGCGGCCACAAGCCGCGGTCCATGCCCAATTTGACCCGGCGCGACTCTGGCTGCAGCGGGCCCAGCGCGACTCCGCGGGCGATGGCGCCAGAATCCTGAGCGATGAGCTGAATTTGTGCGGCTGTAGCGGCGAGGTCGGCCTCTCCGCGCCACGTTGCGAGGCGCAGGTCAAGCCGGGCGACACCTGGGGTTGCGCCTTGCTCACCCGCCGTCTCGCTGATGAGACAGCTGTCGACCAGCCGCGCCGACGCCAACAGCCGGGCCAGGGTCGCAGCGGCCAGCAGGGCTTCGCGGGTGGGAGGCAAGCTCGCGCTCATCCAAGCGGCGGCGGGCGCGGGCTGCAAGCGCAGGGTGACTTCGCACAGCACGGCCAAGCGGCCTTCGCTGCCCAGCAGCTGGCCCAGGGGGTGCCCCAGGCCCTGAGACAGCCACGGCATCATCCCCAGGGCGTCCGCGGCCCCCAGGCCCAGCACCCGGCCGCTGCCGACCACCACCGTGGCGCCCACCA
>JBIKTV010000563.1:0-3690 GCA_044347905.1 Myxococcota bacterium
CGTCTGTGCCGCCCTCACCCTAGAGGAATCCGCGGTCGCCGTCATGCTGGGCGGGCCCGTGCGCTGCGCGGCAAAACGCAACCGCTGAGCTACGTTGTGTGCACTCGCGGCGGAGTCGGGCTCCGCGGCCGTCACAGGTTAGTCATCTTCTGTTGCGGGGAGCACTGGGGGTTGTCGCTCGCTGGCTCGCCAGGCCCGCCGGCCGTGAACTGCGGGACCCCGCGCCCGCCCCTGCGGCAAGGCAATTGCGCGAGCCGAACACAGCCGCTATCCTCACAGCCGGTAGGCCGTTGTGCCAGAAATCTCACGCTTCTTGGGCATTGTCATCCGCATGTTCGCTGAACCAAGCGGCCCACACAACCGTCCGCACTTTCACGCCTAATGCCGCGACAATTCGGTCATCGTTGACCTCCACAGCGTAGAGGTGCTCGAGGGCGGGCTCGAGCGCAAAGAGCAGCGCCTGGTTGAAGCGTGGGCCGAGCTGCATCTGGCCGAGCTACGGGTCGACTGGCAATTGCTGCAGGCAGGCAAGGCTCCAAATAAGATCGCACCCTTACAGTGAGGCTACCCCGTGACTCCGCATATTCAGCGCGTCGTTCAGGTCAAGGCCGAGGGCCCGTCGAGCCTGCTTGTCACGTTTGGCGACGGCCGGGTTCAGCGGGTGGAATTGGCGCCCATGCTGCGCGGCGAGCTATTTGGCCCGCTAGCCGATCCCGCGGAGTTTGCCCGCGTGGAAGTCGACGGCGAATCGGGCTGCGTGGTCTGGCCCTGCGGCGCCGACTTGGATCCGGGCGTGCTGTACAATTGGCCAGTCGCCGGCCCACGGCTGTTTGAGCTGGCTGAGCGATGGTAAGGACCTGTCCGAGAGCAACCCGGTCAGGTCCCTCGCTAGCTCTGTGGGTCGCAAGCTCGCGGCCATACGGCCGATTCGCCGCTCCGCGATCCTGCTAGACGATCGGATGGTCAGGTTAGACCGGCGGACGGGATGCGCTGTGGGCGGGGGGCGCGGCGGCTAAACTCCCCACCGAAAGAGCCCGCAGGGCTCTTTCGAATTCCGGCCAATTGGCCGGACTGCGCGGGGGCCCCTGGCGCAACATCTGGGAAGCCCTCCGGGCTCAGACTGCGGCCAAAGCCCGCGCTGAAGGCCGCGGTTTCCCAGGACAGTCCAGGGACCTCATGCCCAGCGGCGCAGTTGATGCTACGCTCTCGACCTCGGCGCCGCGGGCGACGGCGTCGACTGCCGCGGTGGCTGCCGGCGGCGCGCACATCGCCGAGGCGGGGTATAAGATCGGCAGCGCTGCCTTGGCTATGGCGGGGTTGGGGGGCAGTGGTCCCGTTCGGGCCGGGCAATCTGGAGAAGCTGCTGTACGCGCACAGTACGGAGATATCGGCACCAAGATCCGTTTCCGAATTGACGGGGATGAGCTCATTCCAGACGGCACTCTTGGCAACGTCGTCTCGGAAGTCAACAACGTCGGTAAGCAAGGGCTCACCCACCAGATCAAGCAGTACATGAAGATTGCTGAGGACATGGAAGGCGTGCTAGTCCTGTATACGCGGCACAGCACCCGAATATCAAGAGTCCTGCGGGAGGCCATAGTCGAAGGCAAGCTTTTCTTGAAGACATTCTAATGGGCCAAAGGAGCGAGGATCACAATGCGTGCTGACGAATTTTCAGACAGCCTGGGGAAGAACTCGCGCCATCTTGCAATCGTTGCCGAGAAGCAAAGGGCGATCGAAATGCGCATGGCCGAGGTGTGCAAAGAGCAGGAGCAGCTAGTTGAGGATCTTGCAGCTGTTGGCGTGCAGGTGAAAAGCGCATGGGAGCTGCTGTCGGACAAGGCAGCATACCCGGCAGCTTTGCCGGTATTGCTCGCTCATTTGGCGAGACCGTACAGCTCGGCGAGCAAGGAGTCCATTGTCCGCGCTCTGAATGTTCCCGAGTCAGCACCGTATTGGCCTGTTTTATTGAGTATTTATGAGCGTGAGTCCAGCACTCTGCCAAGCAATGTCGTGGATGCACTCGCCTTCGCCCTTGCCGACCTAGCCATCGTCCGCAGAGATAAAGATGATGAAATCATAAGACTACTGAGCGATACCCGGCTCGGGGAGAGTCGTGTTTGCCTCCTGCGTGCAGTGGCTTTTTCGAAGAATCGCGGAGTCCGAACGAAGCTGACGGACTATACCACGGACCCGCTATTGGGTCTTCTGGCGCGCAAGTACTTGAAGCGACGCAAGCCGGCGTCGTCGACTGGGGACGAGGGGGAGTAGTGATTGCGGAAATGGGCACCCGGAATTGCCAGCTTGTCCAACCTAGCCAGCAACAACCTATTAACTTCGCGAAATTAACGCTTCTCCTGAAGGACCCCTCCATGCCCCGTCGCCAAGCCTCACCAGCCAGTCGCGCCATCCGCCTGCTCGCCCTCTGGCTCGCTGCCATGACCGTAGCGCTGTGGACCGGCGACGGCATTGCCCTGGCTTCAGCCAGCGCCACAACGACCGTCGCCGCCCCTGACAACAGCATCGCCCCCACGAACCCGGCCTACTCGCAGCAACTTCAACGGGGCTACGAACTGCTCCAATCTATCGGGTACAAGTGATGACGAAGCGGCTTCTTCCGGGAGATGTTCTTGAAGTTCCTCTGGCTCAAGGCCTGGGATACCTGCTCTACGTTGGAAGACACGCCGAGTACGGCGACGCAATCACCGTCTCCCCCGCCGTCGTGAACCAGCGCCCATCGGTGACCGTGGGCCTCTTCGACGAGGGCTACGTCACGTTCTACCCGGCACGGGCTGCCCTGGCCCAAGGCTTGGTGACGTTGGTGGGTAGGTTGCCCGCTCCGGCGCTGCCGACAGTCCTCCGGCGCGCCGGTGTTAGGACGGGCCGAAGGGTGGAAACCTGGATCATCGAGGACGAGTCGGGCGAGACCATGAAGCGGACGCTCGACGGGAAGGAGCGGCTCATCCCGATAGCGGCCATCTGGAACCATGAGTTTCTCATTCACCGCATCGCCGAAGGGTGGCGGCCGGAACAGGAGGGCTGAAATGAGCGATGATCGTGACGCCATTGCCGAACTCGTCCGGGTCTCCAGGCCCGGCCAGGCACACCTTCTTCTGCACTACCTGTACTTCCCCAGGGAACGTGATGCTCGGTCGGCTGCAGGTGAACTGCGTCGGCAGGGCTTCGGCACCGAGGAGCGGCTCGGTGCCGACAGCGTGAACTGGCTCGTGTTGGCCCGGCATAGCGTCGTTCCATCCGAAGCGTCAATCGCTGATGCTCGACGGCTGATGGAGTCCCTCGTGAAGCCCTGGAATGGCGAGTACGACGGCTGGGAGGCAGACTTAACCTGACGCCCGGTCGGGCGGCTGTACGGGTGTCGGCGCCCCATCCGCCCTTTTCCGCAATTCCACCACTCGTTGCCCCACCCCAGGACCCCGCCATGCTCCGCCGCAAAGCCACGCCGGGAACAGTTGCCGCGCGGCAACTGTTCCGCCCGCGCGCGGGATGCGGACCCGGAGGGCGGCGTCCGACGCCGCCGGCGCAGCCGGTCGCAGCCCGATCGCCGCCTCGGCGACGCGCCCAAACACCAAAGCCTACCTCCAGGGCAAGGTCTGATGCGCTTGCCGACCTCAAGGCGCAAGGCCAGGAGCCGGTTGCGCGACAGCCCGGCGAGCTTGGCCATGGTGGCCG
>JBIKTV010000564.1:0-3683 GCA_044347905.1 Myxococcota bacterium
CCGTGGCGCGAACTGCTGCATTCCTCTGGCCTTTGTGGCGCTTGGCTCGACAAGCTCAAGACCTGGCTGGGCCCCCCGGAGTGGCGGCCGGCGCAATTGGGCGGCCCCCTGACCATCGCCGAGCCGGATATCCGCGCGCGCGGCTGGCGCGAGTTGCCCGTGGCCAACGCCCGGCGCTTTGCCGTCGCGGTGCTGCTCTATGTCGGCGGCTTGTTGGCGGTGCTGCAGCAGGTGCAGTCGGCGCTGGGTGGGCCGGCCCTGGCGGTGCTGGCGGCGGCGGGCCTGGCGCTCATGGCCGCGGCGGGCGCGGGTCTGGAGGGACAAAAGGCCGCCCGGCCGCTGCGGATTAGCGCCGTCTTGGCCCTGGGGCTGGCCGCGCCGCTGCTGCTGGGCTGGCACGGCCTGGCGCTGGCTCTGTGGAGCGCCGCGACAATTGCCATGGTGGCCCTGGGGCTTGCGCAGGATCCTCCCCAGAAGCTCGCGGCGGCGGAGGTCTAGAAGCGGGCCGAGCCCGACTCGCGGCGGCGGACAAAGCGATCGGCGATTTGCGTGCTGGCAGCGTAAGAACCGCGACAGATCCGCCCCCGGCCCTTAGGGTCTATGCTGGTGGCCCCTTTGCCGGAGCCTCCGATGACCCACCTGACCCGCCGCGCCGTGCGCCTCCTGTTTGCCCCCCTGGCGCTGCTGCCCCTGAGCGCCGCGGCCCAAGACGCCCGACCCGCCGCAGCCCCCGCCGCCGCTGGAGAAGAGCCCATGGCCGCGGTGGCCGGCGCGCCCAAGCTCGATGCCGCCGCCATGGCCCGCCGCTCTGAGCTGCTGGAGCTGCTGCGCACCAAGAAATTGGCCTTTGGCGACGCGACCAAGCCCGGCTCCGGGCCGGTGCTGCTGCACATCGCCGCTTCTGCGGAGCCGGCTTCCGTGGTCGCCCCGGCCATCCAAGCGCTGATGATGGCCTATGCCCTGCCCGGCTCCAAGGGCACGCCGCAGCCGCCGCTCGACAACGCCGTGCGCGATATCCTGTTGGCTCGCCTGGACGCCGCCGACGGCAAGGTGCGCGCCGCCAGCCTAAGCGTGCTCAACCGCTACCTTATGCGCGATCCCTACGACACCCGGGTGGCCGACCGGCTGGTGACGCTCTTTCGCCAACCCGGCGCTTCCGCGGCGCAGCGTTACGACGCGATGAACACCCTGGTGTCGATGGCCCACGCCAAACTGCAGAAAACGCCAGTGTTTATCCAGGTGATTCTGGAGGCCTGTGAGGCGCCGGAGCCGTTTGTGCGCTTTGCCGCGATGAACCGGCTGGTCAACTTTCAAGCCCAGGTGGGCGGCGCAATGGACGCCCAGCTCATCCCGCGGCTAGAGGCGGTGTGGCGCAAGGCCCTGCAGGACAGCGATCCGCAGATGCGCGGCGCGGGGGCCCACGGATTCCTGAGCTTTGTCGAGACTTTTTGCCCCACCTCGCAGCCGCACATCGACGCGTTGGTGGCCCTGGCCGACGATCCCCTGCCGACGGTGCGCGCTGCCGGCGCCGCGGCCATTGGCAATCTCAAGGTCGAGTCGCGCATCGCCGCGCTGGCCAAGCTGCTGGACGATCCGGCCGAAGTCCGCGCGAGCATGAGCGGCTTTGCGGGCCTAGCGGGCGTGCCCAACTCCATCAACTTTGCGGTGTTTGGCATTGAGAGCCCGTACCAGGTGCGCCACTACGCCGCTTTGGCCCTGGTGATGTTCAGCGGGGCCGGCAAACCATCGCTCGACCTGCCCTCTTTGGACAACGACGGCAGCGAAGAAGGCGAGGCCAAGGCGCTCCAGGCGCGGATCGACAAGGCCAAAAGCTGGTACGGCAAGCATTTTGCCAAGCGCAAGTAGCGATCGACAGGTCCTATGCGTTCCGCGCAGGCGGCAAGGCAAAACTCACCGCCACGCCCACGTGATCCACGGCAATTTCGTCCACCCGCCAGCGGCCAGCGGCGTCGCGCAGAGCTTGGCCGTGCAGGCCCACGGTCTTGTCGTACTGGGAAAAGCCGTCAAAATCAAAGGTATAGCGAAACCGCACCCCTTCCGCAGTCCTTTGGGTCTCCAGCGACTCAAACTGGCTAGCACCAGGGGCGTCCAAACCCGCGGCAACGCGGATGGCCTCGGCCAATTCTAGGTCCGTGGGGGCGATAGTAGCCATGGGTGGTCCTGCGGCTAGCGCTTGCCCAGGTGCTTGTACAGCGTCTTGCCGGCGTTGGCCGCTTGGAGATCCGCCAGCAGCGCCGCGCTTGGCTTGAGCAGCACGCCGATTTGCGTCAGGTTGCCGCGCGCCGCCTCGCAGCCGTGGGTCAAGCCGATGCGCACGCCCACGCGATCGCCCTGGAGGTCGACAAACGCAAAGGATTTGTCAAAGTCGGCCAGGGTAAACTTGCAGTCCGCCTCGGGGTCGTCTTTGGCCTTCTTCAAGAACGCGTCAGCGGCCATGGCGGCGTCGACCTCGGCCTTGGCAAACAGGTCGTACAGCGACACCGGCTTGCCCGTGCGCAAGTCCACCGTGGCAAAGCTGCTGTTGGCCCACGGATGCGCCGCGCCCTCGCAATAGCCGTTGCCGTCCTTCTGAAACGACACCAGCGCGCCGACCGCAGACAACAGCTTGCCGCTGCGCTCATCCGTGCAGCCTTTCTCAGCCTTTGCGGGGCTCCACAGCACCACCTGCTTGCCCGCGGCGCTCTTGGCGGTGCCGCTTTTGGCGCTGGCGGTGATGGTCCAACCGCCCGAGGTCACGCTGTATTTGGAGGCGCCGGGTTTGGCGGGCTTGGCGGCCTTGGCCGAAGCGGCGCTGGGCAGGCTGACGAGCAGGGTCATGGCGGCAACGGCAAACGGCTTGAACATCGACTTTGGACTCCTAGAGAGTGCAGCGCTTGGGGCAGAGGGGCGAGTATCACGTCCCGCCGCTCCGGGCGTCAACGGGGTGCCTCAGGAGTCAAGAAAGCGACCCCAAAAAGCCTGGATCCTCAACCGTGTAAGATCGCGTCAAGTATCCAAGGGCGCGGGAGTCTGGCAAACTGCGCTGACCACCTCCCCCGCCAAATGGACCTGCCGATGCCCACGCCTTCGACTTCGCCGCGCCCCAACGCCGCCCAGGCCAAGCCCAAAGGCGCCCAGGCCAAGTCTAATGGGGCACCGGCGCCCGGTGGCCGACACGGCAGCGGCAAGGGCGACGCGCTGCAGCAAAAGCTCAAAAAGGCCAACTACAGCCAGGGCAAAGAGCTGGTCAAGCCCGGCCAGCCCGGGGTGATCAGCGCCGGTCCGCGCGGCGTGGCCCAGAGCAGCAGCGATACGGAGGGCCCCGGCGGCAGCAAGCTCGCCCAAGCCAAAGAGAAGGGATCGACTGAATTCGCTGGGCAATTGGCTAAGGGTGACAAGATGCACGCCGCCACCCTGACCGGCGTGGGCACGCCCGACCAGATGGGCACCGGCAGCTTTACCCTGGCCACGGGTTCGGCGACTTCGGGGACGGTGCACGACGCCTGGTCGATGACGACTGAGCTGCGCGCCCAAGAGCTGCTGGACCCCAGCGCCAGCCGCGAAGTGCTGTTGGCCCGCGCCGCCGCCCAGGATCCCGCCCGCGGCGGCACGATGATGACCAACCAGTTGCCCGGGCAGAAAGACAATTCCGCGCAAGCTCAGCCCAACCTTGCCCAGGTGCC
>JBIKTV010000143.1:0-12394 GCA_044347905.1 Myxococcota bacterium
CAGTCTCAGACGCAGCAGGCGCAATGCCGCAGGCCCAACCATGCCAAACCGCAGGCGAGCAGACGGAGCCACTACCGCCACCCAGCCTGACTGCGGACGACGTGCTCCAAATGAACTGGCAGGCCGCCCTCTTAGACCGCCCTGGGTTTGAGCAAATTGACACCGGCCTGCGCTGCCCTGCCGGTTCGACCCTGCACGTACGGCCAACCAAGATCAGCGTGAGCCCAAGCGGCGATATCCACCTCGCGCTGCGTGCGCCCAAGTCTGCCTGTCGGAATTGCCCCAAAAGGTCAGACTGTTCAACCTCAGCACATCCACTGTTTCGCAAGGAAATCGCCCTGGTCCTGCGCCAAACGTCGGTCCCCGCGCCGAAGACGAACACCCATCCCGCCGCTACGGCAGCCGCACAGTGGCATCCGCCGCCGGCGCCCGGGCCTGCGCTCGGCACACTGCGCCTGCCTCAACTGATCCCCGTCGAACTGATGCGGCTCTGGACCAGGGCGGTCCACGCCGTGGAACTGCGCGTGACCATTGCTGCGCCACCGCCGCCGCCAAAGCCGCCCGCGTACATAGCAACGACGGCAGCGCAGCGGCAGCGACGTCGGCATACCTGGACCGAACGCACGCAACGGCACGCCCTAGATGAGAAGACGCAGGTATCGATGGACCTGCGCGGCGCCCACGGGCTGAGCAGCCAGATTCACCGGCTATTCTCGGTGGTATCCGTGCAATAGCCTGATATATCGTGGCTACTCCGGATTAGGATCGAGTGGGCTAAAGGTTCCCCTCTGCACTCCTCCTCCTTTATCTTCCATCCCCTGCTGCATTTGCCATTGGGTATGCTGAGTTCCGTAACTTCGTCGGCCAAAAGCTCATGCAGGCCATTGGCTCGCACTTCCTCCGCAACGCCGTCCTCCAGGCGCTGATGCGGGCGATTGCCAAGCATTACCTCCGCGATGCCCGGTCCCAAGGTCTGTCCGGCCAGGTGCAAGGCGCGGCGATCAGCGTGGCGCATAGAATGTCGAGCGATCTCAAGCTCAACCTCCGCTGGCACGTGCTCCTGGCAGACGGCGTGTGGACCGAGCAGGACGGCCACGCGACCTTCCACCCGGCTGAGCTTTTGGACACCCTGCGGGTGCAGGAGACGCCCTACTTCGGCGCCGATCCTCATCGGCAGCTAGAATCTGGCGAAGGCAGACGCCAAGTTTCCGAGCGCTTGTCAACTGTTAGCGACCCGCCATTGAAATGGCGGGCTCGGGATAAAGACGCCCGCCGCCGCGGGCTTGAGTCTCACCTGACGATGGTTCAGACGATTTCAGGGGTCGGATGCACCTGAACGGTGATTCAAGGCGGGCCACTGCTGGTCGGCCCCGGCCATGAGCCCGCGGCGGCGGGCGTCTTTACCGTGAGCCCGTGAATTCATTCACGGGTCACCCATCGAATGCCGGCTGTGCGGTTTCTGGCGATTTTTCGGCCGTAAAATGCCGGGCGGAGGCTTGGCGCGATGGTACGACCGCGGTCTTCCTGTCACCGGCGAATCTGACGGCGCGGATGGCCGCGCTGATTCCCCTGCCGGGTAGGCCGGCAATACGCTTTTACGCAGCCTTTGCCCCCAACGCCAAGCTCCGGCCGCTAGTGGTCCAGGCTGGAGCGCTGGCCCCACGGCGGCGCGACAAGCCGCAGGCGGCAGGCCACGACTGCCAGGTGGCGCTGACGGATGCGGCGCAGGCTCATCACGCCGTCGCGCAGTCCCGGCAGACCTCTGGTCGCCTGGCTTAGTCGGTGGCGATGAGGCTGGCGTCTAAAGCGGATGCTCTGCAGTGTGATTGCGCGGGTAGGCGTCGTCTGGTCGCGGTGATTGACCAGGCGGTGGTGGTCAAGAAGATCCTGGCGCATCTCGGGCTGGCTACGGAAGCGCTGACGAAGCCTGAGGATCCGGTGTGGCTGCCCAAGAAGTCGACACCGCGAGGGCCGCTTGACGAGCTGTTCCCGCCGGATCTCGATGACGCTGGGCTACCGGTCGAGGAGGACGGCGTCGACGAGGAGCCGGGCGAACCGTTCTTTGACGAGCTGCCGGCCGAGGATTGGGCAGCGTAGCTGGGGGACCTGATGGTCTGCTGGCTGGCGGAGCCTTGCGCGGACCGGGCGGATGAGCTTGAACTGACGTCATATTTGGCGGTTGACGGTGGGGATTTGCCGGCGTAGGCTCGGTCCAGACGGTTGCGACGGTCTTGGTCGGGGGCGAAATGCTGCTGGCGGGGTGGTCTGATGGGCGGCTGGGGTGTTTGAGTGCACTAGACATTCGAAGCGCTGTTTCGCGATGCCGAGGGCCAGTGGGTGGTCGTCGACTACAAGCTGACCAAGAAGACAGGGGCTGTGGAGCTGCTCAACACCTACAGCGCCCAGCTGCAGGCCTATCGCGCCGCGCTGCATGGGGCGGGGCTGACGCCGGTCGGCCGCCTCGGCCCGTGGTCGGCGGCTTATGGGGTGGCGGTTTGGCGCGTGGACTGACGAGAATGTCTGGAGAAAGTAGGCCCGAAATCGCTAAGTTAGAGATTGGTATCGGGCGCATTTGGGCCGGCGGGTCGCCAAGCTCCCTGGCCTAGCTCGATTGGTGGTGCCGAATGGGGGGACAGTTTTGAACTGGCGGGAACCCTCACAGTCTAGGCTACAATTCCTTCTTCGTATCCAGGGGCTGGGCGAACGAAGCGTCTGGCAGATCGAGCGCTGCCACCGGCGGCAATGAGCATTGAATCGACGCCTCCCAAGGCGCACAGTTTCCGGCGGCGGACGCGGTAGACTCCTCGGGATCCCTTAGTTTCGTGGTGTCGGCAAGCTCATCGTCAGCGAAAGGCTTCAGGATATTGACGACACGCCGCCTTGGCGGACAGTGCCGCGCCCTGGACTTGTCGCTCGGTCTTTTGAGCACCGGCATGTCGCGTTGCCACAGCCTGGCCAGGGCGGCTTGCAGCTCGCCAATCGAAGCAACTTCTTGTGGCGCCAGGGCAAAGCCGTCTAGGTCCGCCAAGTGATCGCCCCACACCAAGTGCTCGCGCACCGGCGTCCGCCCGCGCAGCCGGAGCTGACGGGTCCATGCGGCCATCGCCTGCACCCACTGGCCCGTTGGTGCGCGGTCGCTGATCAGCACCAGCACTTCGGGCGGAGGATCGGTCTGGGCGCAGTCGTCGATCGCATCGGCCACGCTCAAGAGGCGCCCGGCGTCGTAAAGCCTCAAGCCGTGGCCGTACTGAGGGTGCAGGGGCTTGAGACCGGCGCAGGTGATCAGGTCGATGCGCCGGGCCACGCGGTTGGCGTCGGGCAAGGGCAGCGGTCGGTTGGCCACTGCATCAAAGATGGCCTGTACCCACGCCGCCGGCGCGCTGGAGTCAAGAATCACGGCAATATCCAGCCATTTGTGCGATGCGGGGTCTGCTTGCAGCCTTTCCATCAGGTCCTCTCGTGCGGATCGCGCACTTCGGCGGTGTAGTCTACGTCGGTGCCGCAGAGGTACTTTAGGCAGCGCTGCAGGTCCATGGCGTGTAGACCAAGCACAGACGCGGGATGGTCGTCGCGGTAGCCGCCAAACAGCGCAAGGGTCACGGGCACGGGTCTCTCGCGGCGAACCTCTTGCAGCATCGCGTAGACGCGGTCGGCGGCGGTCAGCCACTGCGCAGTCGTGCATTGCCGGCCCAATTGGTCCCACATGTGCGAGTCCGCGCCATGGGCAAAGGCCACGTAGTCGATCTCTTTGGCCAGGAGCGCCCGTCGAATCAACGCCAGCGACTTGTCGAGGTCGTCCAAGTACGCGGTGCCCGTGCCGCCAGGATTGACGTTGTGCGAGTGGGCAATGGCGAGGCTGAGATCGGGGGCAAAGCTCCTTGAGTCCTCTATCGAATTACCAAAGTGCCCGTCCAAGTCAAGCCAGGCCCCGCGCACACCCGCTCGCCTGTAGGTGCGCAATGCTGCGACAACTTGGCCGCTGAAGGTACAAAAGCTCGCTCCAGAATCAGGCCTTGCGTGGTGAAAGCCCGACACGGGCGCCATCGTGACCACCGCGGGCTGGGCGATTGCCGCGTCGATGGCGGCGACAAGGCTGCCGTTGCTCCACAGGACCGAGTCGCGGAATTCCGGCGACCAGACTAGCCCATTGCTCTCGCAGCGCGGTCGGGTGCCACGCAAAAAGCCGTCGACATGCCCTGGTGTGTGCGCCAAGAGCAGGTCGTCGCGCGTCACGGGCTCAAAGTCGGCGATAACCTGGACGTGGCGCCACAGCGGCGTCTGGCTCAAGAACTCGACAAAGCGTCGCGGCTTGGTCGGCGACTTCGAGTAGTTGCCCAAGGTGTCCGGCGGCGCGAGCTCGGGCCGGTAGAACAGGGCGAGGCGATCGCCCAGGTTGCCGGTCTGATCTGGCGGCTGGGCATCCGGGTTGTGGGAGAGGGTTGTCGATTGACTAGACTGCATCCGTGCTTCCCAAGCCGCGCGCCTATGCAGCTCTAGTCCGTACAGTGCGGACAGCGCGAGAAATGGACAGCACTCTGTCCACTAATTGCCGAGTCCGAACTGTAGCGCACCTGGGCGAACCAGGAGGCGGCAGTGGATCTCGGCATAGAGGACCCGATCGTAGAGCGAGGCGATCTACCCATGGATTGTCCTTGGCCGCTGCCTCACTTGCCAGACTGCCAACACGTGCTGCTGCAAGGCGGCTTCTTGTACTGCCGCCCCCTTATGCCCGGCCGGGCGTGCCTCTGGAACTTGACTACGCCCGCAGCCGCCGTGCATCAACCGGCATTTCCGGAATTTTGGGACGCCGGCGGGGCCGAAGCTTGGCGGACCCAGCCCCAGTCAAGACCGCTGCCCATAGGCTTGGCCGATACGCTGCTGCCGCTGTTGCCAGAGCTGGCACCCTGGGTCCCACCCGGGCTGGCCGCGGCGCTTGTTGGGCACCGGGGTGAGTTCCGCGGGACCCTCCATTGGCATTGGACCTGGCTCCACGTCGAGGAAAGTACCTTCAGCGTCAATGATCTGCAGCAATCCAACCCTGCGCTAGCCAATCTCTTGGCCGAGGCGTGCGCGACTTGGCCGCGAGCAGACTACCTTCGGCACCTCAGCTGGCGGCTGCGGGGGCCCCAGACCGAGCTGCTGCACGCCTTGGGCTGGCTCGCCGAGCCGTGGGTGGCGCGCTTGCTGCGGCGCTTGCGCGGACCCTTGTGCCAGCCCGAGTTGTTGCGCCGGTTGCGGCATTGGGTCCAGGACGCGGCCTTGCGTCCCGCTCTCCGCGACTTACCTCAATGGGCTCAAGGAGACTTAGCCGAGCGGGTGCTGACCGTGCTGTTCGAAGACGACTGCCCATTGCCACTGCTGTGGCGCACGCTGCGCGGCGAGGCCAGCGGTCGCCTAGCGCGGTTGGAGACTCTGGTGGGTAAGGTGAGGAGTTATAGGGGCTTGGCGATGGCGATTGACGAGCCCGATCTCCTGAGCACCATCGAGTCGCGTACGCAGTTGGCGGCTTCATATCGGCAGCTACTGGCTCTCGCTGTCGCCGTGCCCCGCAGGCCGCTTGTGAGTCAGCGCAGCGTCCCTCGGCCGCGGTTGGCGTCAGGCACGGGCGTCGTCCAGCTGAACACGGTCGCCGACGTGGTGGAGGTGGGCGAGAAGATGGGCAACTGCTTGGCCTCTTACATTTCAATGCTGCAGTTCGAACCGGCCGAGCAGCTCTGGCTTTGGCAAGGCGCCGAGCCCGTGGCGGTCCATGTCCGGTTTGACACTGGCGAGCGGCGCTGGCGGGTGGTCGAGGCCAAGGGCCGGGGCAATCGCCCGCTGACCACCGCTGAGGAAGAGGCCGTACAGCAGTGGGTCATGCCTGCTAGAGGAGCTCGATCGGTGCCGGCTACGGCCCGCCGTCCACAACTACCCGGCCAGTAGCAGCTTCTTTAGGCCAGCACAGGTCCGCCGGTAGCGCCTGAACACGGTCTGATAGGCCGTGCTTTTCTCGCGAGCGCGCTGTTGAGCCGGCAGCGTGTTCCAATCGACACCAGCCGCGGCTGCCCGGGCGAGCGCAACTTCGTCGCCGATGTCGCCCAAGTCTTCGCGACAGACCGCCACCCGCCACAGCAGTTCGCGTTGGTGAGCCGGCAGTTGTGCGAGTGCTTGGTGCAGCGGGGCCGAGAGCGGCACGCCTTCGCTCTGGCGATTGTCGGCCAACATCGCGGTGGCCTGAGTGTAGGCCCAAAAGCGTCGATTGCTCTTGCGCTGCTCCGAGGCTTGCCAGCGCACTGCGTTCTTGACGTAGTTTCGCGTCCGGCCATCAGCGCCGAATTCCGCGCCCGCCTGCATCTTCTCCCACACGAGTAGCGCAACCTCTTGGGCGGCATCATCTGGATCCAGGTCAGTCCGAAGCTGACGTGCAGCCTGCCGGGCAAAGGCTGCTGCGCACGCCAAGGGAAGGGTGACGTCGGCAAGCGCGGCGAGCGGCGATTGGCTGGGGTTATGCAGCTTTGGGGTCATGATCACCTCCGAAGACGTGGGTTGGGGTCACAGGGCAAAGGCGCCTGCGCTGCTGCTCAACCTGTCCAGGTGGCAGAATCGCACAATGCGCAGAGATCACTTGGTATTTTGCTGGGCAGCAGGAACGACAGCTTATTGTAAGGTGTCACACGGAGAAAGACATGAGAAATTTTGCCTGACGCAAAAATAGTTTGATACCGTAAAAATAGCGAGTACATATGATGGTTTGGCGGGAGGGTGGTCCGGCCGCGGCGGGCCTCTTTGGCGCCGGTTAGTCCCTCAGGCCAAATCCGCCATAGGCACGCAGCGCGCGCCACGCAAGGTCGAGCCGGCCGTCGTCATGATGCGAGGTGCGGCCCAGCAGGCCTTGGCGCCAGCGGTCTGGCAGAGCAGCAAACCCGTGAAGAGCTCCCATCACGGCGCCGACGAGGCTGCCGACCGTGTCGTTGTCCCAGGTGTCATTCACTGCACGCACGAGAGCCTCTTCGGGGTCGTCGCGATATTTCTCTAGCAGGAACAGAACGGTCGGGACGGTTTCGAGCAGGAAGGCGCCAGAGTACCAAGAGTTGGCGGCCTGCAGCGGTGCCAGGCCCGCGCGCAGGGCCGGTGCAACCTCGCTTTCGACCAGTTGCCACGTTGCTCCGACAAAACTTGAACCCGGCACCCGGCTGCACAGCTGCACTTGGCCTTCGAGCGGGCCAGCAACGGCGACGTAGGTCGACAGAAACCCTCCGACCGGAAAAGCCGCGGGGCCGCCGTACACCGCTCGACGCAAAATCTCTGCAAACGCCACACAAGCCGCGGTCGACGTCGGGTCGTCGTGCGACAGCGCGCTGCTCAACACCACAGAGTCGTATAACCCGTTGTCCAGCGTCCACAAGTAGGGCAGGGCGGCCCCGGGAAGCCGCATCAGTGCACCGTTGCCGGCGCTGTGCTGGCGCGCCCCCCAAGGATCACCGGTGCCCAGGCCGTCGAGCGCCGCAAACCACGCGCGCATCGTCCTGCCGATGCCGAACAGTGGCGCCTGTCGCCAAGCTCGCGCCAGTGCCCTCGCATCAGGCTGACCGCACTCAAGCAGAGCTTCCATGGTCCAGATAGTCAGTTGCGTGTCGTCGCTCGGCAGGCCGACGGCGCGCCCGTCGTCGTGGCGGTTGGGCAAGAAGTCGAGGACATCGCCACCGTTCACTTTGTGCCGATCCTGCGGCCGCATCGACTCGCTGGTGTTGCCAAGCGCGTCGCCGATTGCCGCCCCCCACAGCAGTCCCTTGAGGCGGTCGGCCGGCAAGGGACCACCGCGCATCCGCAGACCCGGCGCTTCGACTGGCAGTTGGGCCAACCTGAGTTCACCCGCTGCCCATAGGGTCTCCAGGCGAGCTCGCACGCTAGCGCGTACCTGTGCTGAGGCGCCAGGGTAATAGGCGTCGTCATAGAGGAAGGGCCGGCGGTCAATCCAACCGCCACTTTCTGCGCTGAGGCCGGTGACCGAGAGGCGGGGGTGTTCGCGGGCAGTGGGCATGGTTAATTGCCTCCTTGCGGTGGTGCGTTGGGTCGAGGGCTAGCCGTGGTGAACGGCGGCCAGCGCTTGATTGAGCGGTGGTAGCAGCACGATCCCGACTGCTTGGTAGCGGGCGAAGGGATTAGCGGTTTCGTCGGGATTGGGCATGGCTGCCCCAAGGCCAGCATGATTGAGCTGTTGGTGCTCTGCTACCGTGAGAACGGCCATGGCGCGGCGCGGCTTGAGGTAGTCGCGCACTTGTTCCCACGTAGTGAGGTTACCGCCGTGGTACAGGGCCGTCAGCCCCGCCTTGACCACATTGCGAGGCGTTGCGTGGTCGAAGCTATTCAGATTAGTGCTACGTTCATCATTGGCTTGCCAGTTCTCAAGAGCGCCTTGCGTATGCCAGTGGTACCTCGGGTCGCCTACCGCGCCATCGCGGTTCCCCCAATTCTCCGGAAGGTCGTAAGTACTGCGGTCCACAGCCCACGTTATCAGCCAACCAAGCGCGGTGTGGTGTGCGCGCTGGCCACCGAGCCCCGGATGGAGGTACGCGCGCAGAGCCGCAAGCACGACTTCGCAGTCAGCCTGAACCCGGGGGTTGTTTTGACTCCACAGACCAAAGTTGTTTTCTCCATAAAAGGATTCTGGATACATCGGCTCCTCGTTCACCATCATCTCCCTCTGAGCCCAGCCCCAGTGACCGCCGCGCCCACACTCAACCTCGTCCGCGATAGCTACTGCTATCAACTTCATCGAGCGAATCGTCTCAGCGCGTCCACCTCATGCTGACAATCCACAGTCGCTGCAAGGTTCTCTCGCACCTGCTCGCGGGCGACCACCGCGCGATGGTCGATGGCGATGGCCTCCATGGTCCCCCTCGTGCGGCCGGGCAACGGAACATCACCCAGTATGTCGCGATGTTCGCGCATGACGCGGTCGATCTGCAGCGAGCGGACCAGCGCAGCACGCGCTTGCCATAGCCCTTGCGCCAGCCCCTCGCGCTCCGCAAGCTCAGCTCCGTGCTCCCCCTGGGCTTTGGCGAGGGCTTGAACGGCGCGAAACGACCGCACTTCGCGGTTGTAAAGCTCTATATCCGTTAGCAACCGCCCTAGCGCTTCGACGCCCATCTTGCGCCGCGCGCGACGGCGCCAGAGCGTCGCGGTCGCCCAGGTCAAGCCGGCGGCAACGGTCAGCAACCCCACCAGAACCAGGACGCCCAGCGGCGCGTGGGTCGCGGCCAGCCAGACCTGCCAGCACCAGAGACCGCACGTCGCCACCAAGCCAACCGAGGCGGCCACTTCGCCAAGAGAGAGGAACAGCAGGGCCACGCCCATGGGGCCCGCCACCAACCACCAGGGATTGGGAGCAGCGAACAGGGTCGCAAGCGCGGATAGGGCGAGCGCGACCGTGCCCACCCACTTCAGCAGCGCCTCGCGCGGCAACGCTTCGGGCACCCACTCAAAGTCGTCACGTCTTAGACCGCTCAGTCGCAAGATCTCTTGTGCTGTCATGGCTTCAGGTACGGCTGGCGTCATGGTGTGGCCTTGGTGCCGTGGGGCACGTGGGGGAGCTGGCGTGCGCTCGGGAGCCATGGCTCAATCGGCACAAACGCCAGCGGTGCCGGTGTGGACCGCATGCGCTGGCCGGCCGCATAGTCGACAGCCCAAAAGGGCTGCCCATCGACCGTGCCAGTGTCGCGAACCGGGACCTCGGCCATGGGGCCAAGCGCCTGCCCTTGCTCGCCTTCTTGTACGAACGCGGCGACATGGCGGGCGTCATCAGCCAGATGCGCGTGTAGGATTCGGATGAGCACCTCGTTGCCGTCGGCGTCGATGCCGCGGTAGTGGCAGGCGACCCGGTCTGACCAAAACTTGTGAGTCAGGCGATACGGGCCAAAGATCGTCGATTCTGTAAGTATCCCCGAGATCGTCACGAGCTCGCCTCCTCGCCGCGTTGGTGGTCTAGACGGGTCGCCTATGCAGTTCTTGGCTCCAGACCGAGCCGCGTCGCTCAATGCGCAGCAGGTGCAGCTTGTCGGCCTGGAGGTCGAGCTCCCAGACTACGGGCGGACCCTCGTAGCCCTGAAGAGTCAGCACCCCGGGGCCGCTCGGTGCGCAAAACACAGAGGCGCGCGACTCTTGCAGCAGTGCCTCGTCGCTGCACCAGCCGTCGCTTTCGAGCTGGCCAAACACCGCTCCTTCCAGCACATCGTTGAGCACCACCAGCACGGTCAGGTGCGTGCGCGGCGGCAGTTCGGGGCCGGGAACGCGCAAGAAGGGGCATGTCGCCCAAGGGTCAAACGACTCGCCTTGCCACGAACGCCCGGCTTGGAAAGCACGCAGTGCCAAGGCGACGCGATTCCGCACCAGCCCGGCCCCGCTGGCTGCCCTATTTAAGCGGGGGCGCCCCAGTCGGTCGCGCTGCCAGAGCGAGGTAGCTTGGTCGAAGTGGAGCATCGGTTCACCTTGGGTCGCTGTAGGTCCGCCTGTCGGTGCGGACTGCACGAGCTGATGCGCTGCGGGCCGCGTCTCTCGCAGTCCGCTTCATGTACAGGCGCGACGCGTTCAAGATTGGACACCGGGCGCTGTCGATTTATTGCGGCTCCCAAAACTAGCTGCATGGACTTGGCAATCTCGTTCGCTGCGGTAACCTCCATGCTTCAGCCTGCCGTGCACTTTCTCGTCGTCGGACTTCGCGCTCCGGCCTAGCTGACATCCGCTTCCGCATTATTCAAGGCAAGTTGGGTCAGCTCGACGGACCCGTCCAGGTGGTTGGGATCGGCCAAGTCGACGGCAACCTTGACCCCCGACCACTGCACGTTCCACACGGCATCGGGATGCCTGCCAAACCGCAGCGACATGGACCCCTGCCAGCGCCGCCGCGGCTCGCCGGGCGAAGCGAACAGCTGCTCGCGGTACAAGCGGTTGCGTTCTCTGCGGGCCTTCTTTTCGTGGCTTGACTGGCTGCGGCGGGACATCGCGGACCTCCGGGTGGTCGGGGGTGGCTGGGCACGGCGCGGGTTGGGCGGTTGCACTGCCGCGGTGCTATAGCCCCCAGCAAAGCCCGCTGCGTGCTGGAGTTCAAGGGGCGTGGTTCGGCTATGCGACAGGTGGTGTCGCTTGTGAGCCGTGGTGGTGGTCTGGTCTGTTGGCCAAGGTTCCACAGAGCCAGGGCGCCACCGGGTACGAGCTGGCCTTCGCGCCTGCGACCTAGGATTGCAGATTCGCGAACAGCAGCAGCACTTGGCGCATAGGACTGCCCTGGGTGGGGTCGCGATTCCGGCGCGGCCGGTTGCTGCTACGGGGCTACTCCGAACGCCAACTCTCAGCCTCTGCCCCAACCTCCGCGGCCGCGGACAACAAATGTCGGTCGCGCGTGAGTAAGACTGCCCCTTTGGCCTGGGCAACCGCCAAGGTAACAGCGTCGGGCAGCTTGCATCGGCCCCGGCTGCGGATAGCCACGATGCGGTCGCCGGCCAAGCACCGACAGCGTCGCCAATTGCCGCTGGTCGGCCTTGGTCACATCGCTTGCCCAGCGCGCGTCGGACTGACCTGTCGGCGTCGAACTTCGCCTGCGCGCATTGTATTCGGCGGTGAATGTGCCGTGTTCGCCGCGCTCGGCAGCATCGTCCGTGAATCCGTCGGTGACGACCTGAGCGGCGGCGTGCGCTCGGCCCTGGGCAAAGAGGGGCGGTTTGCCAAGAGGCCCGACGGAAAGATCGAGCGCGCCACGTGATTTTGCCGGCGGCGGCCCGCTGTACGCTTAGAGGCCCACGGAGAAGGGCGAGGCGTGGGTCGAGGCCTTCCACGCCGCGGTGGTGGCGTTGGTGACCACTTTGGAGAGGCGGCCCATGCCCTCTTCAATCAGCTCGGGCTTGCAGTTCGAGAAGTTGAGCCGCATAAAATCGTAGCGTTTTTCATTGGCAAAGAAGCTGCTGCCCGGGACAAACGCCACCTTCTCGCCAATCGCCTCGGCAAAAAGGTCTTCGGCGCGGGTGGCGTCCGGCAGCTGCAGCCACACGAACATGCCGCCGTCCGGCTTGGTCCAGCGGGTCCCCGCCGGCATGCCCTTGGCGAGCGCGCTCAGCATGATCTCGCAGCGCTGCCCGTAGGTGTGGCGAAGCGCCGCTAGGTGGCCTTCATAGTCAAAATGGTTGAGCAATTCCACCAGCGCCCGCTGCGAGAGGTTGCTGGTGTGCAGGTCGCAGGACTGCTTGGCCACCGTCATCGCCCGAATGACCTCCTTGGGGCCGTTGGCAAAACCGATGCGCATGCCGGGAGCCAAGGTCTTGGAGAAGGAGCTGAGCCGCAGCACCACGCCGTGGGTATCCAGGGCCAGCAGGGTCGGCAAGTGCTCCCCGCGAAAGCGCAATTCGCCGTACGGGTCGTCTTC
>JBIKTV010000565.1:0-3676 GCA_044347905.1 Myxococcota bacterium
AATTGAATCCGGGCCCAACAGGCCCTTGCACTGCGGCGCGGCTGCGCGGAGAATGCGGCGAGGAGAGATCACCCATGCGCCAGAACGATGCCAAACTGCAGCGGATCCTTTGGCTTTTTGCCACGCTCAGCGCCGCTATGCTTCAACTGGCTTGCTCGCCACCTGGGGTCACCAGCAGCATTGAGGGCCGCGTCTGCACCAATTGGGGCGCCCAGGCCTGTTCGCTGGAAGAGGGCAACCCCCGCGCCGAGTGCTGGGGCTCCAACTGGCAGATCACCGAGTACTGCCGCGATCGCGGCTGCAACACCGCGCAGATGAACGGTCAAACCGTTGCATACTGCGGAAATACGCCACCCATCATGGCAGACACCGTCGGCGGTTGGGACACGTGGACCGGCGATAATTGGACCAGCGGCGACACCTCAGCCGACAGCGCTCAAGGCGGCGACGCCCAAACCTTCTGCGGCGCCTGGACCTGCCCGCCGGGCCAAGCGTGCACGGGCGTCACCGGCTGCGAATCGCCAGGCTGTTTGCCGCCTTGCTCGGCCGGACAGCGCTGCGAAGGCGGCGGAACCCCCCTGTGTGTCGACAACTGCTTGGGCGCCTGCTTTGACAGCCAGTGGTGCTTCCCCAGCGGCGGCGGGGTCTGCTCAGGCATGCCCTGCAAAACACCAGTATTTACAAAGCTTTTTGTCGCCGAAAGCCTGTCCTTGCTCCAGGGCCCGGCGGCGGCGAGCCATTGCCCCAAGCTGGCCAACAGCAGCGGCGGCTTGATCGGACTGAGCAAAGTGCTGGGCGACCTGGAAAACCCCAGCGCTGCGGCGGCGAGCGGCGGCCAGCAGACCTACGCCTTGGCCGAGCTCAGCGACGGCGGCTGGGGCTGGATCAGCGCGCGCAGGAGCGGCACAAGCCCCTGTACAGCCACAGAATGCCCGGTCACGGCGAGCAAGTGGGACAACCTCCAGCCGGACGGCAACGGCGCCAGCACCTGTGAGCTGCGCAGCCACACCAGCACGGGCGACGCCGCAGGTGGCACAGGCGCATCCTGGGACCTGTCACTGCGCAATAGCCTGTATCGATTCCAGTTTTCCATGTCAACCGTACAACTTCAAGTCAGCGCGGGCCGCACCCAGGCCTGGATCTGCGGCGCCGTGACCCCTGCATCCGTCCAGGCGGCGCTCAGCAGCTCGCACAGCAGCAACGGCCTCGCCATCCCCAGCACCGCGGACCTGATCAAGCTCGCCCCCTTTGACATCGACAGCGACGGCAACGGCAGCCCCGACGCCTGGAGCGTCGCCGCGGAATTGACCCTGCAACCCGGCCAACTCAAGGGATGGCTGCCATGAACATCCGCACGCCCCTTCAGCTTTTTGACGCAAATGGCGCCCTGCTGGACGGCGTCTACCGCCACGGGATCGCCCTGCCGCAGCTGCCGGCGTCGGCGTGGCGGCTCAAGGAATGGCACTATCTCTCCGTGGCAACGCCCAAGCATTTTCTGGCTTTGGCGGTGGTGCAGGTCGGCTATGTGGCGAACCTGTTTGCGTATGTCGTCGATCGCGCCGATCCGAGCCGGCCGTGGCAGTGCGAGCACCTCTCGCCTTTGGGCCGGGCGCTGAAATTTGGGCCCTCCTCTTTGGCTGGGGAGACGCGATGGCAGAGCGACGGCGCGCAAGTCCGCATTCAGTCAAGCAATAGCCCCGATGCCCATGCCCAGGACGGCGGCGCGTTTGGCCATTGGGCGGTGGAGATCGACGTGCTGGTCAAGCGCGGCTCTGATCGGGCCGAACGGCTGCAGGCCTCGCTGCAAATGCAGGGGGCGGAGGCGCTGGCGCTGGTCCATCGGCTGCCCTCTGGGGGCGTGGCCTACACCCACAAAGAATGCGGCCAACCCTGTACAGGGACGATGCAATTGTCCGGCCTGACCCACCAGATTACCGGCCTGGCCAGCCTGGACTGGACCCGCTCTCAGGCCGAGCGCATCACCCGCTGGAAGTGGGCCTCCACAGCGCTACAGCTGCCCGACGGCCGGCAGCTGGGCCTGAACCTCTCCGCTGAAGTGTACGACGACGCGGCGGGCAATTCGCGCGAGAATGCCCTGTGGCTGCAGGGTCGGCGCCTGGACCTGAGCGGGGTGCGCTTTGAGCTACCGGCGCAACCGGACCGCGAGCCGTGGCGGATCCAAAGCCTGAGCGGCGATGAGGTCGATCTCACCTTCCGGCCCCTGGGGGCGCGGCGGCAGAACTTGCGCGCGGGCTTGGTGGTGAGTCGGTTTATCCAGCCGTACGGCTTGTTTAGCGGGCACCTACAGCCGCAGGGCCACAGCGCTATCCGCTTTAGCGACGCCTTTGGCGTGGTGGAAGACCATTACGCCAAGTGGTAGATGCGGCGAACTGGACGGCGGCGAGCTTGCGGGCAGCAGGCGGTGACGATAGCTGAACAAATTCAGTTGGCGGCGGCGCCCAAGATCAGCGTGACCGCGGCGCCCGTCAGACAGCCGTAGACGGCCATGTCCTTGTGGCGCGCTGTGGCGACTCGGCGAAAGGTGCCCGCGTAACTGACTACCCAGGCGTCAGATTTGCCCAGCATCCGCGATGGTGTCGGCGCGGGCTCGCTCAAATACGCCAGCGGCAAACCGATGACAAAGCAGCCGAGCAGGAACCACATCGGCCCCGACACCTCCGCGTCGACATCGCGCAACGCCGCAACTTCGCCGCGTTTTGCCTCGGCGAGCTCCGCGGGATCGGCCTTGATGGGTGGGTTTGCGGTCTTGCCAGGTAGCGGCGTGGCCTTGCCGGCCGGCTCAACCCTGGGCGGCGACGCGGGCCCCGGCAGCGGTGCAGGCACGACGTGACCCGCTGGCACCTTGGGGGATGCGACCGGCGCGTCTGCGGGAGCCGAGGCTGCGGCGCGGCGCTGGGTTAGGTCGGCCAGGCGCTTGGTGGCGTCGGCGCGGCCCGCTGCATCGGAGTCCTTGAGCGTCAGGTAGCGCTGATAGAGGGCGATCGCCTCATCCAGCGCCGCCGCTTCCTCATAGGCGCGGGCCGCGTTGAACAGCATCGTCGCTTTGGGAGAAACGGCGTAGGCCTCCAAAAAAGCCTCCGCCGCCTTGATGAATTGGCCGCTCTTGAACAGGGCCTGGGCCTTGATCGCCTTCGCGGTGGCGCGCTCTGTGGCCTCATCCGCCCAAGCAGGCCCCACCGGCGCCAAAGCCGCAGCCGCCAGCGAGGTGACGGCCAACACGGCGCTGCTGCGCAGCAGTGCAAGGCGCCAGCCGCGGACAGGGCTTAGCGGGCGATTCAATGCGGGGCGCTTGGGCGTATGCGAAGGGCGAGGGCTCATTGCCCCCAAGGATCCTCCGCAGCGGCGGGGGCGTCAAGTCGGCGGCCACTGTCTTGCCCCGCTCCCGGACAAGACCCTCCACACTGTCCTTGCCTGACTCCGGACAAATCCCTCCACCCCGACCCGCATCGGCACTACACCGTCCTTGGTCACGACGCCCCCTGCACCGAGGCTCCCCAGGCTATATGCCTCGCCAGACAATTAGCCCCGCGTATGCCTTCGGACAAGATCCTCCTTTCTGACCACCCCCCTCCCGCCTGCCCCCGCCTCCTGGCTCGCTGGCCGCCGAGATCGGTCGGACAAGACCCTCGATCCCCACGCTGCACCGCCCGCCTTG
>JBIKTV010000566.1:0-3671 GCA_044347905.1 Myxococcota bacterium
TGATCAGGGGGATGGAGGGTAAAGGAGGGGGAGTGCAGAGGGGGAAACATTAGGGAGGTCGGGGGCGGAACGCCCCCACGTTCCCTATGGTTCACCCTTTGCAAAACACAAGTAATGAAAAGCCAATTCCCCTCTCGCCCGGAGGGCGGCACCTCTTCCGCCAAGAGATCACCCCCGATCCCCTCGCCACGAAAGCGCATTTACGGCCGCAAAATACCCTTGGCCTGCTCCAGCGTCGCCGCACAGCGAAAGCCAAAATGGTGAAAGGGCTCATTGTCGGGCTCATGGGGCCTGCGGTAGTACGCCGTTGCGTACTCGGCCGGCCAATACCAGCTGCCGCCGCGGACAATTTTCTGGTGGTGGCCCGGGCACTTTGCCGCTCCCCCGCAGGGGCCCAGCGGCTCCACTCCGCGGCACGCCTCGCCGCATTTGGCATAGCTGGAGCTATACCAATCCGCTACCCACTCCCATGAGTTGCCGCTCATGTCAAAGAGCCCGTAGACCCCTGCCGGGCGCAAGCCGATCTCCAAGACCCTGCCTTTCTCCGGCTGGCTAAAGCGCTTTTTGACCCCGCAGCTGCGGCCGCTGGCGTCCATGATGATCGCCCGCTTGCACGTCACGGCGTCGTCGCCCCACGGAAACGTCGCCCCTTCGGTGCCGCGGGCGGCTTTTTCCCACTGCGCCTCGCTGGGCAACTGCTTGCCCTGGGCCTTGCAGTACGCGACCGCGTCATACCAGGACACCCCTGTGATCGGCTGCTTGGCGCGGTTGTAGTCGCTGTACTTGGGCCCGGCCTTGGGGCATTTCCCCTTTTTTTCGCAGGCTTTGTATTGGGCAAACGTGACCTCGTAGAGGTCCATGTAGAACGTCTGCAGCCAGATCTTCTCCGCGGGCCGGGCATTCTTGGGCCCGCTGTCGCTCCCTCGGATGAACTCGCCGGCCGGAACGCAGGCCATGTCCGCAGGCGCTTGGGCACACGGCAACGCCGCAGGGGGGCCGCCAACCTGGCCAAAGGCCCAAGGACTGCCCGCCAGGCTCAGCGCCAGCGCCACAGCGATCTGCGGGAGCCATTGAAAAATGCGAGTGATCATTTGGTCTTCTTTACCTTGGGCGGCGGCGGCGCGGGCAGGGTAAACAGGCCTTGGATCTTGGTCGCCTTGCGGTTGCGGCCGATGGTCTTGGCGCTGGTGGTGCTCGCGCGCTCCAGCCAAGCCTTAAAGTCCGGGCCCTTCTGCAGGTAGTAGCTGTAGTGGTGGTCGGCGATTTCCTCCGTCTTGTCCGGGCGCCCCTGGGTGCGCAAGACCATGGAATCGTCGGCATACGGCAGATCCCTCAGGTTCTTGCGCGCTTGCTTGGTGTAGGGGAAGTACGCCTCGGCGTTGGTGATGTAGAACACCTTGACTTTCTGACCGATCTCGCCCAAGGCCTGCTGGACCCCCACCATGGTCTTGTCGGCGGTCAGGTCGCCGCGCCAAGCCCAAACCCGGCCCTGCTGAACCAGCGCGCGCACGTGCTGGTACTGCGCAGGATCGCTTAGGAATGTCGCCACCTTCTTGTCGCGATAGGTGCGCTTGAGGGCTCCTAGGCGCTCGGCAATCAGGCCGCGCGACATCTTGTACGCGCCCAGCCAGCGCTTCTTGGCGGCCTTGTCCGGGGCGCCCGCTTCGATGAGGCCTTGAAACTTGCCGGTGTTCTTGGCCGACCAGAGCGACACAAAGGCCTCCGCGTCGGCCGCTTCCTTGAACGCCAGGGCGTACAGCGCGTGGACATCGGCGACCACTTGGTCAAAGTCGACGATCAGCATGAGCTCCGCGCCCATCCATCCTGCGATCAGGTAGTTGGGGTCGGTGCCCACGCCCAGCAGCACGCCGCCCAGGCCCTTGGTGGCGGGCTCAAACAGGTAATGGGCGCGCTCATCGGAGATTACAAAGTGCGCGTCGGCGGCCAATTGTTTGGGCGGCGGGTCGGGTAGCACTTTGTCGAGGGCGGTCTTCCACTCTGCCGGCAAGGCGGCGACTTGGGCGCCCGCCGGGGCAGCGGCAAACAGTTGTCCGGTCCATACAACCGCGCAACAGAGCAGGAGTTTGGTCAGGTAGCTCATGGGGATTCTCGTGTCCCGGAGCGCCGGGCGGAGGCGGAGCATAGAGGAGAGCCGGCGGTTTTAGAAGCACATCAAGAGCCGGTGGGCGTTTCTGCTTGACCCCCTGGCTGCCGCCACGGACAATCCCGCGGCCGTTGCGGCGACCGACAGCGCAGGTTTTTTGCCGGTCGCGCCAGCCCTGCCACAATGCGCGCTCTGCCCAGGCTCCTGCCGGCATCAGGTCGACCGTGTCCGATTCGCCCATTCCGATCGCTCCCGCGTCCCAGCGTTCGCGGCTTGGCCACTACGGCCTGTGGACGGGCGTAGGCCTCGTCATCGCCAACATGGTCGGCTCCGGCGTGCTCACCACCGCCGGCTTTATGGCGGACACCTTGGGGCCGCTGTGGATCCTGGCCGCGTGGGCCGTGGGCGGGGCGATTGCCCTGGCCGGTGCTCGCGTCTATGCGGCGATGGCCGAGGAAATCCCGGGATCGGGCGGAGAATACCGCTACCTCTCGCAGCTGCTGCACCCCTTCGCCGGGGTCATGGCCGGCTGGACCTCGCTGCTCATTGGGTTTTCTGCGCCAGTGGCGATGGCCGGACTCGCCGCGGGTGCCTACCTCAACGTGCTCACGGGCGCAGATGCCCAGCTGGCTGGCGTGGCTTGCGTGGTCTTGGTCACCGCGGCCCACGCCTTTCACCTCAAGACCTCAGCGCTGGCCCAGGACCTGCTTGTGGGCGTCAAAGCGGTGTTGCTCACGGCCTTTGTCGGCTTTGGCCTGTGGATGGGCGCCCGCGATCTGCCCACTTGGACCGCCCCCGCCGCGCCAGCGACCCTGGCAGGCACTTGGGCCGCGTTCTTTAATTCCTTGGTCTTTATTGGATTTTGCTACAGCGGCTGGAACGCCGTGGTCTACGTAGCCGACGAATTTCGCGACCCCAAACGCGATGTCCGCCGCGCCATGGCCGTGGGCACGCTGCTGGTCATCGGCCTCTACCTCGCGGTCAACTGGGTGCTGGTGGCCAATCTGTCGCCGGCCGACTTGGCGCGCGTAAAGACCGAGGATGAGAAATTGACCTTGGGCCACGTTGTGTTACAGCATTTGCTTGGCGAGACAGGCGCGGTCGCCATGTCGTCGGTGGTGCTGGTAGCGCTGGTGTCGTCGCTGTCGGCCATGACCCTGGTCGGTCCGCGGGTCTATTCGGCGATGGCCGGGGACGGTTTTCTGCCGCGCCAGCTGGCCGCTCGCAGCGGTGCGCCGCCGCTGTTTTCTGTCCTGCTTCAGTCCGGCGTGGCGATTTTCCTGATGGCGACTCAGCAATTCTCCGTGTTGCTCAACAACGCCGGCTCGATTCTGACCTTGACCAGCCTGATCGCCGTGGCGGCCTTGGCCGTGCGCATGCGCGGTCGCTTGCCCTGGGGCGCGCGGGTGGCCGCGGTCATTTACGTAGTTGCATCGGGCTGGGCCCTGGTATTTTCTCTGCTTTCTGCCCCAAGCACGCTGCTTTGGCTCGGCGCTATCGGCCTCTTGTCTGCCGTGGGGTATCAGTGGACCCGCGAGCGCGGTGCCGCCGTCATCGGGCTACAGCT
>JBIKTV010000144.1:0-12373 GCA_044347905.1 Myxococcota bacterium
CCGCGGAATTGACAAGCAGCGCAGCCGACCTTTACATGCACAGCCGCGGTCGTTGCCTGCCGTCGCAAAGGAAGCCTGATGTCCCACCCAGGAATCGCCTACTTCTCTGCCTTTGGCGTGGATGAAGGGCTTGTGCGCCAAGCGCTTTCTGCGGCCATGGCCCGCGGCGGCGAGTTTGCCGACCTGTACTTTGAGCACCGCGTCGGCCGTTCGCTGGGGCTAGAGGACGGCGCCGTCAACCGCGCGTATGCCGGCATCGACCTGGGCGTGGGCGTGCGGGTGGTGCGCGGCGACCAGACCGGCTACGCGTACACAGAAGACCTGACGCTGGCGGCGGTGGTGCGGGCGGCCCAGACTGCGGCGGCGATTGCCGATGGCCAAGCCTCTGTGGCGCCAGTGGAATTGCGCAGCCAGCCGGTCGCGGATCGCTACCCGATTGCCCGGCCGTGGCCCAGTGTGACGACGGCGGAGAAGCTGCCCCTGCTGCAGGACTTGGAGAGGCGCGCTTTTGCCCTGGATCCCAGAATCAAGAAGGTTTCGCTGAGTTTTGGCGACGACACCGGCGCTGTGTTGATCGCCAGCAGTGACGGACGCCTGGCCTTTGACGTGCAGCCGATGACGCGGCTGGGGGTGTCGTGCGTGGCCGAGCAAGACGGCCGGCGCGAGTCGGGGTACAGCAACGTCGCGGCCCGCCACGATATTTCCTACTACACCCCAGAGCGGCTGGAGCGGCTGCTGCGCGAATCGGTCGAGCGCACCACCGTGCAGTTTGAGGCGAGCCAGCCGCCCGCGGGCGAGATGCCGGTGGTGTTGGGCGCCGGCTCTTCTGGGATCCTGCTGCACGAGGCCATTGGCCACGGCCTGGAGGCGGACTTTAACCGCAAGGGCGTGTCGATCTACGCGGATCGCTTGGGCAAAGCCATTGCCTCGCCGCTCGTCACCCTGGTCGACGACGCCACCGGCATGCACCAGCGCGGCGCCATCAACATCGACGACGAAGGCAACCAGGCCGGCCGGACAGTGCTCGTGCAAGACGGCGTGCTGCAAGGCTATTTGCACGACGAGATGTCGGCGCGCTTCTACGGCGTGACCCCCACAGGCAATGGCCGCCGCGAGTCGTTTCGCCACCCGCCGCTGCCGCGCATGCGATCGACCTACATGCTGGGCGGCCCGCACCGCAAAGAGGAGATCATCGCCTCGGTCGAGCGCGGCATCTACTGCGATCACTTTGGCAACGGCCAGGTGCAGATCGGCGCGGGCGACTTCACTTTCTATGTCAAGTGCGGGTATCTCATAGAGAATGGTAAGCTCACCCGGCCGATCAAGGACGTCAACCTCATCGGCAATGGCCCCAAGGTGCTGGAACAGGTCGACATGGTGGCCGACGACCTGCAGATCGATGAAGGCGGCTGGACTTGTGGCAAAGACGGCCAATCGGTGCCGGTGAGCCAGGGCATCCCGACCGTGCGGGTCAAGTCGATGACAGTCGGTGGACGCTGACCTTTTAGCAGTAGCGCGAGGGGACCGTGGCAAATTCACAACCAGTGCAGGATTTGGCGCAATACGCCGTGGCGACCGCCCAACAGCTCGGCGCTCAGGCCGCTGCGGCTGCCGCCAATCACGTCCGCGAGGTCGAAGTTGCGTGGCGCGATGGCAAGTTAGAGCGGCTGACGGAGGCTGGGTCGCGCGGTCTGTCGGTCGAATTGTATGTCGACGGCCGTTACGCCGCGGTGGCGACCAGCGATACCCGGCGCGAGGCGGTGGCGGCGTTTTTGGCCGATGCGGTGGAGATGACCCGGGCCCTCAGCGCCGATCCGCACCGTAAGCTCGCGGATCCGTTGCGCTATGCCAAGCCTGAGGTGGCGCTCTCGCCCGACGCCTGCGGCCTGCAGCTGGCCGATCCCAGCTACGCCGAGCTCAGCGCCGTGGAACGCAAGCACATCGCCGAGGCGATCGAGAGTGCCGCGCGCAGCCAGGACCCAGACGGCCGCATCCTGAGCGTGTCTAGCGGCGTCTCCGACAGCCAGAGCGAGGTCTATCGCTGCGACTCTCAAGGCTTTTCTGGCTGGCGCCGCGGCACGTCGTTCTGGTGGTCGGGCGAGGTCAGCGTGCTCGACCCCGATGGCCGTCGCCCAGAAGGTGGCGACTATCGAGGCGGGCGTTTTCGCAGCGATCTTGGGGATTTCCTAGAGGTCGGTCGCAGCGCTTCCCGCCGCACGCTGGCGCGCATCGGTGCCAAAAAGCCGCCCACCGCCACGGGAACTATCGTCATCGATCACCGCGTCGCCGGGCGCATGCTGTCGTCGCTGCTGGGGCCGCTGAGTGGGGCGGCGCTGCAGCAACAGCGCTCGTTCTTTCAGGGCCGCGAGGGCAGCAAGGTCGGCTCCGATCTGCTTGATCTGGTGGATGATCCGCTGGTGGTGCGCGGCCTGGGATCGCGGCTGTTTGACAGCGAGGGCGTCGCGGCTCAGAAAATGCCCCTGTTTGAGCGCGGTTTCCAGCGCGGTCTGTATATCGACACGTATTACGGCAGCAAGTTGGGCCGCAGCCCCACCAGCGGCGGCGCATCTAACCTCGCGTGGACCTTGGGCAATCTCGACCAGCCGGGGCTGCTGGCTCAGGTGGGCGACGGCGTGCTGGTCACCGGCTTTCTGGGCGGCAATTCCAACGGCACAACGGGGGATTTCTCGTTTGGCATCCAGGGATTCGCCATTCGCAACGGCCAGATCGCGGAGCCCTTGGCAGAGATGAACATCGCCGGCAACCACATGGAATTCTGGCAACGGCTGGTGGCGGTGGGCAACGACCCGTACCCGTACTCCGCCCTTCGCACGCCCACGCTGGTTTTTGAGGGCGTCACGGTGGCCGGCGGGAGCTAGTACATCGAACCCCAAGTTTGCCGCGAGTTGTCAGGGATTTCGAGTTCGATGTACGAAAAAAGACCCAGCAGGAATACCCCAAACCCGTGCGATGGCCCCTCGACGAACCCGCTGCGAATTTCGGGTTTGGGGGACTAGATTCGCCTGCCAGAGCGGGCTTTTTCGCCACGGATGCTTGATCGCTGCGGCACCGGCAGGCTAGCCTCCGCGCCATGCAAAAAAACCGCACCTCTGCCGTTCTTGTGTCCGCCGCCGCCCTCTCCAGCTTGATCGCCGGGCCCGTTCAGGCCGATGAGGGCATGTGGCCGTTCAACCGCATCCCCGAACAAGCCATGAAAAAGGCTGTGGGTTTTGCCCCTGACCGCGCTTGGCTCGACCACGTGCGCCTCAGCTCCATTCGCTTTAACACCGGCGGGTCGGGCTCGTTTGTCGCTGCGAGCGGCCTTGTGCTGACCAACCACCATGTAGGCGCGGACTGCATCCAAAAGCTCAGCGGTCCCGGCAAGGACTACTACGCCCAGGGCTTTGTGGCCCGCCAGCCAGACGATGAGCAGAAGTGCCCGGATCTTGAGCTAAATGTTCTGACCAGCATCGACGATGTCACGGCCCAGGTCCAGGGCGCCGTGCAAGAGTCCATGACGCCGGCCCAAGCCAACGCGGCGCTCAAGGCGGCGATGACCCGCATCGAAAAGGACTGCGCCCAGCAGAGCGGTCAGCGCTGTGATGTGGTGACCCTGTACGCGGGCGGCCTGTACGACCTGTATAAGTACAAGAAATACACGGATGTGCGCCTGGTGTTTGCCCCAGAAGGCCAGGCCGCGTTCTTTGGCGGCGATCCGGACAACTTTACCTTTCCGCGCTACGACTACGATGCGGCGGTGTTTCGCGCCTATGAAGACGGCAAGCCCGTGCGGCCCAAGCATTTTCTGGAGTGGAATCCCCAAGGCGGCCAGGACGGCGAGGCGGTGTTCACTAGTGGGCATCCGGGTGGCACTTCGCGGCTGCTGACGGTCGCCGAGCTGGAGGTGATGCGCGACGTGATCTACCCCGGGCGGCTGGCAGAGCTGGCCAATCTCCATGAAACACTGGAGGTTTATGCCAAGCGCTCGCCTGAGCATGCCCGCCAGGTCCAGTCGATGCGCCACGGCGTGGGCAACGGCCTCAAGGCCCTGGGCGGCTATCTCAAGGCGGTGCAGGATCGCGATCAGCTGGCCCGCCGGCAGAAGCAGGAGGCGGCGCTGGTCGAGGCCCCGCAGGCCAAGCGCGCCGTGGACGACATCGCCAAAAGCCAGGCGATCCTTAGGCATTCTTGGGCGCGGCTGCGGGTGCTGGAGCAGGTGACCCTGCACTCCAAGCTCTTGGGCATCGCCCGCGGGCTGCTGCGGCTGAGCCATGAAAAGACCCTGCCGGACGACCAGCGCCTGCGCGAGTTCCGCGGCTCCAATCTCGCTTCGGTCGAACTGGCGCTGTATTCGCCGGCGCCGATTTATCCAGAGCTGGAAGAAGCCTTGCTGGCCGCACAGTTGGGCCACGTGCAGCAGCTGCTGGGCAAAGACGACGCGCTTTGGCAGCAGGTGCTGGCCGGCAAGACCCCGGCGGAGCGCGCCCGCGAGCTGGTGGCCGGGTGCAAGCTGGCTGATGTCTCTGAGCGCAAAAGACTTTCTGCCGATCCCAAGGCCCTGCAGGCGAGTCAGGATCCGCTGTTGGCCCTGGCCCGCTTGCTGGACCCGGAAGCGCGCAAGGTGCGCAAACAGTTTGAGGATGCGGTCGAAGGTCCGGTGAAGCTGAGCCACGCGGCCCTGGCCAAGGCGGCTTTTGCCAAGCACGGCCAGAACCAGGCGCCCGACGCGACCTTCACCTTGCGGCTGTCTGCCGGAAAAGTCGCGGGGTATCAAGAGGATGACGGCACGGCAGTTGCGCCGCACACCACCCTGGGCGGCCTGTACGCGCGCAGCGACAAAGCCGGCGATCAGTTTCCCTGGAGCTTGCCGCCCAAGTGGAAGGCCGCTCGCAGCAAGGTGGATCCGGCTGTGCTGTTCAACGTCGCCTCGACCAATGACATTATCGGCGGCAATTCAGGCAGTCCGGTGGTCGATCGCCGCGGCAAGCTGGTGGGCCTGATTTTTGACGGCAATCTCCAGAGCTTGGCCGGGCAGTTCTGGTTTGACGCCCGCCAGAACCGCGCCGTTTGGGTGCATGCCCGCGGTCTGCTAGAAGCCATGCGCAAGGTCTACGACGCGGGGTTCCTGGCGGACGAGCTAGAAGGCAAGCCCGGCGCGCCGCGCTGAAGGGGGCTCCTAGACCTCAGCTGAGGGCCGGTGCGTGGGCAGGAGCGAATGCCGGGGCGGGCTTGCGCGTTGCAGTGCTATCGGCAACTCTTGCCGCACCTTTCTGCCGGCCCTGCTGCCGCCTCTTTGGAGCCCGCCATGCGCTTGTTTGCCCTGTTGACCGCGGTTTCTCTTGCCCTGAGCGCCTATGCGGCGCCCGCCTTTGCCGCCGTGGCAGGTCCGGGCAGCGGCACCGGGGATCAGCACGTTGAAGACGCCAAGGCCGATACCGTGGAGGCGCTGGTGCTGCGCTTTCTGCAGGCCGGCATGGATGGCAGCTTTGAGCGCTATTTGGCTGAAGTGCACCCCGACCGCCGCAGCACCGCCGAGCAGAAGTCGCAGCTGATGCGCTATGAATGGAAGCGCTTTTCGCGCCAGGCCAGCTGGTACGTGCCCGACCCCAAGAAGCCGAGCTTTACCGTCGAGCGCCGCCAGAACCTCAGCGAAACCAAGGTGAAGCTCTACATCAAGGACTACAAGAACACCGACGCCATGCCGCGGCCGATCGAGCTGGTCAAGTGGGATGGGCGCTGGGTTGTCAACTCCAACTCTCTGTAGTTGGGGCTTAATTCGAATCAGTTGATTTGGTAGAACAGCTGGCAGACCTGGGCTTGGCAGGTGCTGTTCTTCATGCCCTTGTCGCAAAACAGCCCTTCACTGCAGTCAAACAGGCAGGCCTCGCCGGCTTTGGGCATCGGCACGCAGCGCAGCTGGCCCTGTTCGTCTGGCACGCAGGAGCCTTGCGCGCCGCACTCATTGCCAGCGCTGCATTTGCCGCCCGTCGCGACCACGCTCGCGCAGCTGTTGCTCTTGTAGTCGCAGAACAAACCCGCTTGGCAGATGTCGTTTTCGCATTTGGCGCCCACGGGCTTGGGCGAGACACAGCTGCTGCCGGTGGGGCCAAAGGCGCAGACCAACGACCCGGCGTCTTTGCCCGCACTGGGGCTGCAGTTGGCGTGGGCGTTGCACGGCGCTCCTTCGGCCGGCGGCGCGGCGCAGACAAACGCGTCGGCCTTGCACACCAGCCCGGCGGCGCAGAGCATGGGGCCAAACTCGCCCATGGCGCAGGGTTTTCCGTCGCCGGGCAGGGGCTCGCAGATGCTCGTCTCGCTGTTGCAGCCCAAGCCGGGGCCGCAGAGCACGCCGTTGGCGCAAGGTGAGCCGCTGGCGGGCAGGGCCGCGCATTTCTGGCTGGCGGGGTCGCACCACGTCGATCCGCCGCATTGGCTGTCCTGGCTGCAGGGGTGACCCACCTGGAACTTGGCTTGGCAGCTGTTGAAAACCTCGCCCAAGCAGCTGCCGCCCGCACCGCAGTCGCTTTTGGCGTCACAGGTTTTGGCCGCCGGGGCGCACTTTCCGGCGGTGCACGCGAGCATGGGGGCGCAATCGTCTGTCGCGGTGCAGGCTTGGCCCTGCTTGCCCGGCGTGGTGCATTTGCCTTGGGCACAGGTGCTGAGCAGGGGGCACTCGTCCTCACCGCTGCAGCTGTCGCCAAAACCCTTGGGGGCGACGCATGTTGCGCTGGTCGCCTGGCAGGCAAGCGATTTGCACTGGCTCGCTCCGCTGCAGGAACCGCCGAGCTCTTGCAGGGTTCCGCCGCATTGGCCGCTGGTGCAGGCGCTGCCGTCGGCGCAGCGCAGGTTGCTCTCCTGGCATTGTCCAGAGGATCCAGGGATTTGCACAAGCCATTGCCGGCAAGGGCCGGGCCCCATGGCCTTGAGTCCGCCGACGACGCACGCGGGCAACTGCTGGTCGAGCCAAGCGATGCACGCGCCGACCTGGGCGGTGTCGATCGCCGCGATGCCCTGGGCGATGGCGCCGCCGACCGCGGCCATGTCTTTGGCACACGTCGCCTTCATGGTGGTGGCGCAAATCGCCTTGGACAGCGGGCCATTCTTGGGCGTCGAGCAGCCGCACGGCATGGCGCGATCGCAGGCCCAGGTGGCCCAGGGGTCGCAGAACGCGTTGATGTCTTTGCTTAACTGCCCGGCCGCTCCCGCGTCTTTGGCGATGTCGCCGCCGGTATCGCTGCCGCCGTCGCTGCCACTGTCGCTGCTGCTGTCGCCCAGCGCGTCGGCGGAGCTGGAGACGGAACTGCCGGCGGGTGCAGGGCTTGCACCACAAGCGCCAATCGTCGACGCACTGGCGATGAGGATGACTGTGCGGACATATAGGCTTATCAACAAGGGGATGCGCATCGATTCTCCGGCCCACCGCTAGCTAAGCAGGGCAGCGGAGGAGTGTACCGCTCGGGCGCTGCAGTTGCCACCTCAGCGCAAAGGCGAGCCTGCGGTGCTGGTTCCTCGCCTCAGGGGTGATCGGCAAGCGCTACGGTTCGACGCCCAGCGGATACTCGACGCGGAAGCGCGTGCCGTCCTGAGCCGTTGAGGTAAACGACACGCTGCCGCCCAAATACCGCTCGGACAGCAGGCGGATGCTGTAGGTCCCCAAGCCGCGCTCTTTGCCCTTGGTTGAAAATGACCTTTGGAAAATCTGCAGTTGCACGCTACGCGGCATTGCTGACGGGTTGTGGACTTCAAATACGCCCCGGCGCCCCTGACGCATCGAGCGAATCGACACCGTACTGCCCCTGGGCTCAGCCTCCAAGGCATTCTTGAGCAAATTGGCCAGGACGCGCATGAGCAGGGCCCGGTCGGTCATGAGCAGGAGGTTCTCACTGTCGGCCGTCACCTCGACGAAGCGGCCTTGGCCGACCACGTGGGCATTGCACGCCGCCGACAGTTCGCGCAGCAGGGGATCTGTGCGGAAAACCGTTGGCCGGACCAGTAGTTCATCGCTCTCAGCGGCGGCGAGGTCGCGCTGGGCGGCGATGTCATCCAGCAGCGAGTGGGACGCGGCGACCATCAGCGGGGCATAGGTTCGCGCGACCTCTTCGCCCGGGTCGACGCGGATAAGCTCGGCCAACCCGTTGATACTGCCAGCTGTATTGAGGATGTCGTGGAAGAAGACCCGCTCTAGGGCGCGGCGGCGCTTCTCGTGCGAGATGTCCATGGCGGAGAGGACCACAAAACGCTCGCCGGCCAATTCGAGCGGCGTGCCCTTGACCATCAGGGTCAGATCGTCTCCAGATTGCTGAGTCTGAATGCGGCATTCCGCGACATGGGTGCGGCCACTCAAGCCGGCCGCGATGCTATGGGCCGCGCCGCAGCATTGGCAGGCCTCGCTAGTGCCACAGCCGCCCGCGTTTTTGTCCGCCTGGGCGCAGTGGAGCAGCTCGCCGGGCCGTTGACCAGCCTCCAGGGCACCGCCGTGGTCGCGCAAATAGTCGCGGAAGCTCTGGTTGAGGTGGACGACCTGGCGATGGCGGTTGAGCACCATGGCAAAGCCAAGGCCGGCGTCGAGAAGGGTCTCCGCGAGCGGATGCCCGGTAAACGCGTCGAGTTGCCGCTGAATTTCTTCTGGCGACGATCGCTCCGCCGGAAGAAAAAGGCTGCTGAGGGGCACTGGAAGGGGCGGGCCGAGGGGGCTCATGGCAATCCCATAGCAAAGAGTCGCCGGTGCGGGCGCCAACGGTGGCCAAGGCGCTAGGCGCACCCAGCGTGCGTTGGCTGCAGGCTACGCCGCGGCTCCGGCGCTGGTCAACTGACGGGTTAGGGTCCCGGCAAAATTTAGTCGATCGCTTCGTCCGCCGCCGCGAGTCGGGCTCGGCCCGCGAGCTTGGCGGCCCACCCAGCAGAAGGACCACGGCGACCTGACCCGGCCCTGGGGTTCGCGCAAGGACTTTGGTTGAGTCGTTCTTGCCGTGGCCCTTACGGTCGGCGTCACGGATTGGCAACAGCGGCGCTGAGAACCCCTGACGGGCAGGGCCTTGGGCAGCCGATGCGCTCCAGTCCCTCATCGGACAAGATGATCGGTCTTGTCCAGCGGCTCCAAACGGCGGTGCCCGGACAAGACCCTCGCTGCCTACTCAGCCCAGGGAGTGGATCGCCGCCCGCTGGCCACCGAGCGCTGTCGCCAGGGCGCTCTGGCCGGGAAACACTGTGTCGCCAACCAGATATAGCCCGGGTGCGAGCTGACAGGGGCCGAGGTCGAGGTAGTTGTGCAGACCGGCGCGGCGCGGCACCCCGCCGACTTTGCCTGAGGGGCGGCCGGTAAAGCGCTGCCAAGTGCGCGGCGAACCGCTGAGGGAAGAGACCACCGCGGCGCGCCATTCCGGAGCTTGGTCGCCCAGGGTCTGGAGCATCTGCGCGTACACCTGGTCCACCAGGAGGGCCTGCTGCTGCGGCGTGGCAGAAAGCCATGTCTTGAGAGGCACATGGGTAGAGAGAATCGCGGTGCGCATCCCCTCGGGCGCCTTGGCGTCGGCGGCGGAGGAGACCGACAGGAACACATGGTGGCCCATGGTTAAATCGCTGAGATCGCTGGTTAAGTCTAGATGGTGGGCGCCGTCGCCGCTGTCTTTGGGCGGACGCAGCAGCAGGTACAACACACAGGTGGTCCAGCTGTCGTCTAGTTTGCGCTCCAGGCGCGTCAGCGGGGCTTTCAGGTCGTCCGCGTTGCGCAGCAGGGGCACCAGCGCATCGGGCAGGAGATTGGCAAATATGCGTGGAGCCTGGAGAATTTCGTGGCGAAGCCGCACCTGCCAGCCCGCCTCACAGCGTTCCAGTGCCACAGCCGGCTGGCGCAAGCGCACCTCTCCGCCGCTCTGTTCAATGGCGGTGCCGAGTTGCCCGGCCAGCGCGCCCATCCCTCCGACCACGTGGGCGGCGCCGCGAAACCAGTAGTCCAGCGTGGCCAGGGCGATCGGCGCCTCGGCTTCGCTAGCCCGGCATTGAACGGTGATCTGGCACGCTGTGTCGCACAGAAGCGCAACATCGGCCACGCTGTCCACCCCACAGTGGGCAAGCACTGAGCCCAAGGTCCGGCCGATCCAACGCAGAAGGGGCAAGTACCGCGGCACGCGGAGGGCGTGGCGGCCCAGGGAGCGCGGCGTGAGCGGCGGCAAGAGCGCGGGGTCGTCCAGCACGGCCCACAGTGCGTCGGCAATCTGCCGCTGAAGCTCAAAAAAGCGTTTGATCTGCTGGGAATTGGCAGGGTTGCGCTGTTGCAGCAGCTCAACCAGGGCCTGCCGCGAGGCGGGAACGGCAAATTGCACACCCGGGCCGCGCAGCTCAACCACGGGATCCAGCGGCTCAAGCGCCAGTTGCAGGCGGTGCCGCTCGATCCAGCCAGCGAACAACTGGCCAGGTGCCAGGCCGGCCGCCAGGGTCGCTCCAGCCTCGTAGCGCAGGCCCTGGCGGGTGAAGGTGCCGGCACAACCGCCAAGGTAATCCAGGCGTTCCACCAAGCAGACCTTCTGGCCTTGCTCAGCCAGCGTCAGCGCAGCGCCAAGGCCGCCAAAGCCGCCGCCGATGACGATCGCGTCGAATTGCCCTGCAACGGCCGACGATTCTGGGGTGGGACTCAATGGACCTCCCTATCTCGATGCCTCACCGGGCTTCAGCGCGGCAGCGGTTGCGCAGGTCGCTGTCGCGGATCGACTCGCACGCGGACTTGCCGCCGCCGGCCACGCCCCGGCAGTAGTTGCGCTTGTCGCTGTCGCGGATCGATTCGCACGCAGACTTATCGCGTTTGGCCACCGCGCGGCAGTGGTTGCGCGCGTCGCTGTCGCTGATCGACTCGCACGCCGAGCTGCCCGACTTGCCCCCCGCGACCCCGCGGCACTGGTTGCGCAAGTTGCTGTCGCGAATGGATTCGCAGGCGGACTTCTCGCCGCTGGCTTCTGCGCGGCAATAGTTGCGCTTGTCGCTGTCGCGGATGGATTCGCACGCGGACTTGTCGCCCTTGTCGACGGCGCGGCAGTGGTTGCGCGCGTCCGAATCGCGGATCGACTCGCAGCTGCTGGCGCGGGCGGAGCTTGCGGCCAGGCTGGCGAAGACGACCAGGGTGCCCATCATCTTGAGATTCATCGCGGCGCTCCTGAGGGAGGGTAAGGAAGAGTAGGGAAGAGTAGGGAAGAGTAGGGACCGAGGGATTTGTCTAGCCCTTGATTTTCTTATTGTCTGGATCCAGCAGCGGCCGCAGCGACACCCGCGCGGGGTAGCGCTTGTTCGCCACTTCGATCTGCCAACTCTGCTGGTCGATCCAGCGCTGGTCCAGCGCCGCGGCGTTTTCCGGGGTCAGGCCCTCGATCATGGCCAAGCCGACCGCGCCGCCCAGGCTCCAACCATACGACGCCGAGCGCACATACCCCGCACGCTGGCCATTGCACCACAGGACTTCAGCGTGAAAAAGCAGAGGGTTTGGGTCCTGAACCAGCACCTGGGCTAGGCGGCGCTTGGGCGTCCCCGCCTGCTTCTTGGCCAAGATCGCCTCGCGTCCAAGAAACCCGTTGGGCTTGTTGAAGTCCAGGCAGAAGCCGAGACCCGTCTCCAGCGAGTCGTCCGTGTTGTCCAGATCGTGGCCGTAGTCGCGGTAGCCTTTCTCCATCCGCAGGCTGCCAAGGGCCTTGAGGCCAGCGTGGCGCAAGGAGAATTGCGGACCAGCCTCGACGATCTTGTCGTACACATGCCCGGCTTGCTCCGCCGGCACGTAGAGTTCATAGCCCAACTCGCCCAAATAGGTGATGCGCACGCACAGCGCCCGGGCAAAACCGATGTCGATTTCGCGCGCCGCACGGAAGGGAAACGCCTCATTCGACAGATCCGCGCTTGTGAGCTTCTGTAGCAGCTGCCTGGACTTGGGTCCCTGTACGTTGATCTGGGCGTAGGCGCTGGTGACATCTTGGACAAACGCGTTCTGGTCGCCGATGTGGCGCTGCATCCAGGTCTCTACGTGGCGATGCATCGTGTCGGTGGCCACGACAAAGAATTGCTCGTCGCCGAGTTTGGTGACCGTGAGGTCGGCCTCCAGCTTGCCGCGCTCGTTGAGCCATTGCGTGTAGGTGATCTGCCCTGCGGCGCCGTCGACATCGTTGGTGGACAGCCAGTTCAGCAGCTTGCCTGCGTCGCGGCCCTCGACCCGGAACTTGCTCATAAAGGACATGTCCATGAGGATCACATCGTTGCGTGCGGCTTCGTGCTCTGCTTGCCAGGCGGCGAACCACGGCTCGCGTCCCCACGACTGCCGCTCGACCTTGGCTTGCTCGCCATGGCCTGCGTACCAATCGGCGCCTTCCCACCCGCTGACGTCCTTGAAGTAGGCGCC
>JBIKTV010000145.1:0-12321 GCA_044347905.1 Myxococcota bacterium
CAGCGTCAAGGACAACGGCAACGGCACCAAGACCCTGAGCTGCGACGACGGCACCAGCGTCACCATCAACGACGGCAAGACCGGGCTCAATGCCGCCCAGGTATTCAATATCAACGTTGAAATGCCGACGGCCCTGACCACTACGGTCGTGCCGGTCAGCATGTCCGGCAAGGCGACCGTAAAGATCGTCGTCAAGGACCTGTTTGGTCGCGGTCTCACCGGCCTCAAGGGCGGCACTTCGGGCAACGTCCGCGTCGGTTTGGCCAAGCTGGTGCCCCCAGCGGCCAATTCCGGCAACCCAGAGATGTGGAAGAGCTACGTCAACCGCGTAGCCACCTACACGCCCGCGGGCGGCACGGCGGTCAAGGCCACCCAGGCCACCAGCGATCGCATCGGCGTGTTGGTCGACAACGGCGACGGCAGCTACAACTACACGTTCAGCTTTGATTTGGGCGCCGTTGTGGATCCAGTGACGGCCGCGCCGATCCCGTACGAGCCGACCCTGACCCACCGCCTGTCCGTGCAAGTGTCCGGTACTTTTGGCGGCGTGGCGATGCCGTTCCAGAATGCCCTGTATGACTGGGTGCCGGCTGGCGGCGCGCCCAAGCAGAAAGATGTCAACGCCACCGCGTCGTGCAATGAGTGCCATGACAAGCTGGTTGCCCACGGTTCGCGTTACGAAATCAAGTATTGCGTCACTTGCCACAACGCCGAGTCCATGGACGCCGTCACCGGCACCTCGCTCGACATGCAGCAGATGATCCACGGCATCCACTCGGCGGCCTTCCGGCTTTCTAAGGGCGCCCCTGAGTACCAGCTGTTGAACGTCAAGTTCGGCGAAGTCACCTACCCGCAAGGCCTCAACAACTGCCGCAAGTGCCACAGCAGCGGCGACCCGTCGACTCCGCAGGGCGATTACTGGCAGAAGTTCCCCACCCGCGAAGCCTGCGGCGCCTGCCACGCCAATGTCGATTGGACCAAGCACCAGGGCGGTCAGGCCACCAACAAGGCCTGCGCGCTTTGCCACACGCCGGAGGCGATCGACGAGCACCACATCAGCGAGAACGCCACGCCGAACAACCCGCTGACTCCCAAGGGTGCCTACAACTTCAAGTATGAAATCAAAGCCGTGACCTCCACGGCTGGCACGGCGGGCGCGACCCTGCCCGTCATCACCTTCCGCATCCTCAAAGACGCCAAGCCGATGAATATCCTGGCGCCCCAAGCGGATCTGTCGGGTGGCCCCAGCTTCCTGCTGCCGTACGCCGTGCCCCAGGGTGGTCTGACCAACCCCGCCGACTGGAACAACGTCGGTCGCGCCGCTGCCCAGCCTAATTCGATCTCCCTGGCTTCGATGGTCACCACCACCGCTCCGACCGCAGAAGTCACCGGCCCCGACGCAGAAGGCTTCTACACCGCCAAGGTCACCAATGCCCTCTACGCGTGGCCAGCGGGCTCTACAATGCGCGGCGTCGCGCTGCAGGGCTACTGGACCCAGCTCAACCTGAACGGCGCCAGCGGCGTCTCTCTGGCCCGCCACACCGTCGCCGCCTCCAAGAATGTCACGGGCGACCCCGCGCGCCGCGAGATCGTCGACTCGGCCAAGTGCGGCAACTGCCACGAGTGGTTTGAAGGCCACGGCGGCAACCGCGTCTACGACACCCTGACCTGCGTCATGTGCCACAACCCCAACCTCAGCACCTCTGGTCGCGGCGCCAATGTGGCCAACCTCAAGCAGGTAGAAAAAGACAAGATGATCGCCGCCGGCCTCGACCCGGCCAATCCGCTGAGCTGGCCGGAAGCCTCCAATAACTTCAAGGACATGATTCACGCGATCCACGGCAGCGCCGCTCGCTCCAACGCCTATGAGTTTGTCCGCGACCGCGGCACAAGCGGCGTGTTCTTCTATGATTTCTCTGAGGTGACCTTCCCGTCCGAGGCGAGCAACTGCCTGAGCTGCCACAAGACCGGCACCTACACGACCAACATGAACCCGGCTGTGCTTCCGTCGACCCAGCGCACCACCACCGGCAACGACGCTTCGACCACCGCGGTGGTTAACGTGCGCAAGACCGTGCCCAACGCCAGCGACCTCATCACGTCGCCCATCACCGCGACCTGCAACAGCTGCCACGACACGCCGGTTGCCGCAGCGCACATGAAGCAGAACGGCGGCTACGTCAATCTGCAGCGCGACCAGGTCAACATGACCTACTACGAGACCTGCAACCTCTGCCACGGCCCGGGCAAGACCCTGGACGTCAAGGTGATGCACAACGTCCCGTAGCGCAGAATTCGAGGCCCAGGCCTGACCGCAGCGGCACATTGGCTGCGGTCAGGCCTGAAGGCCCGAAGCAGAAGAACTCTCTGATTTCCCTTACAATACCCGGCAAATCGCCCAGCGCACCGCAGCAAACTCGCGGCGACGCCCAGACCGCAGAGCCGCGGCCTTGCCTGGGTCATGGCCCAGAGGCCCGCCCTGCCCTACAGACAATTGGTCGGTGGAATAATGACTTGAGGCGCGCCAACGGAACCCGAATGGTATCACTGGGCAGCTTCAGCGCCCTTCCAGAAGGTCGGATCGCCCACGACCTTGGCGCCCAGACAGCCCATCAGCTTGGCCATCCAGTCCTTGGGCTCAATCACTTCGCAGGCGTACATGCGCACAAACCCTGGCATCGTCACTTCTAGCACGCCATTGGCGCGCACGCCGTCGGTCGTAGAGCCCGCGCTCAGCCGGGCCAGCCGCAGAGTCGCGACCCGCGCTTTGCCAAAGTCCGGACCGCCTGCCGGGGGCCGGTACTTGTACACGATATCGCCGTAGACAATCTCGTGAGAGAAAACCTCCAGGGCGCCCTCTTTAAAGCGTTCATCGAGCAATTCCGCGCGGCCAATCACCAGATTCATCACGCGGGCCAGCTCAGTGGTCCACTGGGCGGCCAGCACTTTGGTGCCGCCGATCCCCGTGTCGACTTGCAGGATCTCTGGATTGCCGGCCGGGTTGGCGTAAAACCCCAGCCGCCAGGCCCGCGACGCATCGGCCATCGCCCCCTGTTGGCCGATCGTCTGCGGCGAAATGCCGGGCATCGCCTGGGGCGGCAAGGTAGCTGCGCAAGAGGCCAGACAAGCCGCGGAAGCCAGGGTAGAGAGGAGCAAAGACTTTGACATTACGGCACGATATTGCATCCGGTGGGCGCCTTGGCCGGCAGTCCGGCAGCCATGGGGCTAGTCGACTCGCCCCAGCGATGAGCGACGAGGAACTCCATGACAAACTTTGCCATCGCCGAGGGAACGGTGTGGCCCAGGTTGTGCTGGCAATGCACGACAAAGTGGCCGGCCTTGCGCAATTCGCTGTTGAGTTCTTCCGTCGACGCCTGAAAATCAATGATGCCGCCGCCAAAAGTGTCGGTCGGGCCGCCAGAAGTGTCGATGACCGGCACGGCGCGCTTGGTCGGCGTCCAGGGGTTAAAGCCATTGACCCCGCCCGACATGGGCCCGGCCGCCGCCAAATACTCGCCGCGGTTCATCAGCAAGAAGGTGGTCCAGAGCGCGCCGGCAGAAAAACCGGAGGAGTAGATCCGCGTGCGGTCAATGGCGTGTTGCTGGTCTAGGCAGCTGATGACACCGTCAAACAGGCTGAGATCGCGGTCAAATTCGCCGGCAAAATTCCAGCCCGTCGCTTGATTGCAGCAGGCTTTTTGCACAGGGTAGGCGCAGCAGGAGTTGGGGACGGCGACAATGACCCCTAGCTGGTCGGCCAAGTTCTTGGCCCCCATGGCGCTGGCGAAGTTCTTGGCGCTGTCGCCCAGGCCGTGCCACAGAAAAAGCACGCCGGCGCCCTTGGGCTCAGCTGGCAGATAGAGCTGTAGGTTCCTGGAGTTGCCGGCGGCGGTAATCTCCACGTTGCCGGACTGCAGGTCTGGGCAGGTGCCCGGATAGGCCACGGGCGCTGGCGGCTGCGGCGTCGCGGGGGCGGTGTCCTGGGCGGCAGAGGCATCGGCCGTGCCGGCTGCGTCGGAAGAGTCGCTGCCGGCAGTGCTCGCATCGCCCTGGGTGGACGCACTGGCACTTGCCTCATCCGACATACAGCCAGCAGAAAGCCCTGCTAGACCGATCAAGCACGCGACCATCGGCCCTGAACGTCGCCCTGAAAAACGCGGTATCCTGCTCACGTCCCACCTCTGTTGGGCAGGCTAGCGCAAAGCGCCTCGCGCTCGCAAGGACTGCTGCGCCGACGGGGTGAGGATCCAGAAAGGGGGGCCAGGGCTCGCCGCGGCGCTTCCGGCCATGGAAGGGGTGACTTTTTCGAATTTGCCAGGGCCAATGGGGGGACGTCGTGCGGGGCCGGAGCGCTTGCGGCCCACCTAGCAGGGGCGCGGGGCCAAGTTCTCAGGGGTCACTTTCTTGACCCCTGAATTGGAGCCGCGCCCACGCCGATGATCCGCCACGCCGAGCCGCACCTACCGCGACGTTTCCGCAGCTTTGGCTCAGAACGGCAGCAAGCCCCGCTGGATAGCCGCGCGGAAGGGCCAGGGGATGGCCGCAACCACCGCGACCAAGGCCAAAGTAAAGAAGATCGCCAGGGTTTTGAAGCGCTGGGCGTCATCCGTGCCGCGCTTGGCCTTGGCAAAGCCGATGTGCACCAGGGCTATCGCCGCGACCATCATCGACGTGTGCTCGACGGTAAAAAACCGCAGCGCCGGGTTGCGCATGGCCTCCCCCATGTTGGACATGGCCAACTTGACGAGGTCGCTGGCGGCAAACACCATCAAACCAACCAGCAATTGCACGTCAAAGCTGATCATCGTGAACAGGCCAAGGCGCTTGTGGCCGTCGGTCCAGGCCTGCTTGCCCAGCCAGCCGCGCCACGCCTGTGCCGTCGCCACGAGGAGGAGAATCAGCGCCACCCAGCGCAGTAAGCTGTGGATCATCAACAAGCTGCTCATGCATGCTCCAAGGGCAGCCCTAGGTCTACCCGGCTTTGGTCAGCGCCATCCCAGCCGCTCAACGGCCATCCACACGAGCGGCATGGGCCGTTTGGCATCGAGCCACGCCGCCATCGGCAAGGCCTCTTGGCGATCGCGGGGCACTGCGCCCTCTGGCTGCAAATCCGCGCGGCGGTAGGGATCGAGACCCGTGTCGCGATCCGCGTCCCACCACACCACTTGCTGCAGGCCCAATTCGGCGGCGTGGGCCAGAGCGGCATGGGTCAGCTGGCGCGCGCCGTCGGCACTATGCGGGCGCCACAGCAGAATGTGGAGGATTGGCTCGGCAGCATCTGAAGTCCAAAGGCAAAATCCACCGGCCTTGCAGGCGGCGCCCACCACCGGATTGGGGGTCTGGCCGCGCGCCCAGGCCCGGTACTGTGATCGGGTGTAGAACCAGGTGACGCGATCGACGGTGGCAATTTCGCCAAAGGCGGGGGCTGATGCGCCACCTAGCCAGGCGTTCTGCCGGTCGGCGTCGGCCTGCAGGAGATCGGCGACATCGCCCAGGCCCAGCTCTGCCGTGTGGGCTGGCCAGGCCGCGCCGGCGTCCACTTTGCGCACCGATTCGCGCGCGGGATGAAGCATGTAGCCCGATCGGCGGTACAGCTGCGGACCGACGTCAGAGAACAACGTGGTCAACACCGTCCCTTCGCGGCGCAACTGCGCTTGGAGCATGGACATTAACAGCGTCGCGTGGCCCTGGTTGCGCAGCGCCGGATCGACGACCACGCTGGCGATCGTGTGCATGGGCTCGCGGGTCGGCTTGGACTCCAGGTCCACCACCCACGCGTCGCTCGCGTACGTTTCGCAGCTGGCCAGCGGCTCGCCCCGGGGCCCCTGCAGCAGCCACATCGCCAGTGAAGACCGGCAGTACTCGCTCTCGCACAGCGCCGACTCGCGCCGCAGGTACAGGGTGAGGTCAAAGCCCTCGCCCCAAATCTGGTGGTGCAACCGCCACCGCGCCGCCTGCTGGGCCGGATTGGCCCGCACCAGCGAGAATTGTTGTTCCGCTTCCATAGAGTTGCTTGAGAGCGTCATGGCAGACCGCCGCAGGGCCAGCTGGGCCCCGGGTCCACAGCATCGCCCCAGCCGCGCCGCTGATCAAGCCTCGCTGGATTTGGCGTCGCTGTGATACAGGTTCGCCAGGGCTTGCCGCTGCAGCTCCAGCAGCTTGGTGCGGGTCTCGGCGTCGCTCTCGCGCGCCAGGGCCTTGCCCACGGCCTCCAGCGCCAAGGGCCAACGCCGTTCTTGCACCGCCAGGGCCGCTTGGGCCGCATGGGGCCGCGCATGGCCGGGACTGGCCGCCACCGCTCTTTCGATCGCCTCTCTGGCCGCGCTGCGCTGCCCCAGGCCCCAATTCAGGTCGGCCCACGCCAGCCACGCCGGCGCGTCATACCAGGGGTTAATGCGCAGCGCCTCGCTCAGGAACATCCGCGCCGACTCCGGGCTCCCCAGGTTGCGCAGCGCCACCTCGCCGGCCTCCGCCAGCACCCGCCAATCGTCGCGCTCTACCTGTAGCGCCGCGCGATAGCCATCCAGCGCCCGCTGATCGCCGGCATTGGCCAGGGCCCGGGCCTCAGCCACCAGCCGTTCCTGCGCCTCAAACGCCCGCGGATCAAAGTGCAAGGCCAAGGCAGTCCGCGTGCGCGGCAGAGGCGAATGCGACACCAGCCGCGTCTGCACCGGTGCCAACGCTTCTTTAGCCGGCATCGATACATGCGCGCCAAGACCGCCCAGATCCGCAGGCCGCGCCATCCAGCGATCCAGCAGAAAGTGATTGACAGGCGTCCACGCCACGGGGCCGTAAGTGCGATGGGTCAGCGGCGCATTGGCGCCATCGGCCGTTGCGGGCCCCAGATCGCGGTACAGCAAGAAGCCGTCGGGCTTGAGCGCGTCCAGGCTCCTGCGGATCGACGACAGCGCCGCCCCGGGCAAGTTCACCCACAGCGTCTCCCAGCCTTCGCCCGCAGCCAGCTCCAAAGGCCTCTGCAGATCCAGCGCCTGACTCAGCGCCTCAGCGCAAGATTCGGCCTGGTCGCCCAGCTCAATCTGCTCCAGTTCGATGCCCGCCAGAGCGAATTTGCAGCCAATCAGCGGCAAGACCGGCAGCAGCTGGCTTCGCTCGGCCGGGCCTTTTTGCGCCAAGTCGCGAATTTCTTCAGGCGTAAAGGGCAGCAGCTTCTGGGCCGCCACCGGGTCGGTCAGCAGGGTCTGCGCCACCAGCACCGCCCACTCGCTCATGTCGCCGCCCGAGGTCGAGCGCCGCACCCGCTGGAGCGCCAGAGACGGCAGGGTCTGCAGGGCGTAGGTATGGATAATCGCCCGCAGTTTTCCGCCCAGCTGCACCCGCTCGCCGTCCAGGGTGCGCACGCTCGCCGGCTCCGTCAGGTCCGCCACGCCTAGGCGCACATGCTCGCGGTGGCGCTCAAACACCCGGCGCTCTTGAGCCGTCTCAACCATCGCCAGCGCGGCATCCGTGGCCCAAAGGGTGAGCCGGCTGTACCAGTCGCGACCGCGCTGATTGCACAACCGCTCAAAGCGATCAAGCAGTTGTACCGCGTGCAGCCCCAAGCCCATCGCCAGCTCCAGCACGTGGATCTCCGGCTCCAGGGTGCCGCGCTCCTCTTGCTCCAAGCAGTGGGCAAACAGCACTTCCGCGGTGCGACCGGCAATAAACCCAGACTGGTGCTGCAGATACGGCACCTGCTGCGAGGTAAACAGATCCGTCGCTCGCGGTTGCCACGCCAGGCTGTGCAGCTGCAGGTGCAGAGAATCGCCTGTGGGCGTCCAGCCTTCTAGCAGAAAGGGCTCGGGCCCCGGGACGGTCACGGGCTGAGCGGTATCCGGCATCGCCGCGACCTGCACGGTGGCCTCCGCGGCGCGGGGCATGATTGACGTCTGCTCGGCAACTGCCACCGGCTCAACGGGATTCTCCGCGGTCAAATGGGCCTTTGCCGCAGCATGGACGGACTTTTTCATCGGCGCCTCCTGGATGCGGCCAGGATCGCCCCGCTCGCGGCTCTGGTCAAGCGCTTGCAGGTCGCCGCACTCTTTGCCAAGGTGTGGCCGATTGGAGGTTCCCGTGTTCGCTCGCTTCTGGCACCTATCCGCTGTGGTCTTGGCCGCTGGCTGTTTCGCTTCCGCCTGCAGCGATGACGCCGACGCGGAACCGCCTGTTTCGGACGCTACGGTCGCTGCGGACAGCGCCAAGCTTGCGGACACAGCCCTGGATTCCACAGGCGACGCCGCCGTGGCGCCCGACACGGCCCAACCTGACTCGATCCTGCCAGACTCTACCCTGCTGGACAGCACCCAAAGCCCTGATAGCAAAGGTGACATCGCCGCCGATAGCAAAGCCGACGCGGCGAGCGACGCAGACAGCACCTCCGCCAAAGACACGGCCGCAGAGGTCGACTCTTCCAGCGATTCTGTTGCAGATACATCCGCTTGCGCCAAAGCCGTCTTGACCAGCGCCGTGGTGCAAAACCGCAACCTTCAGCTCAAGGCCAGCCCGACCACCGCCAGCGGCAAGCCCGTAACCAGCTACGCGTGGAGCATCGGCGTGCCCCTAGCCGGCGGCAAGCTGAGCCCAGACGCCACCTCCGCCGCCGTCACCTTTGGCCCCCTGGTGTACCGCGGCGCCTACGAGGCCTGCCTCCAGGTCACCGCAGCGGGCGAAAAATCCTGTGGCGCGACCTGCCAAATCCTCACCTATGAACCCGATCTGTACCTTGAATTGACTTGGCTTTCGCCGGGCGCTCCCGACCCCACCGGCGCCGAATCCTCCGACCTGAACCTGCACCTGGTCCAAGGCGCCTCGGCATCCGGCAAAGACCTGGACTGCGACGGCGCCCCCGACCCCTGGTATGACGACAAGGTCTCCGTCTATTGGTTCAACGAGACCCCCGACTGGGGCGCAGCCGGGCTGTCCGCAGACAACCCCTACGTTGACGACGCCGCCAACGCCGCCAAACCTGAGGTCATCGCCATCGAATTGCCCCAAGACGGCACCTACACCGTCGCCGTCCACGCCCTCAGCGACAAAGGCGTCGGCGCATCCGTCGCCAACCTAACGGTGTACTACAAGGGCAAAATCCTCAGCCAGCAAGCGGGCATCTCCCTGGCCCAGAGCGACCTGTGGACCGCCGGCGCCATCACCATCGCGGGCGGCACCGCCAGCTTCAACAGCTGCCACCAGTCCGGCGACGCGTGCAAGTCCGGAAAACTCTGGCAGTCCACCGGCGACATCTGCCTGACGCCGTGCTTTGAATACAAAGGCCTCTTCACCGTCCCGACCCTCGGCTGCGCGTGGAAGTGGCCGTAAGCCCCAGCAAACTCTCGCACTAACCCCTTCAGCCGCCTCTCCTGCCCTAGCCCGAGAATCGGTCTATGGCCGAGCAGTCCATCCTCGCGTGCGGAAGCTTTTGTCCTACCCCGCCTGGTCCAAACCCAAGCAAAATACCCACGTCTGTAAGCGATGCCGATGGACGCCAACTCGCCACGGCATAGCGCGCAGACCTCGCGAATCCGCAACACCTGGCCCGGGCAGAGGTGGGGAAGTAAAGGAGGAGGGGGTGTAAGGGGGAAGCAAGGGGCCGCGCGCGAATACATGGAGCGATGAAGCGGCACCGCGGTAGCACCCAGCCGGCGGGCAGGAGACGGCAGTCTCCTTCACCCGTCTATGGTTCCTCCCCCTTTGCAGCTCCCACCGCTAGGTGAGAAAAACCCCTATTTAATCTAGATGCAGCGCCCGCTTGAGCGAATCCAGGCTCAGATCCGGCGGCTGGTACTCGGGATTCATCTCGCCCGAGAAGCCATTGCCGTCGGCCTTGACCCGGCCCTTGGCGCCAATGCTCATCTCGGCCAAGCGCAACGGATCAGGACTCTTCTCGTAGCGCCACACCGTCTTCATGATGCTGAACAGACCGACGTCGAGGCCAACCTTGACCTTGGCAAAGAAGGTCAAGACCAAGTTCAACGCCGCGGTCAGGCGCGCATCCACCGGCATGTCAAAGGCCAAGCCGTTGCGGTTGACGGTGATCGTCGGATCCGCGCTCAGGGCCGCTTCCAGGTGCAGGTTCAGCGCCGCGCGGAGGCCCGCTTCAACGGCGACCACGGCCGCGGAAACCTGCACGGAGCCTTCGACATAGGCGTTGAGGTCTGCATAGGCGCTGGACGCCAAGTGGGCCGACACGGACATCGACGCAAAGCTCGGCTCCATCAGGTCGACTTCGCCGCCGAGCATGATGTTGCTGATCGTCAACGGCTTGATGCCGCATTCGATGCCCAGGCCCGCGCCCACCTTGACCTTGACCGTCGGCGGCGTGTAGACCACGAACGACAAGTCCAACAGGTTGATATCCTTCTTGTACGGCGTCGGCGTGAACAGCTCAAACGGCCCGGGGATGGTCACGGAGCCCTTGAGCTTGACGTGGCCCTCTTCATCCAGGGCGACGCCAATCATGCCGTTGATCTTGTCGCTGATCTTGACCTTGACCTGGCCCTCACCGGTCAGCTTCTGCTCGCGGCTCAAGTTGACGTCCAGGCGGCCCTTGATGCGGTCGTGGGGTTGGAATTCCACCCAGCCCTTGCCGTAGAACACCGGGTTGCCGCCCACGTCTTCGTAGTTGACGTCGATGCCGCCGCGGCCGTACTTGCCGGCGTCGATTTCGCCCTTGCCGCTGGCGCCGGTCATCTTGTTGTCGGTCACGGTGGCCGACAGTTCGGCGTTCTGCACCTTGACCGGGCCGGCCGTCCAGGGGCGCAGCTGGCGCAACTTGCCTTGGCCGCTGACGTTCTCCTTCTCCACGTCGATCTCGCCCTTCAGCTCGCCCTCAACGTCTTCCTTGATCTGCACCTTGATGCTGCCGGCGATGTGGGTCAGCTTCTGGCCGTCCACCGTCGCGCCGACGGAACCGCCGGTGATCTTGACCACGCCGCCCGCCAAGCTCTTGGGCTCGGTGAGTTCCAACTTGGCAGAACCCTTGATGTACTCCAGCGTCGAACCCGGGTCGATGGTGACGTTGCCCTTGCCCCAACCGTACACGGTGATGTCGACAAAGCCGCCAAAGTCCTTGAGGCTGTTCTTCTGGAAGTTGGCGATGACCTGGCCGCCAGAAAGCTCAGCGAATTGGCCGATCTTCTTGGGGGTGGTCAGCTTGACGCCGGCTTGGCCGTCAAACTCGGTCAGCGTCGACGACTTGAGGATCTTCAGCCAACCGGTGCCCAGCTCTTTGACTTCGCCCTGGGCCTCGCCGTAGATGCTCTTGAGCTCGTTGGCCTCAACCGTGGCGCCGATGTTGGCCTTGGTCAACGTCACGTATTCGCCCAGCTTCTTGGGCGCGGTCAGCTCGATCTTGCCCTCGCCGCTGATCGACTTGGTGGTCGAACCGTCGCGCACCGTCAGCTCGCCGCGGCCCCATTCCTTGACTTCCAGCTTGACCGTGCCGCCAAAGTCCTTGAGATCGCTGGCTTCGACGTTGGCGCGCAGGTAGCTGCCCGTCAGGATCGACACGGGGCCGGCGATCGGCTTGTCCTTGATGACCTCAAGCGAGCCGCTGCCAGAAATCGTGTTGAGATCCTGGGCCTTAAAGTTCAGATTGCCCTTGAGCCAGTCGTCAAAGCCGACTTCCACGTTGCCGCGGTATTCGGTGACGGTGTTGGCGGCAAAGTCGACGCCCAGGCTCGAGCCTTCCTTGATGGCGATCTTGCCAAAGCTCTTGTTCTGCTTAACAGAAAGCTCGGCCGTACCGCTGATTTGCGAAAGCGACGAGCCGGTCTTGGCCTGGATCGTGCCCTGCAGCCAGTCCTGGTACTTGAGCGACAGGGTGCCCGACAGCGACTTGATATCGGTGCCGTCAAAGTCGATCTGGGCATTGCCGCCCTTGACCAGCTTGACGCCCGCGCCCACGTCGACGTCCTTGAGCAAGGCCACCTGCGCGGAACCGCTGACTTTCTCCAGCGTTGAGCCGGCATTGACCGTCAGCGCGCCGCCGACCGTGCCCTTCCACTCAAAGTTCAAGTTGCCGCTGATCGTCGTGACCTTGGAGGCGAGCATCTGGCCCTGGAAGGCCGAGCCGCTCTTGATGGTCACCTGACCCGCGAGTTCCTTGTCAGCAATCGCCGCGATGTGGGCGTTGCCGTTGATGTTATCCAGATTCGACTCGCCCTGGATGACCACGCCGCCTTCCAGCCAGTCCTGGTACTTCAGGTTCACTTCGCCGCTGAAGGTCGACAGCTTGCTCTGCGCGACCTTGGCCCGCAGGTGGCCGCCTTGCTGCAGCACCACTTCGCCGCCCGCCGCCTTCTCCTTGATGAGTGACGCCGAACCCTG
>JBIKTV010000567.1:0-3644 GCA_044347905.1 Myxococcota bacterium
TCAGCTCTGGCCGCGGTTCTTGGCGACGGACAAGCAGGTGATCGGCCCGTCGACCGATCCGTCCAACCCCAAGCCGGTGGTAGAAGAGCTGGTCTATTCGTGGTTTACCGACTCCGGGCGCTTTGAGAAGCTCAAGACCGTCGATGAATTCCCAGAGAATACCTTTACCGCCCCGACCTTGGCCTCCAACCAGAGCGAGGCGCTCGTGCCGCTGTGGCTGGTGGTGCGCGATGGTCGCAACGGGACGGAGTGGACCAAGCGGCAGATGATCGTCAAGAAAGGCGCGAGCATGGCCAAGAATCCGCTCTGCGCCCTCGGCGTCCCCGGCTGCCCGTAGCTTTTGGCGCCCCAGAGTCTCGCAGCTGCTATCGCTGAGACCGCGGTGAGACTGACCTGAGACCGACCTTGGCCGGAACACCGTCAACAACAGCCTGTATCTACTGCGATTACTCCACCGCCTGCTCTGGCACGGCCCTTGCACATTCGTCGGCCATGCCTGCGGATGCGGGAGGGAGGCGGCGTGAAATCTCCAATGCTGTGGACCGTGGGCGCAATCCTCTGGCTGTGCGGGGCGACCGCCCAAGCGGTGGAGCCTCCGCGGCCGCGGCCCTGCGCGATGCCCGAGCTAAATGGCGACGAGGTCTTGCAGGCGCTGCGGCAATTATCCAAACCTGTGGCGCTGTTGCCCGCGACACCTTCGCGCTGGACCGCGTTGGTTCCCCAGCAGGTGGGCCTGACGCTGCACGACGGTCAGCGCGCGAGCCTGGGGTGGACCGAGACTTTGACGGGCAGCACCGATCGCTGGACCCAGTACGCCGCGTGGGGTGTGTCGGTGCGTTTCTCTTGGGAGCTCAAGGAGTTGTTCCGCCCTGCCCCGTCGATTGTCCAGCCGATACCGGAGCAGCGACTCCAATGGGCCCTGCACACGGAGTCGCTGGCGCAGCGCTTGAGTCAGTCTCTGCGGCAGCTCCGCAAGGCCCAAGCCCTGGCGGCCACCACGGCCCACGGCGATCCGCTGTGCAGCGAGGCCCAGGCGGACGCAGAAGCCGCGCTGTTGGTGCTGATCGCGGTGCAGTCCACGGCGCGGTCGCCGAGCGCGGTGAGCCGATAGGCCTTGAGCGTGACCTAAGCCATTACAACGACTGCTGATCCTGGGCAAGCAGCGCCGCGCGCTCGTGGGCCAAGAGAGCCTGCACCACGTCGCCCAGGTTGCCTTGCATCACTTGGTCCAGATTGTACAAAGTCAGGCCAACGCGGTGATCGGTCAGGCGGTTCTGCGGAAAATTGTAGGTGCGGATGCGCTCTGAGCGATCGCCGGAACCGACCTGCTCTTTGCGATTGGCGGCCTGCACGTCGTGAATCTGCTGCTGCTGGGCGTCAAAGAGCTTGGCGCGCAACTGCATCATGGCGCGGGCTTTGTTCTTGAGCTGGCTGCGCTCATCCTGGCACTGCACGACCACGCCGGTGGGCAAGTGCGTGATGCGCACGGCCGAGTCGGTGCGGTTGACGTGCTGGCCACCGGCGCCGCCCGCGCGATAGGTGTCGATGCGCAGATCGCCGTCGCGGATGTCCACCTCTACGTCGTCGACTTCAGGCAGCACGGCCACGGTACACGCTGAAGTGTGGATGCGCCCTTGCGATTCTGTCGACGGAATCCGCTGGACCCGGTGGGTGCCCGACTCGTGCTTGAACAGGGCAAAGGCCTTAACCCCTTGAATAAAGATGACGACTTCCTTGAATCCGCCGATCTCGGTGTCGTTGGCCGACATCACCTCGACCTTGAGGCCGCGCGTCTCAGCAAATCGCGTATACATCCTCAGAAGATCGGCAGAAAACAGCCCAGCCTCATCCCCGCCGGTGCCAGCGCGGATTTCGACGATGCAGTTGTCGTCATCGCGCGGATCGCGGGGCACCATGAGCTCGCGCAATTCGCTGGCGACCGTATCGCGCTCTTTGGCCAGCTGCTGCTGCTCTTCGCGGGCCATCTCTTTGAGATCCGGGTCCGTTTCCGCCGCTTCGAGCTCGCGGGCCTCGACCAACTGCTTCTCCAGCGACTGCCAGCGCCGATACGCCTCGACCAGCGGCTCGATCTTGGCGCGCTCGCGCATGAGCTTGACGGACTTCTCTGGATCCGCAGCAATTTCATTGGTCGCGAGGGCGTCCGAGAGTTCATCGAAGCGGTAGGTCAGCGGCAAAAGGCGGTCAAACATGGTTCCCTAAGCGGTGCCCGCAGGCGGCGGGGGCCCGGTAGTATCAGTCAATTTTGCACAGAGGTCGATGCGTCTCGCAGGTTCACGGGATCTGCCTGGGGGGTGCGCGAGCCAATCCCAGCTTCCCAGCGGCTCGCAAGCGCATGACCGTCGGGAGGATTGGCTGCTCCCTGGGCTCGCCAAGAGACCCGCCCGGGAGAAAATGCCCTACGCGGCGAGCGCCACGGGCTGAAGCGGAGCGCTGGTGCCGGCGACAAAATCGCCATAATTGGCAAAGATCACCGGCTCCTGGCTGCCCTCGGGCAGGGGCTGGCCTTCGCCGATGGCCTTTTCGCGGCGCAGCGTCATCTGCAGGGCCACCAGGGCGATCTCCAGCTGGCTGTCGTCCGGCTCTTTGGTGGTGATCAGCTGCATCTTGAGGCCGGGCCAGGTAAAGCCTTTGACGATCAAGTTGTCCGGGTAGCGCGCCGACAGCCGGGTCATCTCATAGGCAATGCCGGCCACCGGAAACATCAGGGGCAGCTTTACAAAGACGTAGGCCAGCTGGTTGAGCCACTTCTTGTCGCTGATCTCTGGGAGCAGGGGAAAGATCACGGAAAACAGAATGATCGACGTGACCACGGTGATGAGCAGAAAGCTCGTGCCGCAGCGCGGGTGCAAGGTGGTGAACGTGCGGGCGTTGGGCACGGTCAGCGGCAGGCCCTTCTCATAGCAGTAGATGCTCTTGTGCTCGGCGCCGTGGTACTGAAATACCCTTTGGATATCCGGCATTCGCGAGATAAGCGCCATGTAACCGATGAGCACGGCGATCTTGATGAGCCCATCGACGACCTGAAATCCAAGGTCTTTGCCGGAAGCGAGCGAGGCGTTGCCCAAGAGGTGGCCCGCGGCCCAGGTCAAAAAGTGCGGCAGGGCGGCGAACAGCGCAAAACCAAAGGCCACAGAGAAGGCGATGGTGCCGGCGATGGCCCACTGCGACATGCCCTCGCTCTCGGCCGGCTTGGAGGACGCTGCGGCGCCCGGAGCCCCAGCTGTGCCAGCTTGCTTGGCGTCTGTGGCAGAATTCTCTGGTTCTTCCAAGAACTTGGATGCTTCATCGGCAGAGAAAGTCAGGGCCTTGACGCCGTTGTGCATCGACTCAAACAGCACGACCGCGCCGCGGAGAAACGGCTTGCGCAGCCAGCGGGCCTTGTCCCAAATTGAGATCCAGCGGTCTTCTTTGACCACGATCTCGCCATTGGGCCGCCGGACAGCGATCGCCAGCGAGTGGGGAGAGCGCATCATCACGCCCTCCAAGATCGCTTGGCCGCCCACGCTCATCGGTCCTTCTGCCATACCTGTGCTCCGCTACGGGCTTTTTGCGGTCACGACCGCCGGGTTTGGGCTGCGCGCCCCAGCCACAGAGGCCGCGACGGAGCACAATGCGCCAGGATA
>JBIKTV010000568.1:0-3634 GCA_044347905.1 Myxococcota bacterium
TCAAGCGCGCCCACAACGCCGATGCCCTGTGGGTGGACGACGAGCGCGGCCTGTACGCCGTGGCCGACGGATCGAGCGAGGCTGGCGGTGTGCATGCCGCGCGCATCCTTCTGTTTATCCTGCACAAACACGCAGAGGCCCTGGCCAAAGCGGCGCGTGGAGCGCGGGCAGCCGGCGATCCTCCAGCGGCGCGGCGGGCGGTGTTTGACCAGTTGACCGAAGTGCTGCAGGAAGCCAACGCCGACATCTTTGGTTTTGGCAAAGATCATCCGGAGATGCCTGGGACCACTACCACTGCCACCGTGTTGCTGATCGATGGCCGCGGCGTGTACCTGGCGCACCTGGGCGATGCCCGAGCCTACATCCTGCGCGGCGGAAACCTGAGGCAATTCAGCCAAGACCACACCATGGCCGCGGAGCTGGTGCGGATGGGCCGGCTCAAGCCGGAAGAGGTGCCGGGCTTCCGCTACCGCAGCGTGGTGGCCAAGGTGCTGGGCGAGCGCGCGCCGTGCCGGCCGGACCTGGCGTACATCGACCTGTTGCCCGACGACAAGCTGCTGCTGTGTACGGATGGGCTGAGCGATCGCGTCGACGACAAGGCCTTGAATGCCGCGATGATGAGTGCCGAGAGCGCCACGGCCGAGGCGCTGATCGACCTCGCGCTCAAAGCGGGCGGCGGAGACAATGTCACTGCGGTCACCATGGGCATCGAGAGCGCCGCGGGCACGCCGGTCAAGGCCGCAGAGACCGCCTCGCCCACGAGCGACAGCCTGGACCTGCTGGGCAAGCTGACGTTCTGCAAGCACTTGGGCCGCGATGAATTGCTCAAGGTGCATCGCTATCTCCACGAGGTGCAGCTGAGCGCGGGCCAAGTGGTGTTCCGCCAGGGGGAGGCGGGTCAGGACCTGTTCCTGCTGCTCAGCGGCGAGTGCGCGGTGGAAGTGGATGGGCAGGCGCTGTCGCGGGTCGGCCCGGGCGGGCACTTTGGCGAAATTGCTTTGGTTTCTGGGCAGCCTCGCTCCGCCACGGTGGTGGCGCGGGTGCCGACGGTGCTGATGCGCCTGACCCGCGACGATTTCTACGACCTCTCGCAGCGCGACCAGGCGGTAGCTGTGAAAATGCTGTGGAATTTTAGTCAGCAGCTGGCGACGCGGGTCACGGCCCTGTCCCACGAAGTGGCGGGCAATCGACGCCAGTCCCAGGGCGAGCCGCCGCCGCCGCCTGCGCGCTGACGGCCATGAAGAATCAATGTTTTTAGGGAGGACGGAGTGAACGCACGGCATCTGATGCTCGAAAGCCCGGCTCTAGGCCGCAAAGTCCACGTGTGGTGCTATGGCCATTTTGGCCTGCCCGTCGTGGTGTTTCCGTCGGCCGCCGGCTTTGCCCATGAGTGGCAGCACCAGGGCATGGTCGATGCGCTGAGCGACCTGCTGACCCGCGGCAAGATCAAGCTGTATTGCCCAGAGAGCAACGTGGGCGAGGCTTGGACGGCCAAGAACGCCACGATCGAGCAGAAAATGGCCCGCCACGCGGCGTATGAGCGCTTTGTGCTGGAGACCCTGGTGCCGTTTGTCCGCGAAGACTGCCGCTGGAGCGACGCGCCTCTGGCTGCGAGCGGCTGCAGCTTGGGCGGCATGTACGCCGCGCTTTTTGCCCTCAAGCACCCGGAGACTTTTCGCAAGGCGCTGTGCTTTTCGGGCCGGTATATGTCGACCGAGTTCACCCAAGGCCAGCAAAATGCCGATGTGTACTACAACAATCCGCTCGCCTTTGTCCCGGGGCTGGAGGGCGGCGAGCTCGACCGCGTGCGCCGCAACACCCAGCTGACCTTGGTCTGCGGCCGGGGCGCCTTTGAAGAGGGCTGCATTGAGGAGACCCTGGCCCTGGGCCGACTCCTGGGGCGCAAAGGCATCCCCAACACCACCGATATTTGGGGGCTCGACAGCCGCCACGATTGGGCGTGGTGGAAGCGCCAGGCGCAGATTCACTTTGCCCGTTCCTTCCGATAAGGGCCACGGCAAGAGGAGCTCAACCACAGTCCTTGCGCGAACACCAGGGCTGGGTCAGGTCGCCGTGGCCCTTCTGCTCAGTGGGCCGCCAAGCTCGCGGGCCGAGCCCGACTCGCGGCGGCGGACGAAGCGATCGACGAAATTTTGCCGGGGCCCTAAGTTGAGCCAGCACGGCTCGCACGGCGGGTCGGCACAGTGGCAGGCCGCGGCTCGCAAGGTGCTCTGGACACCCGCGCAACCGTGGGGTCTACTTGCGCGCCCCGCGGCCCCACCTGCGGAATGGACTGCCCTGCCCCATGCGATTCTCTCAAGTTGTCGTTGCCGCCGTGGCCCACGTCGATGCGCCGTTGCGCGTGACGAGCGCTGAACTCTGTGAACCCCTTGCAAACACCATGCAGCGCCTGGGCATGCGCCCCGACTTGCTCGCCTCGGCCTCTGGGGTGATCGCCCGGCGGTATTGGGAGCCGGGGGTCCAGCCGAGCCAGGCTGCCACGTGGGCCGCAGAAAAAGTCTTGGCGGAGAGCGGAATTGGCCGCGAGAAGATCGGCCTGCTGGTCAATACCTCTGTGTGCCGCGACTACGTGGAGCCGTCGACGGCGTGCCTTGTCCACGGCAACCTGGGGCTGTCGCCCAACTGCCTGAACTTTGACGTGGGCAACGCCTGCTTGGCCTTCTTGAACGGCATGCAAATCGCCGCGCTGATGATCGAGCGGGGCCAAATCGACTACGCCATGGTGGTCAACGGCGAGAGCGCGCGGTTTGTCCAAGAGGCGACGGTGGCGCGGCTGGCGCAAGACTCGACCACGGAAGAGGAATTCCGTGAACAATTTGCCACGTTGACCCTGGGTTCCGGGGCGGCGGCGATGATTCTGGCCCGGCGCGAGCTGCATCCGGAAGGCCATCGCTTTGTGGGCTCCGTGAGCCAGGCGGCCACCCAGCACAGCGGCCTGTGCAAGGGCCAGGTCGACAAGATGAGCACAGACGCAAAGACTCTGCTTTTTGCAGGCTTAGAGCTGGCTGGCCACACGTGGAAGCAGGCCGAGGAGCACCTGGGCTGGCAGCCGGGCGTCCTGGACGAGTACGTGCTGCACCAAGTCAGCGGCACCCACACCGCCAGTTTGGCCAAGGTGCTGGGGCTCGAGCCGGGCAAATGGATGACGACTTTTCAGGAGTTTGGCAATATCGGTCCGGCATCCGTGCCGATCGTGCTATCCAAAGCCCAAGAGGCGGGGCGGCTCAAGCCGGGGATGCGCGTGGCGCTGATGGGCATTGGCAGCGGTCTAAACTGCAGCATGGCTGAAATCGTTTGGTAGGAGGCGCCTTTGCGCGACGTGCCGAGACATCTGTACCCCTTTGAACCCCACTGGCGCGATCGCGGCCAGGGGATCCGCATGCACTACGTGGACGAGGGCCAAGGTCCGCCGGTGCTCATGCTGCACGGCAACCCCAGCTGGTCCCTGTATTACCGCAATCTTGTCAAAGCCTTGGCTGGGCAACGTCGCTGCATCGTCCCCGATCACGTCGGCATGGGCAAGTCGGACAAGCCGGGCGAGGACGCCTACCCCTACACGCTGCAAGCGCGCATCGACGACCTGACCGGCCTTGTCGACTCCCTGGACCTGCAG
>JBIKTV010000146.1:0-12262 GCA_044347905.1 Myxococcota bacterium
GGCCCGCCAGGGGGGCGTACGACGCCCCTTTTTGCCAGCGCAGCGGCGCCCATGGGCGCCCGCGGCCGCGCGCAAAAAGCCCCAGCCTGGTCGCCGGCAGGCGACGCGCCCAAACCCGCCATTTGCACAGACGCGGCGAAGGCGATCCCACCGCCACAGCCATCGCCAGCGGGCGGACAAAACCGCTGGGGCGGTCGACTACGTGCAGTGGTGCTCGATGCGTTCGCCGACCCCGAGCGAGTTCGCCGGCTACTACCGAGGTGGTCCGTCGATCGACGCCGCTGGACAGGGCAGGGCAGGGCAGGGCAGGGCAGGACAGGGCACGGCAGGAATAAACGCGCTCCGCCAATCCTTCTGCAGTCCCCCCTTTCTCCACCTACTCGATAGAGGTTTCTATGTCCACCGCTCTCGCCACTTTGAAAGTCGGAGTCCTTGGCTCTGGCCAAGTCGCCCAAGTCCTGGCCAAAGGCTTTGCCGACGCCGGTCACCCCGTGCGTATCGCCAGCCGCGACGGCTCTAAGCTCGAGGAATTCGCCGCAGCGACCGGCATCGCTACCGGTCGGTTTGACGAGACCGCCGCCTGGGCCGATCTGATCGTCCTTGCCGTCAAGGGCACGGTCGCCGAGGCGGTCGCGGCATCGATTGCTCAGGCCTCGGCCGGCAAGGTCCTGATCGACGTCAACAATCCCATCGCCGACGCTCCGCCTGAAGACGGAATCCTGCGCTACTTTACCGGCCCCAACGACTCCCTGCTCGAGCGAGTCCAGGCCGCGGCGCCCGAGGCGCTCTGTGTCAAAGCGTGGAGCTGTGTCGGCAACGCCTTCATGATCCACCCGCAATTCCCGGGCGGCCGTCCGACGATGTTCATCTGCGGCAACGACACCGCGGCAAAGCAGACAGTCACGGAGATCTTGGGCGGTTTTGGCTGGGATAGCGAGGATATCGGCACCGCCAAGGGGGCCCGCGCCATCGAGCCGCTGTGCCAGCTGTGGTGCGCGCCGGGAATGCTGCGCGGCCAGTGGGCTCATGCGTTCAAGCTGCTGAAGATGTAGCGAGTTCTGGCGGCGATCAGGGCATCGAGCAGTTGCTAGGCCCTGCGCCGGGCGGACCGTCAGGGACTGCGGTCGCCGAGGGCTCGCCGTGGCTACAGGGAAACTCGTCGTCCGCCGCTGCCGTCGCAGGGCTTGCTGGCGCTGGCTCTGGCGCAGCGATCGGAGCGCCCGCGGGTGCAGGCTGCGCTGGGGCTGCGGCCGGCGAGGCTTGGGGGGCGTTGCCCGGTGCCTGCTTTGGGAGCTCTTGGGACTGCTTGATCATTTGGACGGGCTGGCGCGTCTCGGCGGCTACCGCAGGCTCGATAGGGTCGCGGCACCCAGTCGCCGCAAGTCCCGCTAGCACCAGAGCCAAGGCCGCCCAACCCAACCGCTCGTAATTCATCGCCTCTCCTGGCTTCGGCCCGGTAGGAACGCCGGTCGCCAAAGGGTCAGAGCCGCGGCAGGCCAAAACCGCTCAAGTGCGCTCAAGACCTCCGCTCGTGCCGTGCTGGGCAGGCGACTCTACTTGATGATCGCGATGGTCTGTTGGTTCAATGCAACCAACTGGCCGTCCTCGCTCCATAATTCGCGAAACTCGATGGCGTGGCCGCGGGAAATTGTCGCGGTTCGAGCGCGATAAGCAAGCGGCGCGTCGGGGTTCAGCGCGGCAGGATCGGCGAGAATCTGCAGCGTGTACGCGACGGTCGCCATAGGACGGGGCCGACTCGCGCGCGAGAACAGGATCGGCCACCATGCGTCAGCGCACGCGGCGATCCACGCGGCATCGGGCCGCTGAGGGCCAAAGCGCGGGCGGATCCAGCCTTGGGCCACGGCGTCCGTCGCGCCCGAGAACGGCACGTGCCCGGCATTGCGGAACTCAAAGTAGCGGGTGAACAGGGGGGCCAGCGGTGGGCCGAGCTCGAGCACGGGCACCTCGCGCCAAGGCGGGAGCTGAGGCGGCCTGAGCTCAAGGCGGTCGAGATCGGCCGAACGATCGCGACCAAGCACTGCGACGGCGTGGGCCTGGAGCTCGCGCACTGCGGAAGATTCTGGTGTATCAACGGCTTGTACGAGTCGTGCCGCCATTGTGGTCATGCCGGTTCCGGCGCGCAGCACTTCGGTCTGGACCTCGAGCGGCCCAGGCTGCGTTGGCCCACATAGCTCGAGGGTCAACGAGCGCAGGGTGCGGGTCGGATCGCCTGCTGCGGCTTCAATGGCGCGAACCATCGCTGCAGCGACCAAGCCGCCAAACGCGCCGCGTCCCTGCTGCCAGCCGTCTGGAAACACAAACGAAAACTGATTGGGTCCGACGGCGGTTGGGGTGACGAGCAGGTGGAGCGGCAGGTCCGCGCTCGGCAGGCTGGGCGAAAGCAATGCAGTCATGGTCCTCGGGCGCGACAGAGGGTCGCACGCGCGAGTGTTGCGGATTGCGGCCCCCTTGCCAAGCTGGCGCGCCTTCCTGGTATCGTGGAAAAGATAACAGATGTAGATGGTTTGACTGTGACTGACGGCGCCGTGCTGGCAAGCCGTCCCTGGTCGGACCTAGCGGGCAGTGCGTTGGATAGGACCGGAAACCGCTCCAGAGGTCTTGCCAAGTGACCCTGCGCCCGGCCTAACCCCGCGCAAAGGATGCGAATCGCGGAGCGACGGCGTCCGACGCCGCTTTCGGCGCCGCCTGCAAGGGCAATTTGCCGCCCGCAAGGTCGCCGAAAGTCGCAGCCTGGTCGCCGCAGGCGATGCGCCCAAACCCGCTACTCGAGCAGACGCGGCGAAGGCGATCCCGCCGTCAGAGCCATCGCCTCTTGCCAAACTGTGTCTCCCATTTTGCTGACAGGGCCCGGCCCGGCCTCGCCTACCACCATATTTCGCAGGCGCCTACCGGCTTTTGGGTATACAGCAGGCTCCCCGGGATGCAGTAGGATCCCGCGCCAGTGCCTTCATAGGTACTGCCAACGGCCTTGTACTTATGGGCTGACTTGCACGCCGACCCAGCTGGACAGTCCAGGGTGGACTTGCAGGCGATCGTACAGCCCTGGCGCGAGCACGCCGCGAGGCCCCCAAACGCGTACGGGGCGTCGATGACGAGGCAAGCGCCGCCGGTACACGCTGGCGTCTCAACAACCCCATTGCTGTACGTCGACGGCTTCAAGGCTGTGCTGCCAAGGCCGCACGTGGCCATGTAGTCCGCCACCACTGGCGCTGAGGAGAGGCCGCAGACGTACTCGGCTTCAATGCAGTCCAGAGTGGCAGGAGTGGCGTCTCCTGGCCCGGCGACCGGCAGTTCGGCCGGCGAGCAGTCGGCGTCGACGCTACAGCGATCGCCTGGCACCTTGGGGTACTCCTTGCACCAGGCTTGCAGGGGCATCGACCAGTGCGCATCGACGGGCGGCGACCCGCAGCCGGAATTGCAAGTGTAGCTTGCCACGGCGGGGCACATGCTCGACCCACAAGGAAATTGACCAGTTGCCGACCTCCTGACTGTACCGCCGCTGCACTGAATTTGGCCAAAGCACTCCCAATAGCAGAGCTGTCTTGAGGTGGACGACTCTGTATCCGGCGCTTTGCTGTCGGCGCCGCCCGGGCTGCCCGCATCGCTGGCGCTGTAGGCGACGTCCAAAGCGGCCGGCACGGACTCTTCGCAGCCGAGGAGCAGGCCCAAGGCTGCCATCATCACGGCGAAATGGGCGGCCAGCCGGAGGCGAAGGAGGTCGGGCATTGAGAGCCTCGCGAAACGCGATGAAGCGTCGCCTTCAGCATACGCCGCGCGCAAAGCTTTGCCAGGGGGCAGCAAGAACGCGTGGAATGGATAGGACCGGCAAACGCCCAAACGGCCCATTGGACCACCCCCGCCAGCGCTATATTGCCCAAGACGGAGACCTGCTCCCGCGGCGACAGGGGTGCGCCAGGATCTCCGTGGCCACCGCCGGCTGGTCAATCAGCGCCGCGTAGCCAGGGTCACAGGTAGCCGAGGCTACAGGGCAACTTCCTTGGCGTCGGTCTTGAACTTCTTGAGCTTGAGCACGGGCTTGAGCGCATAGCAGTCCTTGGTGACTTCCATCGCTTCGTCGAGCTTGTAGTCGATCCAGGCTTGGTGCTTTTTGCCAGTGCCGACGTCCAGGGCCTTGAAGGGATGGTTGATCTTCAGGCCATCCTTGATCTTGCTCAGATCCAGGTCGCAGGTCTTGTCTCCCACTTTGGCCGTGTTCTTCTGGGTGGGGTCCAAGATGAGGCGGATCTGCGTGATCTTGCCCTCGGGCAGGGGCAGTTCGCCCAGCTTGACGGCCACGGTTTCCGTCTGAGCCAGCACCAAGTCGACGGGCTTGTTGACCACCAGCGTCCGCCACTTGCCGTCCGCGTCCTTCTTGGTGTCGGCGGCGTCGTCCGAAGTAGTCTTGGATTTGTCATCGACGTGAACCTGGATGCTGGCGACGTGGACGATGACCGAGGTCACGCCCGCCGGAGGTGCGTCCATCAGGTAGAGGGTGGCGGTCGACTGGGCCGGCTCGTCTTCGGCGCAGCCCGCAATTGCGGCAGCGGCAAAGACGGCCGCGGTCCACAGAGCAGTGGCAATTTTCATCGTATATTCCTCTGCGCCCATAGAGTGGCGTCGCGAGCAAGGTAGGGCGCCAAAGGGTGCGCAGCAAGGCGCAGAGCTCATGTCGCCCAGCCGATTTTGCGTTTACTTTGCGACCAGCGCCCCGCTGAGCTGGCATGAGAGCCCCGCTGTCCGATGCCAAGCCATTGCGCTGTCTAGAGACTGTGGTCGCGAGCAGACGATCGCCATGTCCCTTTGTGGAGCTCTGCCGGGCGCCCGGTGCGCGAAGGATGAGGGCCCGCCAGGGGGGCGTACGACGCCCCTTTTTGCCAGCGCAGCGGCGCCCTTGGGCGCCCGCGGCCGCGCGCAAAAAGCCCCAGCCTGGTCGCCGGCAGGCGACGCGCCCAAAAACCGCTGCTCGAGCAGACGCCGCGAAGGCGATCCCGCCCGCACCGCCACAGTGGCGTGGTATTTGCGCGGGGTGTTGAGCTTGGCGGCGTCGGCGGCAAAGTCGGCCAGGTTCTCGGACGGCGAGGTCACGCCCAGGGCGGCGAACTCGTCCCAGCTGCCGTCGGGGTCGATCAGACAAGTGCCTGGCACCTGTCCGACGGCCTAGCAAGGGTTGACCATCCAGGAGGCCACGGTCTCAGTCGACTACCTTGTTCACCGCACGACCCTCACCGTCCTGGCCACAACCGATACAGTCCGACCTGAAACCTTTGGATATCTCCGTAGTAGCCGTACTCGTTGTCGCCGAGGTTGGCCAGAGTCCAGGCATCCAGCGGTTCCGCGCGCTCTAGGGCCGCCGCACAGCTGGAAAGTAGAGGCGGCAACCCCGGCGGCCGGTGATAACTCGCATAACAGCGAGGATCCACCAGCAAAAATGCGCCAGACGGGCAGGGCGGCGCCGCCGAAAGCCAGGTATCCAGCGGCACCAGTTGCAACTGGCGATGTGGAGGACGCAGCAGGTAGGCGGGCACGGCGCGCTGGACTTTTCCAGGTTCAGGCTGGTCGCGCGCAGTCAGCGCCACTAGGCAAGCGCCCCGATCGGGCAACTGCGGCAAGGCGCGTCGCCATAAATGTTCGGTCTGGTCTTCGTTGGTCCACAGGCGCAGGTGCTGGTGGGTCGGAAGGGCGGTCAGTGCCACTGCCGCCGTGCCGCCGGCCAGCCACATGCGCGGGCGCCGCCGTTGCATTTCCGCGGCCAGCCCCCAGGCGGCAAGGGCCGTCCAGAGCATTGCCAGTGGGGCCTGCAGGCGCGCAATCGATGTGTTGGGCAGGTCGACCAGCACCACTGCCAGCCACAGCAGCGTCAGCGCCAGAACCGCTAGGCGGACTTTGCGGCCTGCTGGATGGCGCAGCGAAAGCAGGGCCAGCGCGGTCACGGCGGTGGGAAACAGCTTGGGATGGAAGGCGATATGTGCGGACAGGCCGCGGTTCGCCAGAGTTTGCCAGTAGCTGTGGTCGAGCAGCGCCAGCGCGCCGTGGGCGGCCATTTCTGTTTGCTGAGCGCGGATGTGTAGCAGGTGCGGCAGCCCAAGCAAACCCAGCAGCGCGCCACCGCCCAGCAGCCAGCGCCAGCCCGCCAGCCCGCGCCGCACCAGCACCAGCGCCGCCGCCAGCATCGGCACCACGGCAATCATCTCTGGCCGGCCCGTCAGAGCCAGGCCGAGAAAGAACACCGCGGCCGCCGCCGCCGGGCCAGGGGTCTGCTCCTGCAATGCCCTGTCCAGCAACAGCAATCCAGCAGACAGCCAGAGCACGATTGGCACTAGAATGCTCTCCGTCGCGTGGTCGCGCACAAAAAGCGGGAGCGCAGCCAGCAGCAGGGTAAACAGCGCCACGGCTCCAGGCGGGGGCCAGCAACGGGCTAGTAGCGCCGCCAACACGGGCAGGGTCAGCGCGCCAGCCGCGCGGTGCAGGGTCACGATGGCCTCGTGGTCGGGCGGCACCAGCGAAAATAAGAGGCGATACAGCACAGTAGTCGACGCGCCGTAGCGGCCGATGCCGGTGAAACGGGCCACCTGGTCAGTCCACTCGTAGGCCGAGTAGATCATCACCAGGCGAGTTGGTTCTAGCAAACGCAGGCCGAGGCCGACCAGCAGCAGGGCCAGCGTCCAGGTCAGCTCACGGCGCGGCAGCGAACGCAGCGCGGCGACGACGGTGCGGGCGAGAAGCAAAAAAAAACCGCAGTGCCCCCCAGCAATGCAAGGCTCAGGCCAGCTTGCAGCAACTCGTGGGGTGTATGCCAAGAAAGCTGGGCCTCCAATGTCACCGGCGCAGCATTTTCGCGAACCCCGACCAGAGCTTGAGCAGGCTCTGGGCAGGTTGCCATGACAGTCAAAGACAGCACGATCATCAGCAAAATTAGAGCTGTCTGCCGGGCCGCTCGCCGCCTTCGCCAAAGCCAGCCAGCGGCGACCAGCAGCGCCACGCCGGCCGCCAACACATGCCCCTGCTCCGCCAGCCACGCCCGGCCACGGCGCAGGTCGAGACAACGCCCAGCATCGCCCGCGTCTTTGCACGCCTGGAGATCGGTCATTACCTTAGTGACGTAGGCGCTCTTGCGCGCCGGGTTGTCGGCCGTGCCCTTGACTGCGGCCAGATAATTGCTCAGGTCGGCCAGCGACTGCTCAGGCCGGCTGCGGGCGAAAATCATCGCGCGGCAATACCAGACGTCTGGGTCGCGGGTGCCCATGCGAAAGGCGTGGATGACGCGGCGCTCGGCTTCGGCCTGCTCGCCCAAGTGCAGGTGATTCATCGCGGAGTACAGGAATTGCCTGGGCTCCCTGGCAAATGCGCTTTCTGAGCGCAGCAGGTAGCGGTTCGATGACTGCCAGTCGCCGCTGTGGTGCAAGATGGTGCCGGCGATGAACGCGGCGATGCTGTCGTTTGGATTCTGGTCGGATAGGGCACGGACCTTTTGAGTATAAGTCATCGCGGCTGGCAGTTGAGCTCCCACGGCATCAATGAACACCCGGGTCATCGGCAGCACCAGGGGACTACCCGGCGGAACCTGCGCCAAGTCCAGTTTCAGCAGGCGCTCAAGGGCTTGGTCGAGCTTGTCGCCTTGGCGCTCCAGATTGGCCATCGTCACGGCGAGCTCTATGTCGCCCGGGTGGGCCGCCAACAAGGGCTGCAAAGTCTGGATGGCCAGCGGGGTAGTGCCAATAATTTGAGCAAGTTGAGCTGACATTAGCGCGGCCTGCCGGCAATTGGGATCGCGTTTGACCACTTGGGCAAGCAGGTCCATGGCCGCCTCAGCTTGACCGCCGCGCTGCACGTCCTCAGCCACTGCGGTCGCGGCTTGGCAGAGCGCCACACTTTGATCGGCGGCGGTGGGGTCGAGCCCACCTGGTTGGCCGCCCTGGCCCAACTGCGCCGACCAACGCACCAGGGCAGCTTGGGCACTCTGACCTGCAAGGTCGACGTGCCGGTGAAAAAGCACATTGGCCTCCGCGTCGCCAATCCGCTTGAACTGCCAGGCGATTGACACCTGAGCCGCAGCCCGTTGCAGCGGCGGCAGTTGCTCACTCTGGGCCAGCGCCGCCCGCACGGCAAGCAGTTGCGACGCAGGATCGTCGCCGATGGGTGGCGCGCGGTCCGTCGCCGTCGCCGCGCTGGGATGGCCGACTGGCGCTGCCTGGGCTGCGGACTGCCACTTCCACTCGCTGGACTCCTTCTCCACCTGAGCTTGCAGCGCCGCCCGGACCTCTTCAGGCAACAGGTCAGCCGCGATGGCGATTTTTGCAGTTCGCAGCGCCCCGGCCGGCGCTGCATCGGGGTGGGTCAACTTGGCCTGGATTGGCAGCTCCTGACCTCGCTGGTAGCTGGCGATGACCACATCTTGCTGAATCTGAGCGGAAACCAGCAGCCAACCGCCCGGCCATGTGGGCCCAGGCGTCAGCATTTGCTGCAAGCGCGCCTCCTGCCCGGGCGGGATGACCCAGGTCACCGCCATCAGCATCAAGCACAACCACTGCAGCATTGCCACCTCACTGCCTCGCGCTTCTTGGCGAAGCGTCTGTAACCTAGCGGGAGGGCAGTCGAATTGTCAACTACCGCACCGGGCTTACGCTAACTGACCGATCAGGCGCTTGAGCCGGCTATCGCTCCGGACCAAGGCCATCCCATCCGCCAGGCCGTTCGCAGCGGCCATGGCGCCACTGTTCGCGGGCATGGCTAGCAGATTCAGCAGGCTAGCTGATCCGCGCTGGCTACGCGGGCGGCGCCTGGGCATGATCGGCGCCTAACCCCGCCGCACCCCCAACAGCGCGGCGCCAAGGAGCCCATGCGCCCACCTCTGGTTCTCGTGACTGGCAGTACCGATGGAATTGGCCGCGAAACGGCGCTGGAGCTGGCGCGGCGCGGCGCCCTGGTGATAGCCCATGGGCGAAATCCGCAAAAAGTTGCCGAATTGACCCGCGAGCTCGCGGCGATTTCTGGCCCCAGCCAGCCCGAGGGGGTCGTGTTTGACCTCAGCGATTTCGAGCAATTGCGCCGCGGCGCCGCGGCCTTGAGCCAGCGCCTGTCGCACCTGGACGTGCTGTTGCACAACGCCGGGATTTTTGACACGGAGCCGAGCCTAGACGCCGCCGGTCTGGAGCGGACCTGGAAGGTCAATCACTTGGCGCCCATGCTGCTGACCCACGGCCTGCTGCCCACGCTGCGCAGCCAGCCCGGCAGCCGGGTGGTCATCGTCGCCTCGGTGGCCCACGTGCGCGGCCAGATTCGCTGGGAGCAGATCCAGGGCCAGAGCGGCTATGCGGCGTACGCCCAGTCCAAGCTCGCCAATATCATGTTTGCAAATGGACTTTCGCGCCGGTTTGCCAAGCAAGAGCTCGGCGTGTTTAGCCTGCATCCCGGGGTGGTGGGGACCAAGCTGCTGCGCGCGGGCTTTGGCATGGAGGGGCCGGACAGCCTCGCGCAAGGCGCCGCGACTTCTGTGCATTGCGCGCTTGCCCCTGAGCTGACGGGGCAGAGCGGCCTCTACTTTGTGCGCAGCCGGGCGACGGAGCCCGCGCCTCAGGCGACAAACCCACACGATGTCGAGCGATTGTGGCAGTTGTCGTGCCAGCAGCTTGGGCTGGCGACCGACTGGAGCTGAGGGCGCGGCCGCGCTGCGATCAGTCGTCGCGACCCGCCAGAAACTGCGCCGCCGCGAGGGCCGTCAGCTTGAACCCCGCGCTCACCCGGCCCTGGCGCAGCGGTTCGCCGGTGATGGCGTCGACCGCGGCGAGGATCGCGTGGGGGTCGTCGTCGTCCGGCACGATGTCCAGGTCGGCGCGCACCCGACGGCCCCTGGCATCGGTAAACGTCAGCGAATTGTGCAGCCTGGCCCGCGCGGTTTGCTCATGGCGCATCAGCACTTCCGTCGCCGTCTTGACCAGCGTGAGGAACGCGCTCTGGTCCAGCGGCTTGGGGTTCTTCTTGTCCCGCCCCATGGTCCAAGGCCCCACCAGCGCCGGCTCGTCGTCGCCCACGCGCGTCATGGCGACCGCCCAGCCCTCATCGTCGTTGTCCACCACCTGGGCAATCCAGCCGGACTTGCGCCACAGGGTAGGCTCCATAATGTCTTGGCTCTGCTGATCTTCTTGCTTGGCGCCTGGGCGGGGGGGCATGGTTTTCTCACCTTGGTCTTTGGGTTGCCCAGCCAGCCCGCCGCGTCTGTTGCCGGCGCTCGCGGGCTCTGAGGTGGGCCGCAGTGTGCGCGAAGTGGCGGCGGCGTCAACCCGGGGCGGCCCAAGCGCGCCATCGCCGGACGATCAGGCGGGAACAGCAGATTCTGCAGAAATTGCCGCGCTTGACGAGCCCCCGCGCTTGCGTAGACTCGCCGAAGGGGGGGCACCGCAAAAAAGTTCAGCGCTCGTGTCGATCCAGCCCACGCCCATTCGTCGTTGAGCTGCAAGGTCGCTGGAACCCGCTTTGGGTGCGCCAGTTCGCCGTTGATGTCCAAAGCCCCAGCAGGAGAGTGCCGATGCGCGTTGTTGTTTTTGTCAAAGCGAGTCCAGAGTCCGAAGCGGGCACGATGCCCTCGACCGAGTTGCTCACCGAAATGGGCAAGTACAATGAAACCTTGGTGGCGGCCGGCGTCATGCTTGCGGGCGATGGCCTGCACCCATCGGTGCGCGGCAAGAGGGTGCGGTTTGACGGCAAGCTGCGCACGGTCATCGACGGTCCCTTTGCCGAGACCAAAGAGCTGGTGTCGGGCTACTGGATTTGGCAGGTCAATTCGATGGAAGAAGCGGTCGAGTGGCTCAAGCGCGCGCCCTTTGACGGCGGTGTTGAAGTCGAGCTGCGCCCCGCGTTCTCGCCCGATGATTTTGGCGAAGAGTACACGCCAGAGCTGCGGGCCAGAGACGAAGCCCTAGATGCGGAGATGCAGCGGCGTCAGGCGAGCTAGCCGTGGCCGAATTCCAGCCCCCACCCAGCGATCCTGCGGCCGCGCGCAAGGCCATGGCCAAGGTCATCGCTGCGGTGTGGCGCATGGAGTCCGCCCAGCTGATCGGCGGGTTGACCCGGCGCCTGGGCGACCTTGGCATGGCCGAGGATCTGGCCCAAGAGGCGCTGTTGGTGGCGCTAGAGCGCTGGCCAGAGACCGGTGTGCCGGACAACCCGGGGGCTTGGCTGATGGCCACGGCCAAGAACCGCGGGCTGGACCACGCCCGCCACCTGCAGATGCGCCAGCGCAATCACGAGGCCGTGGCGGCAGTTTCGCCTGGCAACCGAGACCAAGAGCCGTTGGAGGGGGCGCTGGGCGACGACACGCTGCGCCTCATGCTCATCGCCTGCCACCCCATCTTGCCCGTCGAGTCGCGGGTGGCGCTGACCCTCAAGCTGCTTGGCGGGCTGACGACCCCAGAGATTGCCCGGGCGCTGCTGCAGCCGGAGCCCACGGTGGCCCAGCGCATCGTCCGGGCCAAACGGACGCTGGGCGCCGCGCGGGTGCCTTTTGAACTGCCGCAGCGCGCCGAGCTGGGCGAGCGGATTGCGGCGCTGCTTGAGGTGATTTACCTCATTTTTAACGAGGGTTATGCGGCCAGTCGCGGCGAGGACTGGCTGAGGCCCGCGCTGTGCGAAGACGCGCTGCGGTTGGGGCGCTGCTTGGCCGCGCTGATGCCCGACGACAGCGAGGTCCACGGCCTTTTGGCGCTGATGGAGCTGCACGCCTCGCGGCACGCCAGCCGGGTGGATATGCACGGCCAGCCGGTGTTGCTGCTCGACCAGGATCGCGGCGCGTGGGACCACCTGCTCATCGCCCGGGGCCTAAGTGGCCTGCACCGCTCGGCTGAGCTGGCCCGCCAGTCCGCCCAGCCGCTGGGGCCCTACGCGCTGCAAGCGGCCATCTCGGCTTGCCACGCCCGGGCCAGGACCGCCGCGCAGACCGACTGGCCGCAGATTGTGGCCCTGTATGACGCGCTGCTGCAGCTGACCCAGTCGCCGGTTGTCGCGCTGAATCGGGCTGTTGCCGTGTCGATGGCCGATGGACCGGCGGCCGCGCTCGAGCTGGTCGAAGAGCTGCGCGACGACCCCGTCCTCAAGAACTATCGGTTTCTCTATGCGGTATTGGGCGACCTGCTCCAGCGCACGGGGCGCCTGCAGGAGGCCGGGGCGGCGTTTGCCCAGGCGGCCGATCGGAGCGAAAACGCCCAGGAAAGGGCCATCTTGGCCAAGCGCGCGGGCCAATGCGCCGCCG
>JBIKTV010000569.1:0-3620 GCA_044347905.1 Myxococcota bacterium
TGGCGTCGCCGCAGCCGCCGTTGTTGGCCGCGCACTCGTCGATGTCGCTGCACGTCGCCGCGGAACCGACATTGTTCTTGCAGCTAAAGAACTTGGCGTCGCCGCAGCCGCCGTTGTTAGCCGCGCACTCGTCGATGTCGCTGCACGTCGCCGCGGAACCGACATTGTTCTTGCAGCTAAAGAACTTGGCGTCGCCGCAGCCGCCGTTGCTGGCCGCGCACTCGTCGATGTCGCTGCAGGACTTGCCGTCGCCTTGATAACCGCTGTTGCATTTGCAGACCGCTGCAAAATCGACCCCCACGCTGCAGGTGGCGTTGGCGCTGCATGGATTGACTCCGCCGGCGCAGGCGTCATAAGCGCCTAATACCACAGGCGATCCACTGATCGTCGCCGCAACACTGGCTTCACCGTCGCTGACTTCTACCCCAAGGGCTACGGTGTCGCCGACCTTGAGCGACGCTCCGCTCGGCAGCTTGAAACCGGCGAGGTTGAGCAACGGGCCCACGCCGCTCAGTTTTTCGCCCGCCACGCTCCACGCGTACTTGACGCTCAGGGTGTCGCCGTCGGCGTCGGTCGCGGCCAGCAATTCCTTGGCCTCCAAGATAGCGACGACCGATGGATTCTCAGGGGTGAGCTTAAAATTAGCTTTAGTCGGCGGGCTGTTGGCGATCTTGACTTCGGCCAGAGCGGCCTCGCTGCTGCCCAGGGCGTCCTTGGCCACCACGGCCACGCTGACCACCTGACCCTTCTTTGCCAAGCCCGCGGGCTGCTTGGCGGTGTCCCCGCTCACGGGCTTGCCGTCCACGCTCCATGTGTAGACATAGCTGATTGCGCCGCCTTCGGCATCGACAGATTCCTGTGTGATCTTCGCTTCAATCGCATCGACCGCGGTCGGCGCAGCGGGCTCCAGGGCGATCTTGGGCGCGGTCGGCGGCGCATCGACGGTGACCGTCAAGGTCGCCTGAGCCGCCAGCCCCTGAGCGTCCATCAACTCCACCGCCAAGGTGTGCTGGCCGGGCAGGTCTGCCGTCCAAACAAACTCTGCCGTCACTTCTACTTCGCCAACCTTGCCCGCGACCTTGGGCACCACGCCGTCGCACACCCCGGCCTTGCCGTCCAGGGTGCAGCTGAGCTTGAAGGCGTCGGTTGGCGCGCCGTCGTCGCTGCCGATGAACTCAAAGGCAATCGACGCCCCCTTGGCGAACACAGCCCCCGACTCAGGCTTAGAAATCAGCAGCTTGGGGGCCTGATTCTCCGCCACATCGCTGGCATCCGCGCCATCTGCACTGTCAGGATCGGTCGCGTCTGGATCGGTCGCGTCTGGGTCGGTCGCGTCTGGGTCGGCCGAGTCCGCCACAGAATCGCCTCCGCCGTCTACAGGCACAAGGATATCGCTGGCATCCTCAGCAGTTGTGTCACCACCATCGCTGTCTTGGGGGCTGACTTCTGCGCCCGTGTCGTCGCTGTCTGGGCCATCGCTGTCCGCGTCCAGCGCATCGACAGCATCGGCGGACTGGCCATCACCTGGCACAAAATCCCCAGGCGAAGCGTCCGTTTGGCCGCTGTCACCCGCCGCAGTGTCCGCGCCTGCCGAGTCCCCCGCGCCGTCCGCGTTAGCGACCTCGCTCAGACCGTCCTGAACGCCCGCTGCATCGGCCGCGGAGCCGCTGGTGGAGGGACTTTCTGCGCCGCAAGCCGCAGACATGGCTGCCATCGCCCCAAAAGCCGCGAACTGGCGAAACAAGTGCTTCATTGCTTTTTTCCTGCACGCGATGGCGTCTGCGTGCGCCCAGGCGCCGGGCGGTCACAAGCTCTCTGACCGCCCAGCGTCCTTGGGTAAATTGATGCGCTGAACCGCAGCTTTAGCTGCCCAGTCTCGCGCCTGTCCAGGCTACCAGAACATCGGCAGGAACGACGGCCAGAATACCGGCTTGCCGGGTGCGGGCGCGCTGCATTCGGGGTTCAAGGCTCCGGGGGTACCCTTGTCGACACCGCCCGACCAAACGGCCGCACCCAGACACCACGAAGCGCCGGAATCGTTGGCCGCGGCTGAGGTCTTGCTGGCGGAGAGGCTGAGCGAAGAGCCCGAGGTCTTGGCTGGCCAGCCCTGAGTCGTGCCGCCCCAAGTGAACATCACCTTGTCGATCGAGGTCCCGTTCCAAACCAGCTCAATCCCGTCAGCGCTACTGTTAGACAGCGGATACGAGGAGTTGCTGTACACCACGTCAGCTGTCACGCCGCCGTTCTTGGTCTTGTCCGTCGAATTGGCAAAGACCAGGATTTGACCCGGGGTACACGGCACGGACGTCGAGATGGTGAATTTCTCCGTCGCGTCCTTGCCCTGCACAACCATTCCTTTGAGGTCAAAGGTTTTTCCGCTCACATTGGTGACTTCGAACCACTCGCTGCCGGGCTCCGTGGTCGTTGGATCGACCATGACCTCCGTAATGACCAAATCGCCCGCTGCCGGCTCGCCCGCCACGCCTTCTTTGGTGCACGTGCTGCTACAGCCGTCGCCGTCGGTCTTGTTGCCGTCGTCACACGCTTCGGGCGCTTCGACCTTGTTATCGCCGCACACGGGCACCGGCTTGTTCTGGCACACGTCGCCCTTTCCGTCTTTGTCGCTGTCGAGCTGGTCGGGGTTCTTGTCGAGCGCGCAGTTGTCGCAAACATCGCCCACCTTGTCGGCGTCGCTGTCCTTCTGGTCGGCGTTGGCCTTGAGCACGCAGTTGTCCAGGTTGTCGAACACGCCGTCGGTGTCCGTGTCCTTGGGGCAAGCGGTGTTGACTTTGCCCGGCGTGCCCTTGTCGCCCTTGCCAAAGGCCGTGGAGGCCAGACACCAGGCGGCGGCCAGGTCATTCTTGTCGGCCATCAGCAGGCCGGGATCGAGTTGCATGGCCACACCGCTGGTCACCTTGGGGAATCCGGCGATGTTGTACAGCACGCTGTCGATGGTCTTTCCGGCCGACTCCAAGCGGACGTCCACCTTGGTCGTGGTCGAGTTGCTCAGCGACAGCCCGGCGACGACGATCGCCCCTTCAATACCGCCATTGAGCAGCGGATCAGCGGTCTTAGCCAACACCGCATAGGCGCCCGGGGGCAGCAGGTAGGACTTGTCGCTGGGTACGGCGCTCGCCGGATTGCTGCTCTTGATGACCAGACCCGCCAGCTCCACCGTGGTCGTGCCGGCATTGTAGATCTCCACCCACTCGCCATTGGCGTCGGTCGAGGTCGACGGGTCGGGCAGGATCTCACTGATGACCAATTGGCCAGGCTCCGGAAGGGTTTCCGCGCCGCACGCCGCATTACAGCCGTCGCCGGACTTGAGGTTGCCGTCGTCGCACAGCTCGCCCTTCTCCACCACGCCGTTGCCGCAACCCGGCGGCTCGCAGGCGTTGCCGATGCCGTCGCCATTGCTGTCGAGCTGATCGGTGTTGGCATCGCCCGGGCAATTGTCACAGGCGTCGCCCACTTTGTCGCCGTCAGCGTCGAGTTGGTCAGCGTTCTTCTCGGCCAAGCAGTTGTCCGCCTTGTCCGGGATGCCGTCTTTGTCTTCGTCCTGATCGCCGCCCAGGCACGCCGGATTGGCCTGGCCCGGGGAGCCAAAGTCGCCATCGCCA
>JBIKTV010000147.1:0-12219 GCA_044347905.1 Myxococcota bacterium
CGGACTCCTGCGCGGTTGGCGCGGTTGCTTCGGAGCGCAAGCGGGCCCCACACCCGGGTTCCCTGCGCGGCGGCGAGCTTGCAGCAGGTGCGTCGCCTGGGCAAGGGGTCAGGGCGCGGTCGGGGCCTGGCCGAAGAGCTGCCCGACCTCAAACTCCAGCCCGTCAAAGGGCGGCAGGGCAAGCTTGTCGTCATCGCCAAAGCAGCCGAGCACGCTCCAGCGCCCGCCGACCAGCTCCCACACTTCGACCATGCGCTCTTGCGTGTCGACCAGCCAGTACCACGGAATGCCCGCCTCGGCGTAGACTTTGCCTTTGGTGCTGCGGTCATAGCGAAACTTGCTGGGCGAGAGGATCTCGCAGACCCAGTCCGGGCGCAGGTCGAGGGGCCAGTCGTCGACCAGCCCGGGCAGCCTCTCCTTGCGGTAGCCGCACAGGTCGGGCCGCACCACCCGGTTGGGCCCCAGGCGCACATCCAGCTCAGGCAGGATCCACCAACCCGCGCGGAGGGGCGGACCCATGCCCAGCAAGGCCGCGCTGACTTCCCAGGCGGCGACACTGTGCTTCATCCGCGGCGCCGCGCGATAGTAGGGCTTTCCATCGATGATCTCAGGCATTTCTTGTTCAGGCAGGTGCACGATGTCCTCCCAAGTCCAGCTTCGCTCTTCTGCCATGGCGCACCTCCGCGCCTGAGCTTAGGGGTCGCCAACGGCTCCGGCAAGCGCCTGGGGCGATCGCCAAAGCCCGGGTCACAACCGACGCTTCCTGGGGAGCTGCAACGGCCGTGCCATCCGCGGATCTCTGACATCCCTGAGGTTTTTCTGGCTCGATCGGTATCAGCGGGCCGGGTGAGACCGGTGTCGAGACTGGTTTTGAGACCGCTCGCGGCCGTGCTACCCTCGCCGCCGCCTTTGCTGGGGTTGCCCGTGCTGTTCTCGTCGACGCTGTTTCTGCTGCTCGCCCTGCCCCTGCTGATGCTGGTGTACCATCTGCTGCCGCACCTGCTGCGCAACACTTGGTTGTTGCTCATTTCTCTGCTGCTCTACGCCTGGGGCGAGCCCAAGCTGCTGTGGGTGATGCTGGCGTCCATGGCCGGCAACTACCTGCTGGGCCTGTGGATGGGCCGGGTGGTGGGCACGGCCAAGGCCAAGCCGGTGCTGGCGTTTTCCATCGCCGTCAACCTCCTGAGCCTGGCGTGGTTCAAGTACGCGGGCTGGATGGCGACTTCAGCCAATGGCCTGCTTGAACCCCTGGGCGCAGCGCTGCCGGTCCCCCAAGTGGTGCTGCCCCTGGGCATTAGCTTTTACACCTTCCACGCCCTGTCCTACGTGGTCGATGTCTATCGCGGCGACGCCAGAGTTCAGCGCGATCCGACCAAAATCGCTTTGTATCTGGCGCTCTACCCCCAGCTCATCGCCGGGCCAATCCTGCGCTACCACGATATGGAGGACCAACTCGGCCGCCGCAAAGTTGCGCTGAGCGATCTGGCCTACGGCATGCAGCGCTTTGTGCTGGGACTCGCCAAGAAAGTGCTAATTGCCAACATCTTAGCGCGCCCGGCCGATGCGCTGTTCGCGCTGCCCCACCAAGAGCTGTCGGCGCCGCTGGCTTGGCTGGCGATCGTCGCCTACACCGGGCAGATTTACTTTGATTTCTCTGGGTATTCTGACATGGCCGTGGGCCTTGCGCGCATGCACGGCTTTGTCTTTACCGAGAATTTCCGCTGGCCCTACGCCGCCCAGGACATCCGCGGGTTTTGGCGGCGCTGGCACATCTCCCTGTCCAACTGGTTTCGCGACTATCTGTACATCCCGCTGGGCGGCAATCGCGCCTCAGAACTGCGCACCCGCCTAAATCTCCTGGTTGTTTTCTTGCTCTGCGGCTTGTGGCACGGCGCGTCGTGGACTTTTGTCGTCTGGGGTCTGTGGCACGGCGCGTTCTTGGCCCTGGAGCGCACCGCCTGGGGATCGCTCCTGCCGCGCCTGCCGCGCCTATTGCGCCACGCCTATACTCTATTGGTGGTGATGCTCGGCTGGGTGCTATTTAGAGCCGATACCTTCGATCAGGCGATAGGCATGGTCCGGGCCATGGCGGGCCTGGCGCCGGGGGACACCAGCCGCTGGTCGCTGGGGCTCTATCTGGGGCGCGACGTACAGATGGGACTGCTGGTGGGGGCCGTGGCCAGCGCGCCGGTGCTGCCGTGGCTGGGCCAGCGCTGGCTGAATTGGCGCCGGCAAGATCGCAGCTGGGCGGGCAAATCCGCGGACGGGCTGATGCAATTCGCCGTCCTCTTGAGCCTAGCAGCGCTGCTGGTGGCCTCTGCGGTCCTGCTCGCCGCCGCTACGCACAACCCGTTTATCTACTTTAGATTCTGAGGAGTTCCCGTGGCCTCGCCTCCCAAAGAGCCGCCGCAGACCTTGCTTGGCCCCATCGCTCAGGTGGCGCTGCTGCTGGCGACCGCCGTGCTGCTGGCGCTCCCGAGCATCGACTGGGCCTGGGGCATCGATCCCACGCCGGCGCCTCAAGAAAACCGCGTGTTGGCGAAGGAGCCTGCCGCGCCAGTGAGCCTGGAGCAGGTGGCCAAGTGGCCCGCGCTGTTTGAGGCCTGGTTTAAAGATCACTTTGGCCTGCGCAACTCTCTGATTGCCTGGCACAGCAGCCTCATGCTGGATGTGCTGGGGGTGTCGCCGAGCAAGGACGTGCTGATCGGCAAAGGCGGCTGGCTGTATTTGGGGGCGACTAAGAATGTCGATGCCTACCGCTGTCTTGCGCCGTATACGCCGGACGAACTGAAGATCCAGGTCGCCGAAGCCACGCGCCGCCAAGCCTGGCTTTCTAAGCGCGGTATCCGCTACGGCCATGTGTGGGTGCCGATTAAGGCGAATATCTATCCCGAATTCCTCCCCGACGGGCTCAAGAAGCTCGACCAGCCGTGTCGCCTGCCGCAGTGGATCGACGCCGTGGGCAAGGCCGGTGTGCCGGTGCTCGACCTGACGCAAGCGCTGGCCGAGGCCAAGAAAAACACCAGCGATCGCCTGTATTACAGGACGGATACCCACTGGAATCCGCGGGGCGCCTGGCTGGGCTACCAAGCGATGGCGCCTTGGCTCAAAGGCCTGGCCCCGGAGGCGCGCATTCTGACCGACGCCGAGGTGGGCTTTCGCATGCTGCGCAACCCCGGCGGCGACCTGGCGCGGTTGCTGGACCTGCCGGAGCGCTATGCCGCCGTGGACCCGTTTCTGTCCTTCAAGATTCAGCTGAGCCGCGAGGTGCCGCCCCAGGTCCAGGCACCCAAGGGTGTGAATCTGCGGGCCTTTGACTGCCCCGGCTGCGGCAAGCTGCGGGCGGTGCTGCTGCACGACAGTTTTGGCAACCACCTTCGCCCCTACTTGGCGGAGAGCTTTGGCCATCTGCTCGCCGCGGAGTTTTCTGCTTTTGATCAGGCGCTGTTAGAGGCCGAGCGCCCCGACGTAGTGCTAGAGGTCCATCTGGAGCGCCAGCTGACGCCGGACAGATAGCTGCTTTATTTCAATGTGTTGACAAAGCCCCGGGGTCTGGCAGCGCCGTCGCACAACTGTTGCTTGCCACCGGGGGCCCTTTCGCGGTACACCGCGCCCCGCCGGCGCCCTGCCGTGCATTCCGCCCTGGAGAATCGCGCGATGCCCAAGGAATCCTTTGTCGAAATCGGTGGTCAGACCCGTTACCTCGATCCGTGGACCCGCCACACCCACCTGACTTACACGGTCACCAAGATCCACGAGATCTTTGAGACGCCCTTTCAGACGGTCGACGTGTTCGAGGCCGAGGACTGGGGCACCGTGCTGGCCCTGGGCGGCGTGACCAACGTCACCGATCGCGACGAGTCGGGCTACCACGAAATGCTCTCGCATCCCGCGCTGTTGGCTCACCCCAACCCCAAGCGCGTGCTGATCATCGGCGGCGGCGACGGCGGCACCCTGCGCGAAGTGCTGCGCCACCCCGAAGTGGAAATCTGCGTGATGGTCGACATCGACGGCGAGGTCATTCGCTGCGGTCGCCAGTATTTTCCGCAGGTTGCCATTGCCTTGGACGATCCGCGCGCGGAAGTCATTGTCGGCGACGGCCTGGCCTACGTGGAGGAACACGCGGCGGCCGGCGATCACTTTGACGTGATTCTGGTCGATTCGACCGACCCGGTGGACGCGGCTGTGGAGCTCTTCACGGAGAAATTCTATCGCCACTGCGCGACCTTGCTGGGCGACCAGGGCATCTTGGTGCCGCAGTCGGACTCGCCGACCTTCTACCTGGACCGCGTGGCCCACGTCTACCAGACGCTGAGCACGATTTTTCAGCACACCGCGCTGTACATGGGCCAGGTCACGGCTTATCCAGGCGGTCTGTGGGCTTACACCGCGGCGAGCCAGGGGATTGACGTCGGCGCGGCGCAGAACCCGACCTCGGCGCGGGTGCAGGCGCTCGAAGCCGGCATGCGCTATGCCAACGGCGCGTTTATCCAAGCCGCTTTTGCCCTGCCGACCTATGTCAAGCGGGCGCTCGCGGGCGAGCAGAAGAGCGAATTGCCTTCGCTTTCTGATACTCCGTAATCCTCTGCCTTGGGCACGGCCGGTCCGCCGTGGCCGGCACTGGAGCACGCGATGTGGATCGACCGGGCCGTCAAGTGGCTGTTGCCGCGCGAAGAGCACTTTTTTGACCTGCTGGAGCGCGGCAGCGACAAAGCCGTCGAGGCCGGTGAGGCGCTGGTGGCGGCCTGCGCGCCGGGCATCAGCTTGACCGAGCGAGAAACGCAGGTGCAGCGGCTGCGCGACATCGAACACGCCGCCGACGCGGTGATTCGCGAGGTCTACGAGGCGCTGAACAAGACTTTTGTCACGCCGATTGACCGCAGCGACATCTACGCGCTGGCCACCGAGCTCGAAAACGTCGTGGATCGCATGACTTCGACCGCCGCGCACATCCTGGTGCACAGCATGGAGGATCTGCCGGCGGGCACCACCGAGCTGACGCGCATCATCGCCGACGGCGCGGTCCACCTGCGCGACGCCGTGCGCATGCTGCGATCCCTCAAGCAAATGGCCGAGATTCGCGTCCACTGCGTGGCGGTGCACAAGGCCGAGCACGACGGCGACCAGGTGTTCCGCCAGCAAATCGGCGCGATGTTCCGCGACTACAAGGACGCGATTCATCTGATTAAGCATAAGGAATTTCTTGAAGGGCTCGAATATACCCTGGACGTGCTCGACGACGTGGCCTGCGCGATCGAGAACATCGTCATCAAAAACGCGTAAGGGCGGTCCCGGATGGATATCCTGCTCCTGACCCTGGTCCTGGTGGTGGTGCTGGCGCTAGTCTTTGATTATATTAACGGTTTTCACGACACCGCCAACGCCATCGCCACGGTCGTCTCCACGGGGGTGCTGCCGATTCGCACGGCGGTGCTGCTCGCGGCGCTGCTCAACTTTCTGGGCGCCTTTGCCGGCGAAAAGGTCGCGGCCACCCTGGGCAAGGGGCTGATCGAGCCGGCGCATGTGACTCAAGTTGTTGTCATGGCTGCGCTTTGTGGAGCGATCGTCTGGAACCTGTTCACCTGGTACTTTGGCATTCCGTCGTCGTCTTCGCACGCCCTGGTGGGCGGGCTGGTGGGCGCAGGGATTGCCAGAGCGGGCACGGACTCTGTGCAGAGCGCCGGGCTGCTCAAGACCGTCAAAGCCCTGGTGATTAGTCCGCTTTTTGGCTTCGCGATGGCCTCTTTGGTGATGATCGCCGTGCTATGGATCGCCCGACGCGGCAACCCGTTTCGCCTCAACCGCCGCTTTCGCTGGTTGCAGATGGCCTCGGCGAGCCTCATGGCCTTTTCGCACGGCAGCAATGACGCGCAAAAGACCATGGGTATCATCTACATGGCGCTCATCGCCCACGGCACCCTCACCAGCCACGACGGCGTGCCGCTGTGGGTCAAGGTCAGCTGTGCGCTCGCCATGGCCCTGGGCACGGCGGCCGGAGGTATGCGCATCATCAAGACCATGGGCACCAAGATCATCGACCTCAAGCCGATTCACGGTTTTGCCGCCGAGACCAGCGCCGCCGTCACCATCCTCGCCGCTTCGACCATGGGCGTGCCGGTCTCGACCACCCACGTCATCAGCGGCTGCATCATGGGCGTCGGCGCTAGCCAGCGCGTCAGTGCCGTGCGCTGGGGCGTGACCACGCGGATCCTGTGGGCGTGGCTGCTGACCATCCCGATCAGCGGCGCGGTGGCAGCTGGCGTGTACCTGCTCGCCCGCGGCCTGGAGCGCTAAATTGGGGGGGGTGACCCTACCCAAAAGTCCGCTAGACGCCTAGGGTTTTGCCCAATTCAATGCACGCCTTGCCCGCCGCTCAGACGACCGAGCAGGCCTCTGCAAAGCTCAGTCGCGGCAGCCGCGGGTGCAGGGCTAAGCGGTCGCCGTAGCCGATGTTGATGAGGAAGTTGGAGCGCAGCGGCGTGCCGGCAAGAAACTCCGCGTCGACCTTGGCATTGTCAAAGCCGCCCATGGGCCCGCAGTCCAAGCCCAGGGCGCGCAGCGCGAGGATCAGGTAGCCCGCCTGCAGGTTGCCGTTGCGCACCGCGGTGTCGCGAATCGCCTGGTCTTTGCCCGCGTACCACGAACGCGCGTCAGCATGGGGAAAAAGCCGAGGCAATTGCTCGTAGAACTCAAGGTCGTAGGCGACGATCGCCGTCACAGGTGCGGAGGCGGTCTTGGCGACATTGCCCGGCGCAAGAGCCGGCAGCAAACGCGCTTTGGCCTCGGGCGACTGGACAAAAATCACTCGCAGGGGACCACAGTTGGCCGCGGTGGGCCCCATGCGCGCGAGATCCCATGCCCGCTGCAGCAGCTCTGGGGCCACGGGCGCGGGCAGAAAGGCGCTGTGGGTGCGGGCCGCGAGAAACAGCTGGTCCAGGGCCGCAGCGTCAAGAGCAACAGAGGGATGGGCACTGGTGGAATGGGCAGCGGAGTCGTGGGCAGTAGACATCGTCTTCCTTGCGCATTGGAGCGCTTCATTGCCGCGGCAGGCAGCTCAATTGTAGCATAGGACGCAACACTGGATCCGCACTAGGGCCAATCGGGGAAACAGTCTGTCGCCGCGCCGGGATGCAAAAGGGGGGGGTGACCCCTACCCTAACCACTCAATACCAAAGCACAATCCCTATCCCACGCGATCGATGCGCACGATGCCGGCCTTGTTGAGCACCACCCGCATGCGCATCAGCTGCGGTGCGCTGTCCTGGGCACCTGGGTCCACCCGCGCCACCCGCAGCACTAGGTTGAGGTGATAGACCTTGGGGAACTGCCGGGTGGCAAAACCGTCCGTGGCGGGGTCGTAGATGGCCACTTGGTCGACCGTGTCGTCCATGCGCACCAGAAAGTGCCGGACGTTGAGGCGAAGAATGTCGCGGAGGCGAAAGTGCTCGGCCGGCTGTTCGTCGCCAGGCACCCGCGACACGAGCAGCTGCTTGCGGTAGTGGATCACCTCCTCCTTGGCGATTTCAGAGAGGCGTACCGTGCGCTTGGCTTGGCGCAAATCCTTCACGTCGGCGGGGATATCCGCGGGGTTGGCGAACTGCATGACCTCGCGCAGGCGGATCTTGAGCATCCCCAGACCGACCGCGGCCAGCGATTGGCTGTGCAGCGTCAGGTCGTGGTCATACTGGCGCAGACGCCGCGTCAGGTACTCATTGGTCAGGGCCTTGATGCGGTCCTTGGCGACGTAAGCCACCACAGCGCCGGTAAAAAACCAGAGCTTCAGATCGCTGGACAGCTGCGCCAGGGTCAGCGGCACCTGGGTCGCCAGGGCCCAAATCGCGCCGAGCGCCGCACCGGTCGCCGCAGTGGCGTTGCGCAGGAAGGTGTCGCCGCGGGCGGTGCGCATGTCCAGGTAGAGCGCTTGGTGGATGGCCTTTTTGAGGTACGAGATGCGATAGGCGGCGTACTCGCTCCACGCGGCAGAAGACGGAGCGAGGCTCAGGTAGCCGTAATTGGAGCGGTAATTCGCCTCACTGCGGGTGAGCCCGGTGACCTGCAGGCACAGGCGCGTGCCAAGCGCGGCACCATCGACGAGCGCCGGGCTCTGGGCCAGCGACACGCCAAATTGCGCCAGGTACATCTCTGTGCTGAGGCTCATGTACTCGTCGGCGGTGCGAAGGGCGTCGGCCAGGCCGCGGTGAAGCAGCATCTCATAGGGCCAGTAGGCCGCGCGCATGCTCCGAAAAGCCCACAATCCCTGGTGAAAACGCCCGAGCGCCGCCTTGAGTTCGGCTTCAAGCGCGGAGCCCGCGGCGGTGCCTTGCTCGACCTGATCCACCAATACACGCAACTCCCTAATTTCTTTTGCCAACCCCTCCACGTAGAGGTAGGCGTACAGCTTGACCAGCACCAGAATCGGCCGCGAAGCGGGGGGCCGCGGCGCCGATCGCACCTTCTCCAGCTGCTCGCGCAGGCCATAGAGCGGCGATCCGGGGCGATCGGGCAGGGCCAGGGCATCCAGAGGCTGCGGCGCCACGTCTAGGCGAACGAGCGCGGTGACATCGCCGTAGAACTGCTCGCGGCTGTAATTGGCTGGATTAACGCCGACATTGGGCGGCACAAACAGCCACGCGTCGACCTGATAGCGGCGCTGGTCGGCACCATCGCCCGGCAACAGCGGGTAGGAGACGCGGATCTCCAGCTGCTGCGGGTCGTGGACGGCGGTGTCGACGTGGATTTCGCCATCGTCCACCGCGCCTTGAAAGGCGGCGATGACCTGTGAGGCCCCGACCTCCCGGCGCGCCGCACCGGTTTTGACAAAGACGCTGAGCGGGTTCATGCGCGGGCCAGGTCGATCCAGGCCTGGGTGGTCGCCCCCTGGTGCGAAGCGCCGGCATTGCCGCCCACGCCACTCAAAAGCTCCGCCACTCCGCGAGGTTGCCAGGCATCCCCCTGGGTCCATACGGTCAGCCGCAGCCGCGTCGCCGACCACTGGCCGCGGATGTGCAGCGGTGAACCGGCGCTGTGGGCCACCGCCTGCTGCAGCCACAAGGTCAGGGCCCGCCGCACTTTGGCGCCCACTTCGACCACGCAAGCCTCGCCATCGCTCAGGTCCAGGCGCACCTGCGCGCCGCCGTGGGCCAGCACCTCGCTGAGATCGGCCAGCACTTCGTCGCACAAGAGCCGCGCGGCCACCACCCGCAGGGCCTGGGTGCGGCCGGTCCAAGCGCCGCCCACCTGGGTGGGGTGACCCACCCCCAAAGTCTGTGGATCTTCTAGGATAACCGCAATTGTCGACGCACCGCTCGCCGCCGCCACCGCCAGCCAAGTCGCCTGCAGCGGCAGGGCCAGCCAGGGCATCTGCAGCGGCAACGTCTCACTGACACCGCTCCGCAGGACCCTGGCGATGGCCGCGGCGTGGTCGGGTTGTTCCGTGAGCTGATGGGCGCGCTGGCCCTCGTCTTGCACCGCCGCCATCTCCAGGAGCTGACGCCCGCAGCTGTTGACGCTGTGCAGCTGGCCTTGGTCGTCAAAAATCACCACGCCCACCGGTAGGTTATCGATGACCGCCCGCAGGGTCATGCGGTCCGACCCCGCCTGCACCAAGCGACTGCGCAGCTCTGCCGCTAGGTCTACCAGGGCCCGGGCGACATCGCCGATCTCGTCCGCGCTGCCCACGGCAACGGCGTGGCCAAAGTCACCGGCGGCAAAAGCCCTGGCGGCTTCGCCCATCTTGCGCAACGGCCGCGACACCACCACGGCGGCCAACAGGCTCAGTAGCACCGCACCGCTCAGGGCCAGCGCGCCGGCAGCCCTGAAAAACTCAAGGAAATCCTGGGAGGCGTGCAGCAACGTGCGCGTGGGAAGGGCCAGCCGCACGGCGCCCATCGCCGGACCTTTGGCCGGAAAGCGCACGGCGACATAGAGGGTATCCTCGCCGCTTGTGGCACTGGCGCGAATCGACACGCCGCGACCCGCCGTCAGGGCCTCGCGGATCTCCGGGCGCTGCAAGTGGTTATCCAGGATGGGGGCGATGCTGCGCAGTTGCAGGGTGTCGCCCAGCACCCGGCCAGTAGGGTCGACCACGGTTACGCGCTGCGGCACGCTGCGGATCAGCGTCGCGGCGGCGAGCCCCAACTCTGCGGCGGGCACCGGCCCCAGCCCCTGGGCCAAGGTGCGGGCTTGCCGTTCCAGGTCCTGCTCGACAAAGCTCTGCAATTCCTTGGGGACGTGGCTGCTCAGGTACACGTAGGTAGGCACGGCAATGAGCGCGACGACCAGCAAATAGCTAATCATCACCTTGATGTATAGAGGGACGCGCATCCTGGGGACCTGGGCGCCGCGCCGGGCGCAGTAAAAGCCGGGCCGCAGCGCGGGCGATCCAAAGGAGTCGGGGCGCGGAGCAGCACCCCTCAGCATGGAGTTGCGTCCAGGGGGTGTCAAGGAAAGCGCATTTCAGTGCCTGTGAAGAAATTCTGGATGTGCAAGAACGACGATCGACAAGATTGGCTTTCTTGATTCTCACGAGCGTAGAACTGCCGTTCTTTCACACCCTCTCAGGGCCGATTCGACCTGCCGGTGGCTGTTGCGCCGGGCCGCCGCTCGCGTAAAGTGGGGCGATGAAGACGCCACTCCTGCCCATCGCCGCTGTCTGCCTGCTGTCCTCTCTGGCCGTGGCCCGCCCTGGACATGCGGCGCCGCCCTGGCCCACCCGCGGCAGCGCTGGGACTCTGATCGGGCGTTTTGAGCCGCCGCCCAAGGCCCAGCGCGTGGCCGTGGAGCCTGGGAGTTTTGCCGCGTGGCTGCGCGAGCTGCCGCTGAGGCCGGCGGGCACCCAGGTGCTGTTGCACGGCGGCAACGCCAAGCACCGCCAGGACGTTCACGCCGCGGTCATCGACATCGACACCGGCAAGCGCGACCTGCAGCAGTGCGCCGATGCGGTCATGCGCCTGCGCGCCGAGTACCTCTGGTCCAAAAACCGCCCTGGGCAGGCGTGTTTTCTGAGCGCCGCGGGCAAGACCCTGCGTTTTGGCGGCAAGGGCTACCCCGCTTATCGCAAATGGCTCGACACCGTCTACAACTGGGCCAACACGGGCTCGCTGCGCCAACAGATGCAGCCGGTCCGCGATGCCCTGCAGGTGCAGCCGGGCGATGTCTACGTGATGGGCGCGGGCGGCGGATTACCTTATGGTCACGCGGTGTTGGTCCTGGATGTGGCCCAGGAGCCGGGGGCAAAAGGCCAGCGCTGGGTGCAGTTGAGCCAGAGCTACATGCCGGCCCAGGACATCCACGTGCTGCAAAATGGCGCCGAGCCCAAGGTGGGGCCGTGGTTCCGCGTGCAGGCCGATGGGTCGCTGGGCACCCCGGAGTGGATCTTCAAAGCCGGTTCCCTGCACCGCTTTGGCCCCAAGGAATGCGCGCGCTGAGCGATCAATAGACTCTACTCATCCGTGCTGCGGCGAATGCGCTTCTTTTCTGAGGTGATGCGCTTATCCGTCAAGCGACGCCTCTTCTGGGCCTTGGGCACTTTGGTGGCGACGCGCTCGGCCGGGGGAATCCAGGCGTCGGCCAGGCGCTGGCGGAGCTTTTCCAACGCTTCTCGCAAATTCTGCAGCTGACTGCGCTCGCTCTGGCACACCACCCGCAGCGTGGGGCCAAACAGGCTGAGGACGTGGGGCGGAATCCCCTCGACCATCGTCAGGTCCAGCAGCAGATCGACCTTAGAATCCGTGCGGTTGACATGCTGGCCGCCCGCACCACCTGCGCGACTGGTGCGGATTTGCAGCGCCTCTTCTGGCCAGCGGATATCGTCTGGATTCATGGGATGATTTTGCCGTCGGCGTCCAGGCGCACCAGCGAGCCGCCCTTGAGCGGTCCGTCCGCCAGCAGCGCATCCAGTTGGCCGCGCACTTTGGCGGGATCGCCGACCACCAGGACCACCGCATCGCCGGGTTTGACGTGGCTCTGCGCGGCTTTCTGCAGGGCCGGGGCGCTGAGGGCCTGGGTGCGGCTGGTGTAACCGCCATACCAGTCCAGCGGCAGGCCAAAATACAGCAGCGTTTGGAAGGTATTGGCGATCGACCGACCGCTCGACCAGCGCGCCGGCAGCGACAGGATCGCCCCCTCGCGCTCGCGCTGCAGCTCCTCGTTCGACACCGGCTGGTCGCGGATCACCGCCATCTCCTTAAAGATCTCTGTGATCGCTGGGCCGGTGGCGTC
>JBIKTV010000570.1:0-3598 GCA_044347905.1 Myxococcota bacterium
ATAGTGCCGACGCAGGCCCTTGAGCACGGCGATCGTGTCGTCGACGCTGAGTTCGGCCACGTCGATCTTCTGGAAACGCCGGGCAAAAGCCTTGTCGCGCAGGATGTGGGTGCGGTGCTCCTCATAAGTGGTCGAGCCAATGCAGCGCAGCTGCCCAGAGGCCAGCGCCGGCTTGAGCAGGTTGGACGCATCCATCGAGCCGCCATTGGTCGCGCCGGCGCCGATAATCGTGTGCAATTCATCGATAAACAGGATGGTGTCCTGCTGCTCGTTCAGCGCGGTCAGCACGCCTTTGAGGCGCTTCTCAAAATCGCCGCGGTACTTGGATCCGGCGAGCAACGAACCCAAATCCAGCGACCACACGGTGGTTTTGGCCAGCGGCGACGGCGCGTTGCCTTCGACGATCTGCTTGGCCAAGCCGGCGACAATAGCGGTCTTGCCCGTGCCCGAGTCGCCGACCAACAGCGGGTTATTCTTGCGCCGCCGCATGAGGATCTGCGCCATGCGCTGCAGTTCGTGATCGCGGCCCACCAGCGGATCGATCCGCCCTTGGCGCGCTTCTTCATTGAGGTTGATGCAAAACTTCTGCAGCGGCCCTTGCTTGCTGTCGCCGGACTCGCCGTCCTCGTCTTCGCCGCCCTCTTCGCCCTCACCTTCGCCGCCCTCTTCCTCAGGCTCCACGCGGCGCAAGGCGTGGTCTTCTTCGTCGGCGCCGTGGGCCAGGTAGCTCACCACGTCCAGGCGCTGAACCCCGGCTTTTTGAAGGAAATACACGGCAAACGAGTCGTCCTCGCTGAACATCGCCACCAGCACGTTGGCGCCCGTGACCTTCTTCTTGCCCGCGCCGCGCACATGCAGGGCCGCGCGCTGGATCACCCGCTGTAGGCCGATCGTGGGTTGGGCCTGGGCCTCGCTATCCGCGGGCAGGGTGTCCATCGCCGCCAGGTACTCGCTCAGCTCGCGGCGCAGCGTTTGGACATCGCCATTGCAGTGGCTAATCACGCTCGCCGTATGGGCATCTTGCAGCAGGGCGTACAGCATGTGCTCGAGGCCAAAAAACTCGTGGCGGCGCGATTGCGCTTCAGCCGCAGCGACTTGAATGGCGATCTCCAGTTCAATGGTCAGCATGGAGGCCTCAGGTAGCGGGTTCGACGGTGAGCTTGAGCGGTGCGCCATTGGCCCGCGCGAAATCGGTGACTTGGGCGACCTTGGACTCGGCGACGTCTTTGGAGTAGGTACCCGCCACGCCCATGCCCTTGTGATGCACGGTGAGCATGATGGTCATCGCCTCGGCTTCGGTCTTGTGAAAGAACGTCACCAGCACTTCAACCACCAACTCCTGCGTGGTGTAATCGTCGTTGTGGAGCAGCACGTTATACAGGGTCGGGCGCTTGACGCGCGGTCGAGTGGCCAGGAGCACGCCCTGGTCATCGCGGTTCTGATCCTTGGGGTCGGACATGGGCAAGCCGTCAGGTTGGAGAAGGCGCGCACCGATCTCGCTCGTCGGCGCCGCGCAGTTCAGCGCGCTTCAGCATAGGACGGCCGGCCGCAGAGGCAAGCCGGACAGCTCAGAACTGCTGAACTGCCATAGTAAGGTCGCGCCGGGCGTGCGATGCTGCTGTGCGGCTTTTTGCCGCTGTAGAGGTCTAACTTGCCCCATTCCACCGCCGCCTATACCCCGGAACAGGAACAGCGCTGGCGCCGCGACTTGATGCGCAAAGGCATGGACGTCAACGCTAAACTCACGGAGCTGCTGGGCAAACAGAATGCGACGCTGGCGACCATGGACCTGCCGGGGGAAGGCAAGCCGGGCGAGAAGCCGGTGGAGAGACTTCAGCGATTTATGAGGCAGATCAGCGCCGCGCAAAAGCGCCTGGGGACGCCGGAGTGGGGCAAATGCCAGAGCTGTGGCGTAGTCTTCGCCCACGGCGCGCTGGACGACACGCCGTGGATCGAAGACTGCGGGGATTGCCAGGCCAAGCGCGGCTAGCCTACCCAGCCAAATGGGCTACTGACCAACCGCCGCCGCCATCACCCCGGCGATCCGCTGGGCGAACTTGGCGGGATTCTTGAGCGGCGCACCCTCTGCGAGCAGGGCCTGGTCCAGCAGCATCTCGGCGTAGTCGCGGAGGCGGTCGTCGCTCTTGTCTCGCTCCGCAAGGGCCTGCAGGGCCTGGATCAGCCCGTGGTCCGGGTTGATCTCCAGCACGCGCTTCTGCACCGGCACTTCCTGGCCCATCGCCTGCATCATCCGCTCGTACTGCGCCGACAAGCCGTTCTCATCGCTCACCAGACACACCGCGCTGTCGGTCAGGCGCTCAGAGATGCGCACTTCCTTGACCTGATCGGCCAACAGCGCCGCCAAGCGCTCCACCAGCGGCTTGTACGCGCCTTCCTGCTCCTTCTTGTGCTCGGCGGTCTCTGCGCTCTCTGGCAGGCCGTCCAGCTCGCCCTTGGCCGCCGACTTGATCGGCAGATCGGCGTACTTCTCCAGCGCCGCCACCATGATCTCGTCCACCGGATCGGGCAGCAGCAGCACTTCGACGCCGCGCTTGTGGAACACTTCTAGCTGCGGGGCGTTCTGCAGCACGTCGAGCTTGTCGCCCGTCAGGTAGTAGAGCGCGGTCTGGCCCTCTTTCTTGCGCTCGACCACTTCAGCCAGCGTCGCCCAACCGCTGCCGTGGGTGGTGCGCACGAGCACGATGTCCGCCAGCTTGTCTTTGCTCGCGGGCTCATAGTGAAAGCCCTCTTTGATGCACTGGCCCAGCTCGACCCACAGGTTCTCATAGGCCTCGCGGTCTTTGCCCAGCAGGTCTTTGAAGTGCGAGGTCACTTTGGTGGCAATGCGCTTGCGAATCAGCGGCACCTGGCGATCGTGCTGCACCGTCTCGCGCGACACGTTGAGCGGCAGGTCGGACGAATCGACCAAGCCCTTGAGGAAGCGGAAGTGCTCCGGCACCAGCTCCTTGATGTCCTCGCCGATGAACACGCGCTTGATGTACAGCTGCAGGCCGCGCTTGGGCTCGCGCGAGTACAGGTCAAAGGGCGCCTTCTCCGGCACAAACAGCAGCGCAGTCCACTCCTGCGTGCCTTCGACATGGAAGTGCAACGTGTCGGCCGGCTCGCTCCAGTCGCGGGAAAGGTGCTTGTAGAACGCAGAGTATTCCGCCTTCTCAATGCTGCTGGGCTGACGCGTCCACAGCGCCTTGCCGGAATTGAGCTGCTCTTCGACGATCTTCTTCTCGGACTTGCCCCCTTCGACCAGGTTGCCTTCCTCATCGCGCTCGTGCTCGTGCTTCTCCGTGTCCATCACCACCGGGAAGGCGATGAAGTCGGAGTACTTCTTGACGATCCGCCGCACCGTCCACGGGTCGCTGTAGCTGTCCTGGTTGAAGACCTCGTGGTCCTCTTCCTCTTCGCCATCCACCCGCGGCGCCTCTTTGTCGCGCAAATGCAGGGTAATCGTGGTGCCGCGGCGGGTCTTGGGGCCCTTTTCGATGGTGTACTCGCCGTCGCCCAGCGATTCCCAGCGCACGCTGTGGTCTTCGCCGGCCTTGCACGTGTGCAGCACCACCTTCTTGGCGACCATGAAGGCCGA
>JBIKTV010000148.1:0-12191 GCA_044347905.1 Myxococcota bacterium
TCGCTGGTCTTTTTGGTCGACAGCGGCTGGACGCGCTTGCAGCCATCGCGGTACACCGCCACCGCCTTGACCCCCATCTTCCAGGCCTGCAGGTAGGTCTCGGTGATGTCTTCGACGGTCGCCTCATGCGGCAGGTTGACGGTCTTGGAGATGGCCCCAGACAGGAACGGCTGAACCGCCGCCATCATCTTGAGGTGCCCCAGGTAGTGGATCGACCGCGTGCCGCCCGCCGGCTTAAACGCGCAGTCAAACACCGACAGGTCGCGGTCGCGCAGGTGCGGCGCGCCTTCAATGGTGTCGTTGGCGTCAATATAGCTGGTGATATCCGCCACTTGAGCCTGGTTGTAGCCCAGCCGCCCCAGGGCCTCCTGCACCGATCCATTGACGATCTTCAGCGTGCCGCCGCCCACCAGCTTCTTGTACTTGACCAGGGCGATGTCCGGCTCGATGCCCGTGGTGTCGCAATCCATCATAAAGGCGATGGTCCCCGTGGGCGCCAGCACCGTCACCTGGGCGTTGCGGTAGCCGTGCTGCTCGCCCACCGCCACGGCCTCGTCCCACACCGCCTTGGCCCCTTGCATCAGCGACGCCGGCACGCTGCTGGCCTCAATCCCCGCCAAAGCCGCGCGGTGCTTGCGCATCACCTGCAGCATGGGCTCGCGGTTGGCCACATAGCCCGGAAACGCGCCGATCTGCTCCGCCAGCCGCGCCGACTGCAGGTTGGCCTCGCCGTGCATCAGCGCCGTCACCGCCGCGGCGTAAGCGCGCCCCTCGTCGGAATCGTACGCCAGCCCGCGGGTCATCAGCAGCGCCCCCAGGTTGGCATAGCCCAGGCCCAGCGGCCGGTAGGCGTGGCTGTTCCGCTCGATCGCCGGGGTGGGGTAAGAGGCAAAATCCACCAGAATTTCTTGAGCCGTAATCGTCAGATCCACAGCATGGCGGAAGTCAGCGACGTTGAGTTCGCGGTCGTCGCCAATGAACTGCAGCAGGTTGAGCGACGCCAAATTGCACGCCGAATCGTCCAGGAACATGTACTCCGAGCACGGATTGCTCGCGTTGATCCGTCCGCTGTTCGGGCAGGTGTGCCAGTCGTTGATCGTCGTGTCGAACTGCAGCCCCGGGTCGCCGCACCACCAGGTCGCGTCGCTGATGGCGCCCATGACCTCGCGGGCCTTGAACGTGTCCACCACCCGACCGTCGCGAATGGCGCGGGTGCTCCACGGCCCGTCTTCGGCCACGGCCTTCATGAACGCTTCGCTGACCCGCACGGAATTGTTGGAGTTCTGAAAGAAAACCGAACCGTAGGCCTCGCCGTCGATGCGCCCGTCATAGCCCGCGTCGATCAGCGCCCAGGCCTTCTTCTCTTCCTTCTCTTTGCAGCGGATAAACTCCATCACATCGGGGTGTTCCACATTGAGGATCACCATCTTGGCAGCCCGGCGGGTCTTGCCGCCCGACTTGATCACCCCGGCAAAGGCGTCAAAACCCTTCATAAAGGACACGGGGCCAGAAGCCTCTCCGCCGCCCGCCAGCATCTCGCGGCTCGAGCGAATCGGGCTGAGGTTGCTGCCGGTGCCGGAGCCAAACTTGAACAGCATGCCCTCGGTCTTGGCCAGGCTCAGGATCGACTCCATCGTGTCGTCGACGCTGTTGATGAAACACGCCGAGCACTGCGGATGAGTCTCTACGCCCAAGTTGAACCAAACCGGCGAGTTAAAGCTCATGCGCTGGTGCAAGAGCAGCCACGTCAGCTCGGAACCAAAGACCTCGTAGTCATTTTCCGTCGCAAAGTAGCTGCCCTGGCGCGCCCACTGCACCAGCGTGCCCACCACCCGGCCGATCAACTGGCGCACGGACGACTCGCGCTGCGGCGTGCCCAGAGAGCCGCGAAAGTACTTGGACACCACCACCGCCGTGGCCGTCTGCGACCAAAACGCGGGAAACTCCACGCCTTTCTGCTCAAACACCACTTCGCCGCGGGTGTTGGTGATCGAGGCCGTGCGCCGTTCCCACGCCACTTCGTCAAACGGATGCACGTTGGCCTTGGTAAAGCGGCGCTTAAAGCTGATGCCGCGGCCGCGGTCCTGGCGCTGGGTCGGGGGCAGCTCCTTGCCGCTGATCTGGTTCTGCGCGGTGACCGAGATGCGCTCGGTGACGGCCTGCAGGCCCAGCGCGTCATCAAACAGAGCCGCCTGGGTCGGCGTCGCCGCAACAGGCACGGCCGAAGTCTGGATATCGTTTGGAATTTCGTGGCGCATTACCGTATCCATCGTGGCGTCCATGCATTCCTCCGGCGGGTGGGGTCCGGCGGGGCGTAAGGGCACCCGATCCGCAGTGCACCGTGGCAGCGCCAGATCAAGGTGTTGTTGGAATTGGGGTGTCCGCGAAGCCCTGCTAGAACGTCCACGACGACCGCCGGCAGCTTGGGTATCGGCTGCCTTGAGATGGTCGCGGCGTTGGCTGCAAGACCTCACGTTACCCCTCCACCGTAGCCCGGTCGGCCATTCGGGTCAACCTGAGTTCAGAGGGTCGCACCACAACCGGTAGTGTCAAAAAAATAGATCGACCGCTACAGGTTGACACCGCCGCTGCGCAACCCCTGCACGTGAACCCAATTGGCCCGCGCCGCTGGGGTCAACATTTTGTCAGTCCCGCCCACCGCCCGCGTCGACGAGTACCCCTTCACAATTCGCCCAGCACCCCCTTGGCGAGACTCAATAACCGGCCATTTTGGCCCCGAGCCCCCCCTCCTCCGCTGCCGTGATCACCGCAGGGCCATCGACACAGGCCTTCGAGCCCACTTGCCTATTTCTACTCACGAATCTTCAAATTCGCCGCGGTCTACTGCCCAACCCCGCGAACCTTCACGATAGGGCTTGCCGCCGTCCCCTCCGCCCGGCATCCTTACGCCCCCCCGCGCCCGCCGCGAAATTCCCAGGATCCCACCATGCAGTTCATCGACCACGCCCTCATCGAAGTCAGCTCCGGCGCGGGCGGCAACGGCAGCCGCTCGTTTCGCCGCGAAAAGCACACCCCGCGCGGCGGCCCAGACGGCGGCGATGGCGGCCGCGGAGGCGACGTCGTGCTGCTGGCCGACGCCCGCTCGCGCTCCTTGCTCGACTACCACCAGGGCCGCGAGTACCTCGCTGAAGACGGCGCCGCCGGCATGGGCCAGCGCAAGACCGGTCGCGATGGCGCCGACCTCGTGCTCTCCGTGCCGCCCGGCACCCAAGTCAGCGACGCCCGCACGGGCCGCCTCATCGCCGATCTGACCCAAGAGGGCCAAAAAGCCGTCATCGCCCGCGGCGGCAACGGCGGCTGGGGCAACTGCCATTTTGCCTCCTCGACCCAGCAAACGCCCGACCGGGCCAATTCCGGCCAGCCGCGGGTCGCCCTTAGCCTGCGCCTAGAGCTCAAGCTCCTCGCGGACATCGCCCTGGTCGGCTTCCCCAATGTGGGCAAATCCAGCCTGATCCGCGCCATTTCCGCCTCGCGCGCAGAAGTCGCCGACTACCCGTTCACCACCTTGGTGCCCAACCTGGGCGTCGTGCGCCACCGCGGCCGCACCTTCACCGTGGCCGACATCCCCGGGCTCATCGAAGGCGCGGCCGACGGCGCAGGTCTGGGCATCCAGTTCCTCCGCCATATCGAACGGTGTACCGCCCTGTGCTTTCTGCTCGCCGCGGAATCGGAGCCGGCCCCGGCCGAAGCCCTGGCGATCCTGCGCCGCGAGCTGGCCGCCCACGATCCCAGCTTGCTCGACCGCCCCGCCCTGCTGTGCTTGGCCAAAGCCGACCTCTTGGGCCCCGAAGCCCGCGCCGAAGCCAGCCGTTTGAGCGCCGAATTGGCTCAGACCGTGATGCCCATCTCGCCCATGACGCGCACCGGCCTGACCGAGCTGCTGGACACAATGGCCGGCTTTTTTGCCCCGCCCGCGCCGGTGATTGTCGAAGATTGGAGCCCCCTGGCCTGAACGGACGCAGCGCTCGCCGCAGAGCCGGGATTTGACGGGCCTTGCCTCGACACTTTATGCTATCGCTTTGGAGCTGACCGCCCGGTCAGGGGCTCCCGGTTCGCCGGGAAGTTCGCGGGCGAATCCGCTCTGCGTCGCGGGAACTCGCTTGCGCGGAATTGGGCACGTGCTCAATTGAACCCGCTGAGTCCGCGAAGATGACGAGGCGCAGCTGGCCAGGCTGACCCAACGCAGGGTCCCCCCGGTCTAAAGCGCCGTCACCCGAATTGGGTGAAGGAAGAGGACCTCCATGGGAGCAAGCGAAATGCCGCAAGCCGCCACCCGCGCTGATCACCGCCGTTTTTGGGCGACGGCCCGCCTCCTCGCCGGCTGCACCGCGGCGCTGATTGCCCAGGGCTCACCTGCCTACGCCCAGGTGGATCCCGCCAAAGCCGCTGCCAAGCCTGCTGATGCTGCCAAGCCTGCTGATGCCGCCAAGCCCGCTGATCCAACTAAGCCCGCCGATCCAACTAAGCCCGCCGATCCAACCAAGCCCGCTGACCCAACTAAGCCTGCCGATGCCGCCAAGCCCGCTGACGCCGCCGCCACCCCGGTCCCCCAGGCCGGCGACGCCCAGTACGAGGCGAAGCTGCGCCAGATCGAAGAGCGGGTCGTCGGCATTAAAGAGCGGATTTTCCAGACAAAAACCCGGCTGCTGCTGCTCAAGGAGCAGATCCTGGAACAGGTCGTCGCCGAGTCGCGGGCGGTTCTGATTCACAAGAACGAGATGGGCAACTTCTTCTTGCTCAAGGAAGTCACCTACTTCTTGGACGGCAAGAAGATCTACTACCAGGACAACGCCAACGGCCTGCTGAATTCCCGCCGCGAATTCGAGATTTACAACGGCTCCGTGATCCCCGGCAACCACTCCCTCTCGGTCGAGATGGTCTACCAGGGCAATTCGGACCTGTTCTCTTACCTCAAGGGCTATGTGTTCAAGCTCAAGTCCTCGTACACCTTTTACGCCACCAAGGGCCGCATCACAGAAGTGGCGGTGGTCGGTTACGAGCGCGGCGGCCTGGGCACGGATCTGGAAGACAAGCCGTACATCAAGTACGAGGTCAAGCTGATCCAGAATAAGAAAGACAAGGAAGCCGAGGGGGCAGCCAAGTGAAGGACAGCCCAATCTCCGAATCCAACCCAAGCCCGCAGGTGGATCGCCGCGGGATCTGGGCGCGGGTGGGCGTGGCGGTCTCAACCTCAAGGCCCGCGACTGCGCCAGATCGCACCGCATCAACACGGAGTGCGGCATCCGCCGGCCGTTTTGCCCGCGCCACTGCGTCCCTGCTGATCGCCGCGCTCGCTTTGCCGCTGCTTCCCGCCAACGCCTGGGCCGAGGATCCGCGAAGCATTGAAAATGACATTGGCAACGTTCGATCCGGCGTCAGCTTGGTCGACGAAGACCTGCGCCGCTCGCGCGAAAAGGAGCGCCGCTACCCGCTGGATCGCCGCTACCTGGAAGCGCAATTAGCTTACGATCGCGGCAACTTGCAGATGGCTGCGGTATTGTTGATGGATCTGGTGGGCAACAGCGAGTTTCAGCTGACCCGCGACTACGGCGACGCGCTGTTCATGCTGGGCGACTCGCTGTACCGGATGCGCAACTACGCGGGCGCCAAGCGTTATTTGGACAAGGTGCTGTCCACCCCATCGAGCCGCCACTACCAAAGCGCTCTGGCGGCCCTGGTCGACATCGCCGTGCGCATGTACCGCAAGGACGAAGTCGAAGTCCTGGCCAAGCGCTTGGACAGCCTGCCGCCGGGCGATCGCCGCAGCGAGCTGCTGTACCAGTTTGGCCGGTCCTTCTTCCTGGGCGATAACCCCGACCGCGCATTGACTTTCCTCAATCAAATCAATGTTGGCGAGCCTCGCTGGCCGGCGGCGCGCTTCTACGTCGGCGCGATGCTGGTTGCCCGGGGCAAGCAAGCGGAGGCCTTGGCAGAGCTGCGCCGCGTTGCCGAGGCCGCCAAAGCCGCAGCCAAGGATCCCAAGCGCAAATTCGACGCCAATGTGGTCGATTACGTCAACCTCGCCGTGGGCCGCTTGCTCCTGCAGGCCAAGCAGTACGACGAAGCGACGCAGTTCTACCTAGAGATTGACCGCAATTCCAAGGTGTTTGAAGAAGCACTGCTGGAACTCGCCGCCACTTACGTCGCCGGGGCCAAGCCCAAGCGCGCGCTGGAAGTGCTGGACGTGTTGCTGCTGACCGTGAGCGATGACAACGTCGCGGTGCAGGCGGCGGTGCTGCGCGGTCGCATCAACATGCTTGAAAAGCAGTATGAAAAGGCCGACGGCGCCTATAAAGAGGTGGCGGAACGCTACTCGGCGATCGAAGGCGAGATGCGCGCGTTTGCCTCCAGCGACAAAAACTTGGAGCAGTTCTTTGCCTGGCTGCTCGCCCGCGGATCGGAAGATTACTCCGTGATTCGGCCGGTCTCTGAGCGGGTGGCCAAGTACATTGAAAAAGACGAGGCCATGCTCCGCGTGGTCGCGCTGTTTGACGACATGGCTGCCGAGCGCGCCGATGTCAAAGAATCCGCAAAGTTGGCAGCGACGATCGACGCGGCGCTGCGCGAGTCGGCGCGGCTGGACATGTTCCCGGACCTCAAAGACGGCTGGGTGCGCCTGGCCGAGTCGCAAAACCGCACCGTGGTGATCGGCAAGCGCATCGTGGAGGCCCTGCGCGAGCTGGCGGCCCCCAAGATGAGCGCGGACGAAAAGGAACGCGCCGACGCGCTGATGGCCCGCCGCCGGCAGTTGGAGGTGGCCTTTGCGAAAATTCCAACCAATGTCGAAGCTTATATCCGCCGCCAGACGCGGGTAGCCGGCGAAATGACCAACATGGCCGGCGAGGTCGCGCTGCTCAAGGCCCAGCTCGCCACGATCAAGGACGCCCTGCTCAGCGTAGAGAAGATGCTCAATGAGCGGCTGTTTGGCGGCGAAGGCGTGGTGCTGACCAAGGAGCAAGAGCGCAAGATCCGCGAAGGCTTGCAGGCAGAGAAAGACGAACTGCGGCGCATTTACCGCGAAATCGAGGATCTGTCGCAAGCGGTGGAGATCGCCGCCCAGGGCGTGGGCGCCGGTGACAAAGTCTCCAACGACGAAAACACCATCCGCACAGCGCTGTTGGCTGCCCAGCGCGCCGAACAGGAGGTCTACGTCGGCTCTCTTGAGCGGCGCGGCGGCAGTGTCGAGATCGGCCGCTATCGCGCAGCGCGCGGGCAATTAGAGTTGCTGGTCAAGGACATCAATACGTTGCTTGGCACGATCCAGGACCGCGCCTTTGAGCGCCTGGCGGGCATCAAGAAGATCCTGGCCACAGAACAGCGCAACATCGCAGAGTACCAGGCCCAAGTGCGCAACTACGAAGATGATTCCCGCATGCTCGCCCGACAGGTGGGCTACACCCTGGTGCGGGCGGCGCAGAACCGCCTGTCGGAGATCATCTTGGAAGCCGATCTGGGTCTTGTGGATGTCGCCTGGCGGCGCAAGCAAGAGAAAGGCACGGCTATTCGCGAGCTTCAGGATGAACGGGCCCAGCGCATCCGCTCGCTCGGCGACGTGCTCAACAACCTGACCGGCGATGCGGCGGAGGAGGAGTGATGGTCCGCGGCATGGCCAATTCATTGGCGCGCTGGGCTGCACGGTCGGTCCTCGCGTCGGTCCTAGCGGCGGCCTCGGTCGCGGCAGTCCCTGCAGTCGCTGGGGCGGCGGCGCCGGCTGGCGTGCGGCTGATGCCCAAGTACGACGCCAACAAGGGCGATGCCGTCACCGATTCGGTGCGGGTGTCGAGCGAGCGCAAGCAGTTTCAGGCCGCCTACGAGCAGTTCCGCACGGCGGCGCAGGAATACCAGAAGGAAGTCAAGGACTACATCGCCCGCGAAGTCCAGTCTCGCCAGAAGACCGTGGCCGCCGGCTACCAGAGCCAGATCGACAAGCTCGATCAAGAGCAGTTTGACCTGCGCCGCGAGGCCATCGCCCGGCTGGAGACCTTCATCTTCCGCCACCGCGATCACGACAAGTACACGCCCGACGCGCTTTTCCGCCTCGCCGAGCTGTACTACGAAGACACGATCGCAGGATACAACCGCTCGTCGGACAACTTTACCCGCGAGATGGACCTGTACAACCGCGGTAAAATCCTGGACATGCCCCAGGAAGCCCGCCGCGATTTTTCCCGGTCGATCGCCATCTACAAGTACCTGCACTGGGTGCCCGATGGCACGCCCATGGAACCGCTGAGCGGCAAGCTGTCTGGCCTTGTGCTGGAAAAGCGCTGGCCCAATCACACGATCTCCGACGCTGCGATGTACCTGCAGGGCTTCTGCGAGTACGAAATGCGCGAGAGCGACCCGCGCTTTGAGCAGAAGTCGGTGGTTACGCTGTCGGCCCTAGAGGACCACTACCCCAAGAGCAAGTACGTCGCCGAAGCGTGGCTGCGCGTGGGCGAAATCCACTTTGATGACAACGACTACGAGAAGGCCGCCGCCGCGTACGAGCGGGCCGCCCTCAAGGCCAAAGAGTTTGGCGACAACGCGAACTACTCGCTGGCGCTGTACAAGCTCGGTTGGTCCAACTTCCAGCTGTATCGCTACAGCGAGGCGGTCAAGTGGTTCCAGCAGCTCATTGAGTTTGAAGATGAAATCGCTGCCGCGGCTGAAAAGCTGAGCAAGGAAGCCAAAGAGGCCAAGGCCAAGAAGAAGGGCTTTGACCTGCGCAAAGAAGCCATTGAATATTTGGCTAAATCCTTGGCAGAGCCGTCCTGGGACGACGACAGCTGCGACGACTTTGGCTCGGACACGACCAAGGGCGAGTGCGCCATCGTCGATCCGCGAGTGCGGCCAATTCTGTATACGGCCAGCGTGCTTGAGCCCAAGCTCGACCCGGCAATGCAGGGCTGGGCGGCGCCGTTCAAGGGCGAAGTGCTCGCCAACATGAACAAGAACCTGCAGGCGCGCAATGATGTGCGCAAGAGCCTGATCAACGGCAAGCCGTACGTGTACGACATCCTCAAGATGTATGGCGAAACCCTGTTCAACCAGCGCGAAGATGACTACTACTGGCAGGCCATCCGGGTGATGGGCTACGTGGTCGCCAACTGGCCGATGTCGCGCGACGCCCAGGAGATGGAGCGCAAGATCATCCAGTCCTTGGACATTTTGGCGCGGGCCGGCGAGTCCTACCAGATCGAATTGGCCAAGGATCCCAAGTCGGTGGGAGCGAAAATCGGCCTTGAGCTGGCGCACTACGCCGCCGACCAGCAAATTGTCGAGCGCCAGCGCTACATGAAGATGTTCGGCAAAGGCACGGAGTGGTACGCCAAGTGGGGCAGCGACAAGGACTTGTCCGCCCAGGTCGATGAGGCCACCCGGCGGATTCGCTTTGAGTTCGCCCTGCTCAACCACGCTGAAGCGCAAAAGCTCAAGGCCGCAGGCGATTTTGAGAAGGCCTTTGTCAAATACGGCGAAGCTGGCTTGGCATATGAAGAATTGCTCAAGGCCGACCCGGAGTCGCCCGACGCCTACCGCATCGCCTGGACCCTGGCCGAGTGCTGGTACTGGGCCGGCGTCCAATGCACCGCGCCGCGCGACAAAGACGGCAACATCATTGAGTTTGAAGGCGAAGTGGCGCCCACCGCACCGGATCGCCTGGATGCGGTCAAGAAGTCCTGCTCCAACATGGAGAAATCCATCGCGTACTACAACATGGTCCGCGACTGGAAGGGCCCAAGGACCCGCGACGACAAGGGCGCGCCGATGGACTTCACCGAGCCGGCGGCCTACTCGGCGATCGACTCGTCTGAGCGCGTGCTCGGCGCCAAAGCCTCGTATCCCAAGACGGATCCCGAGCGGATCGACCCCATGTCGCTGCCGACGATTCGGCCGACGGCCAAGCAGGATGACGACGACATCAAGGCCGTGGAAGGCGAGAAGGAGGTCAAGCGCGCCACCCGCCGCAAGATCGACCCGCTGGCGGTGGAGTGGATCCTGGCGGCCGATGGCTATGTCGCGCTGTCGGAGAAGTACCCGAGCAAAGACGACGAAGGTCGGCCGTGGAAGCTCGCACTCAAAGCCGCAGAATTGCTCTATAAGAATCGCCACTTTGACCCCTGGCCAGAGGGCGTGACGCCGCGGACCCCTGCGGAATTCTGGTCGGCCCGTCTGCGCTTCCGCGCCATGCTGGGCAAGTTCCCGGGCACGGTGGCGGCGGCCGAATCGGTCAAGAACATGCTGACGACGTTCGCGATTGAGCGCGACATGGCGGCGCTGGAGTCGTTTACCGAGGAGATCGAGAAGAAGGGCTGGCTCTCTAAGGAACAGACCGGCAAGCTCAAGACGCAGATCAAGGACTTCAAGCTGGGCCAGCTGGCGGACAAAGCCTATGCGTCCTTTACCGATGCCGAGAACAGCGCGAAGGCCGCGGCAGGTATGGCTAATCCGGATGAAGCCGGCAAGGCGCTTGAAACCGCCCGGCTCAAGTACGACCAGGCCGGCGACGAATTCAAGAAACTTCGCAATGACACCGACAAGGTGGAGACCAAGCGCCAAGCGCTGCTAGCGGCCGTGCGCTCCTACTACCGCGGTGAGCAGTGGGACAAGTGCATTGAGACCCTGACCCTGGCCGAGCAGATGCTGCGCGACTGGAAGCCCAAGGACGCCAAAGAGAAAGACGAGATCGGCAAGGGCCTGGAAGAGGTGCTGGAGATCCGCGCCGACCTCAACTTCAAGTTCTTCAAGATCAACGAGACCATCCAGGACTTCGTGCTGCTGTACCAGAACGCGCCCAATGGCCCCAAGGCCGAGTACTACCTCAAGACCGCGGCGCAGATGGCGTTCTTCAACAGCAATTGGGACAAGGCGGTCGATCTGAACCAACAGATCATCGCGCGCTTTGAGAAGTCGGGCGATCTCAAGAAGCAGCAGGTGGTCAAAGACGCGCTGTGGCAGATCCAGACGATCTACAAGGCGGCGGGCAACATCAACAAGCAGATCGAGTCGTTGGAGGCCTACATCCTGCGCTATCAGGCTGAAAAGGCCAGCAGCGGCAAGGTGTTCCGCGCCTACGGCATGATTGCCGAAATCTACGAGACCCGCGGCGACAAGACGTCTGCGACCAAGATGTACCAGCGCATCATCGACGCCTTTGCGAAGGGCGGCTATGAGAAGAACGGCGGGGCTGAGGCGACGGCGGCAGCGATGTCCGTGTTTACGCTGATGAAGCCGCGGTTTGACACGTTTATGGCCGGCAAGCTGGTGGAGAATCCCAAGCTGCCCGTGGCCAAGCGCATGCCGGACCTGCAGAGCCAGGTCAAGAAGATGATGGATGTGCTGCTGGGGCCTGAGATCAAGGTCAAGACTGCAGCAGGCGAAGGCATGGTGCGCTGCGGCGACTGCGGCGGATCGGCGGAGTGCCGCACCCTGGCGTGCAAAGAGGATCCCAAGCAGAACGGCTTGTACGAAGAGTACTTGAGCGCGGTGGCCTTCTACGGCTCGCAGAATTGGTCCTACGCGGCGATGTTGTACCGCGCGCGGCTGCTCAAGCAGTTTGCCCGCACCATCTACGCGGCGCCGCGGCCGGCGGACATGAGCGATGAAGAGGTCGAGGCCTATGAAGCGTTCCTGGAGCAGTTAGGCGCCAAGTTTGAGAACCGGGCGATCAAGTCGCTAGAAGCCGCGCTCCAGGATGCCGAGGGCAAGGGCGTGGTCAACAACTGGGTCACCGAGCTGCGTTCGGAAATGAACAAGTACAAACCCAAGGATTACCCGCTGCTGCGTGACGAGAAGCGCCTCGAAGTCAGCCCGGCCGGCACCCTGCCGCAGCCCGACAACAAGGAGCTCCGATGAGCCAGTACGCCAGCAAGAAAGCTTGGTTGGCAGGGCTGTTGGCGCTCGGCACGGCGGCGACGCTGGGCGGCTGCAGCTCGCCGGACACGGTGGACACACCGCCTCCCAAGCCCGCGGAAAAGCCTGAAGAAAAGCCTGCGGATCCGCCTGCGACCCCCGGGGCAGTCGACGAAGCAAAGCCTGCGAGCCCGGCCACGGCGGAGGAAAGGCCCGACGAGCCGGCCAAGCCGGAGGAGAAGCCCGCCGACGCCAAGCCGGGCGACAGCAAGCCGGGCAAGCCCGCCGACATCAAGTACGCGGACTCGCCGGCCAAGCTGCTGATCGACGAGGGCGTG
>JBIKTV010000571.1:0-3589 GCA_044347905.1 Myxococcota bacterium
ACCTGGAACGCCACCGCCAAGAGCGGATTTTCTCAAGACTACTGCTTTAATCCCTACCTGGGCATTGACCAGCGCCAGACCCCTGAATGCGCGTGGTGACCTTTGGGTGACGCAGCGGAGCTCTCGCGGCCCGCCCGCGCGTTGACAACGCACCTTGCCAGTCTACCCTGCGTGTCGCCCGGCCTTCCCCTGGCCGCGTCTGCACGGAGTCTCGCTCATGTCCTCGCAATTCAAAGTGTTGGTCAGCGATCCCATCGCCAGTGAAGGCGTAGCCGTGTTGCAGCAGGCCGGCATCTTCAGCCAAGTCGACGTCAAGACGGGCCTCAAGCCGGAAGAACTGCACGCCATCCTCCCCCAGTACGACGCCCTGCTCGTGCGCTCCATGACCAAGGTCAAGGCCGAGACCTTTGCCTTTGCCAAAAACCTCAAGGTGATCGGCCGCGCTGGCGCTGGCGTGGACAATGTGGATGTGCCCGCAGCCACGGCCAACGGCACCCTGGTCATGAACACCCCGGGCGGCAACAACAACGCCGTCGCCGAGCTAGCCTTGGGCCTGCTTTTCGCCCTGGCGCGCAAGCTCCCTGAAGCAGTTTCCTCCACCAAATCAGGCAAATGGGAGAAGTCAAAGTTCCTGGGCGGCGAACTGCAGGGCCGCGTCTTGGGCGTCGTGGGCCTGGGCGCCATCGGCAAGATCGTGGCGCGCAAGGCCGACGCCCTGGGCATGACGGTGATCGCCTATGACCCGCTGGTGTCCGTCGAAGACGCCGCCGCCCTGGGCGCCGAGTGGGCACCCCTTCTCGATCTGCTCGCCCGGGCCGACGCGATCAGCCTGCATTTGCCGCTCAACGCCTCGACCCGCGGGCTCTTTGACGCGGCGCAACTGGCGAACTGCAAGCGCGGGGCTTGGCTGATCAACGCCGCGCGCGGCGGCATCGTCGTCGAAGCCGACTTGGTCGAAGCGCTCCAGAGCGGCCAGATTGGCGCCGCCGCCCTGGATGTCTTTGAAGCGGAGCCAACGGCCGCCGACAACCCGTTGCTCGGCATGAGCAATGTCATCGCCACGCCGCACATCGGCGCCTCCACCCGCGAGGCCCAAGACAACGTGGGCATCCAGATCGCCCATCAGGTGGTCAAGTATCTGCGCGATGGCGTGATCGAGAATCCGGTCAATACCATCTAGCCGTTGAGGGGGATTCTGCCAACGGTTTTTCCGCCCTCCGGGCGACCGAGGCGAATTGGCTTTCCTCACAGATAAAGCAGGAGAAGGAACCAGAGGGGCCGAGGGGCAAAGCCCCTTCGCCCCTACAGTTTCCTTCCCCTGCACCCCTTCCTCCTTTACCTCTCTACCCCTTCACGCCGATTTCAGCGTCACATTTCAAATGGTTGCAGCGACCCAAACTGCCAGCCGAGAGCGAAGCGCCGCGGCGGTGATTTCCGTCTAGACCTCGGCTTGACCAACCGAAACCCAGCCGAGAGCGAAGCGCCGCGGCGGTGATTTCCGCCTAGACCTCGGCCTGACCAACTGAGACCAAGCCGAGAGCGAAGCGCCGCGGCGGTGATTTCCGCCTAGACCTCGGCCTGACCAACCGAGACCCAGCCGAGAGCGAAGCGCAGCGGCGGTGATTTCCGTCTAAACCTCGGCCTGACCAACCGAGACCTAGCCATCTCGAATTCAGACCAGTTCATCGGACCGCTTGGTCCTTGTTCGTCCAATCCCCAGTCTAAACAATCCTCACCGCCACCACGCTGCGCTGGCGGCTGGGTCTCGGTTCGGCAAACTGTGGGACTAGACGATCCCCGACGCCGCGGCGCTGCGCTCGCGGCTGGCCTACCCTTGGTCGACAACACCATTTGAAATTTGCCATCGAAATCAGGGTGAAGGGGTAGATGGGTATAGGAGGTTGGGGTCCAGGGGAAGGGGCAATGCGCCGCGCGCGAATGTATGGAGCGATGAAGCGGCGCTGCGACAGCTCTGGTTCCTTCCCTTGGAACTCTTTGATGAAAGGCAAATTCGCCCTGTCGGCCGGAGGCCGCCCAAGCCCCACGAGGGTGTGGCCCTCAAGACCAACCTGCGGTACGCTCAGGCCATGGCGAGATCCGGCATATCAGGCCTCCCTCCAAACCGCCCCGTGGAAACGGCGCTCACCTACCTTCCGGGGGTGTCGCGTTCGCGCGCCAAAGCCCTGCTGGACCAGGCGCGCATCGACCCGGACCTTTCAACGGATCAACTCTCCGATCTGCAAGTTGATCTCTTGCGCGGCCTGTTGCGCGCCGAACTGGGCACCGGCAACGATCCCGTTGAAAAGACCGAATTCTCCCAGCCTTGGCTGGGAGGCTCGGGCGTAGAATTCAGCCCGTATTTGGACCGGGTCCGCGCCATGATCCAGCGCTACCTGGTGGTGCTGCGGCCTTGGGACCGCTCGACCGACGATCCGACCCGCAACCCCCTCCCCGCCGGCGCCGTGCAAACGCTGGATTCCACTTGCCTTCGCTGCCTGCGCGGTGAGGCCCTGGAGCCCGAGCGGGTCACCTTTGTCGACCGCATGGAGACGCGCTTAGCCCAGCGCTATGACGATCTGCAGCCGACCAGCGAAGGCGGCCAGCGTTTTGACGAGCTTCGGGTGATCTTTGGCCTGTCTGACCTGGAGTGCGACCTGCTGTGGGTGCTGCTCGCCCCGGAGATTGCCCCAGAATTTCTCTGGCTTTACCGGGCTCTATGGCGCGAGACCACCCGCGTCTCGTGGCCGGAAGACTTTTTGCAGCACGCCGTGGACCCGTTTGCGGTGCGCGGCAAGGCCCTGTGGGCGGCCCTGGCGGCGGGCTCAACGCTGCGGCGCTACGGCCTTGTGCTGGCCGGCGGCGACGACGTGGGCGGAATTCGCTATCGCGCCGGGGCTTTTGTGGCAGGTCACCTGCTGGGCCTGCCGATTCGCCTGGACGATCTGAAGGGCGTCCTGCACCACCGCTTGGCAGAAGAAGGCGATGAGGTCGACGACGCGGCCCAAGTCGCCACGCCGCTCAACCAACCGGTTCGCGACGCGTTGGCCCGGGGTTTTCGCGCGCGGCGGCGCTTCTTGGTGCTGGGGCCGGAGCGCGCAGGCGCCCTGCGCATTGCCCGCGAAGCTCTTCAAATGTTTGGCGAAGGCCTGCTTGAAGTGCGCATGGACCTGCTCTTGGCCGACCACGATCTGAGCCGCGTGGGCTTTGTGCTCGGCCGGGCGCGGCTGGCCCGCTCGGGGGTGTTTTTTGCCCAAGCTGAGGTGCTGGACGCCGGGGAGCACGGGGCTGAACGCCTTGCTGCGCTTGTGCAATTGCTCAGCGGTGAGACGACGACGATGTTCTTTCACTCGCGGTCCAGCCGGCGGGTAGAGGACGCCAAGCTCACGCCGCGCGCCCACCTGGCCTTGCTCCGCGACTTGGGCTCCCTGGAGCTGCCGACCGCGGCACCGGCCATTGAAGAGCGGCGGCTGCTGTGGGCTGACCGGCTACAAGGGCGCATGAGCGCAGGCGAAATTGAGGACACCGTCGCCTCCGTCAGCGTCTACAAGTTCGGCATCGACGAGATCGACCTGACCGTCAACCTCGCCCA
>JBIKTV010000572.1:0-3585 GCA_044347905.1 Myxococcota bacterium
CCGTGCTCGGTCGCGCGCCGCTGCCCGGCGAGGCCAAGGTGTTTGGCCTGTACTTTGAGTCCTCCTGGAAGGTCTCTGACGTGTTTGCGATGGCCGTGGCGGTGGAGACCAACGACGCCTCCATGCCCGACAACAGCTTGTTCATTCACCTAGAAGTGCCTAACTACAAAGGCTTTCAGTTCTTGGCGACCTTGCACCGCCGCGCCGCGGACTCGCTGGGCAAGCTGTTTGACGCCACCCCGACCACCCGCGACATCGTCATCGTCAAGGCCCGCTACGGCTTGGCGTCGTGGCTGCACCTCAACGTAGAAGCGCTGACGCCCTACGGAATTGGCCCGGATAGCTTCTTTGCCAACACCGTCGACATCAACGTCAACGCCGAATTGAGCTTTGGCTACAGCGCCAAGGGGAGGAAATAGCGATGCAACAAGCGATTTCTCTTGGCCTGCGCCTGTTTCTGACTGCCGGATTGGCCTTGGCTTTTAGCGCGTGCAGCTTCTTAGAGGCGGCGGGCGAGATCACCCTGAGCGCCAAAGACGGCGTGCCCAAGGTGTCGACCGACTTGGTGTGGCCCGCGGCGGGGGATCTCCTGGGCAACGACCTGAGCGGCGCGGCCGGGAGCACCAAAGCGCCAGCCGGCATGCCCAGCGGTCTGGGGGCGGCGACTTTGGCCCATGTGCAGGGTCTGATGACCATCGACGGCGAGTGCCAGCGCTCCGTGTTGGTGCCGACGGTGGAGTCCAAGATCAAGGACACGCAGCTGCGCAACCTTAGGTTTGAGCTAACCAATTGCTACGACCCGTCGCAGCGCTGTGTCGATCAATGCGCCGGCTTTCGCGGCATGAAGATCGAGGCGCGGCTGGAGTACCAGCTGCTGGATGAGGCGACGGCCAAGCGCATCCGCTCGACCTTGAGCGACCAGACCAACGCCAGCGCCATCGTCCAAGTCCGCGTGCAGTTTGCCAAACTCAACTACTTTGAGCCCAAGCCCCAGGGCGCTCCGGGCGAGAAAGTGTCGATCACCAAGCTGTTTGCCCATAGCGAACTCGGCCTGGCCAGCGAAGGCGGCGGCGACGACACGGTGGTGGTGACGCAGCGCTACCTGGGCAAGATCAGCCCGGCCACGCCGCAGCGCTTTGAGATCGACCCCAAGGCGGCGTTTACCCAGACCACCAAGGAAGCAGTGCTGGCGGCAAAGCCCAAATGGATTGAGATCTTCCAGCGCATTGACGTGGCCCAGGCCAACTTGTATGCGGTGACCTTGGGCGGCGGCGGAGTCGAGCTGGAGTTTCAGCCAGAGTTTGTCATCAGCGCCCTAGAAGTGGCCAAAGGTGCGCTATGAGCGGATTTGAAAAAGCACCGGTCCCGAGCCGTCGAGGGTCGAAAAGACTAGTCCTTGCCGCGCTGATCGCCGTGTCCGCAGCGGCGTGCGAGCCGTACTTTGACCGAGACGCCGCCGATGCCGGGGCGACCGGCAGCAGCGACAGCTTGGCCAGCCTGTACGCCGGTTCGGGCGTGGGGTCGACCTGCCAAGTCTCCGGCACCTGCCGCGCCGGTCTGGTGTGCAGCGCGGGCAAATGCATCGCCGGCCACGCCACCGCGGCCAACGGCAAGTGTCTGATTTCCGCAGAATGCAAAGACAATTTCCACTGCAGCTGGGCCGGATTCTGCACGCCTCAGCCCGCCGGCGCCCAACCCGCGGTGGCCAAGTGCGCGGAGTCCATCGCCGACGCCAAATGCCTAGCCAACTGCCAGCGCAGCGCCGATTGCGCCCAAGGCCTGTGGTGCATGCCGCTGCCGTTGGCCAAATGCGGCGCGGGTGTCGACCATTGCGGCGCGTGCGTGATCGCCGATGCCGCCCATGCCCCAGCCGAGGGCGAGACCTGCAGCGCGGCGAGCGAGTGCCCCCCGGCGATGGTCTGCGAGATGACCGGCCTGAACGGCAGCTGCAAGAAAGCCCTTGGCACAGGCGATCTTGGGGCCAAGTGCAAGGCCAGCAGCGAATGCCTGGCTGGGCTCACCTGCAGCCCCCAGCGCGGGGAGTGCGTGCCCGGCAGCGTGCTGCTGAGCCCGGACCTGTTCGGCGGGGTCGAGTGCAATGCCCAAGCAGAAGCCACCCAAGCGTTTTCCGCGCTGATGCAGCTGCCGCGCACAGGAATCGCCAGCGAATTCTATGCCCTGCCCTTCCCCAGCGATGTCTACCGCAAAGGCGCGAACCTCGATCTTTCGCGGCATCCGCGGCCCGGCCAAGGGCCCCTGGGCTTTGACACCTTGGGCCGGGTGATCGACGCGGCCGCGGTGGACATGACGGGTTACGGCCTGTCGACCTCGGTGTATCTGCGCTTTACCCAGGCGATTGATCCGGCGACGCTCAAGACAGCCCCGGCGGTGCCTGCGGCCCAGGCCACCGTGCGGCTGGTCAACCTCAAGAGCGGCGCGGATGTGGCGATCGGCGCGGGCGACCTGCAGTTCCGCCACGCCCGCAACAAGTACATCTGCCACAACTGGCTGCAAGTCCACGGCCACTGGTCAGAATTGCTGGAGCCCGACACGACCTACGCGGTGGTGGTGAGCGACGGCATCCGCCAGGCGTGCGGCAACGGCAAGTGCGAAAAAGCCTTGGGCGAGGCCAATGCCAGCTGCAGCGCCGATTGCCAGCCCGGCGAGCTGGACAGCCTCAAGCCCAGCGCGCTGAACCCGCCTCTGCCGGGCGCCGACCTGCCGATGCTGCTTTCTGAGGTCAAACCGGCAGACCTGAGCCTAGAAGCGGCGTGGAACGCCCACAGCCCCCTGCGCGCTTGGCTCAAGGGCCAGCCGGCGCTCAAGCCGGTCAGCGCCGCGGTGTTCACCACTGCCGATACGCGCAAAACCGCTCAAGAATTGGTGGCAGCGGTGGCAGCGGCGACCAAGCCCGCGTTTCCGTCTGGCGGCAAGCCGGTCCTGTGCACCGCCGCGACCAAATCGCCTTGCGCAGACCCCAATTGGACCAGCCATCCCCTGGCCAAAAGCGGCGCCCGCGATCCGCGCGACTGCCCCGCCAACGCCGACTCGCTGCCGTTCTATGAGATCCACGCCCGCCTGACCTTGCCGGTTTTTCAAGATGGCAAGCGGCCTTACCTCACCTACTCGCCGGTGGACGCCAAGACGCGGGAGGGCGCGCTGCACAAGGTCGGCGGCAAGCCGGCGCTGGTCGACTACGAAGACGTCTGTATCGCCCTGACCATCCCCAAGGGCATCGCCAAGCCGGCGGCGGGCTGGCCGGTGCTGCTGTTTGCCCACGGCACCGGCGGGTCGTTCCGCAGCGGCGCGGAGGCGATGGCCAAGCCCGTCAGCGCGATTTCCACCGCCCAAGGCCTGGCGAGCTACGCCACCTTGGGCATGGACCAGCCGATGCACGGCGCCCGTCGCGGCACAGACTCGGCCGGCAAGCAGCTGGCCCTGGACCCGGGCCCCCTGTTCTACAACTTCTCTAACCCCTCAGCCGCATTGGGCAATTTCTGGCAGGGTGCCGCAGACAACTACGCGCTGCACCGCTGGATCAAGGCGTATCAGGGCGAAGAGCTCAGCGGCGCGATGGGCAAAGTG
>JBIKTV010000573.1:0-3576 GCA_044347905.1 Myxococcota bacterium
GTCTTGCGTTTCGCTCTCTGGGCCGGGCTCAAAGGTGCGGTCCTGGCGCCACGCCGCCTGGGCATCGCGCAGAGAGCTGAACCAGCCGATGCCCACCCCCGCCAGGATCGCCGCACCCAGCGCCGTCGTCTCGATCACCTGTGGCCGAACCACCCGGCATTGAAGGAGATCCGCCTGAATCTGCATCAGCAAATCGTTGGCCGCGGCGCCGCCGTCCACGCGCAATTCGGCCAGCCGCCGCCCCAGGTCCTTCTCCATGGCGTCCAGCAAGTCCGCACACGACAAAGCGATCCCCTCAAGCGCCGCTCGCGCTAGGTGGGCGCGCGTCGTGCCGCGGGTCAAGCCGGCGATCAGACCGCGGGCCTCGTGGCGCCAGTGAGGAGCCCCCAAGCCCACCAGCGCCGGGACAATCACCACGCCGTCGCTCGTGGGCACCTGCTTGGCGAGCGCCTCAATTTCACTGACTTTCTCAATAATTCCCAAGCCATCGCGCAGCCACTGGACCGCTGCCCCCGCGATGAACACCGCACCCTCCAGGGCGTAGCAATAGTCGTCGCCGACCTGCCAGGCCACCGTCGTCAGCAGACCGTGGCGCGACTCCACCCGCTGCGACCCCGTCTGCATCAGCAGAAAAGCCCCCGTGCCGTAAGTGCATTTGGCCATCCCGGCGTCCAGGCACAGCTGCCCGCACAGCGCCGCCTGCTGATCCCCGGCCATGCCGGCCAGCGGGATCCCGTCCGGCAGCCCGGGCACGCCGCGGGTGGTGGCATAGATCGCCGCAGAGGGCTTGACCTCGGGCAGCATCTGCTGGGGAACACGAAGCATTTCGCACAGCTCCGCGCTCCATGCCCGCCGGCGAATGTCGTACAGCATGGTCCGCGAGGCGTTGGACGGGTCCGTGACATGCACCGCGCCGCCGCTCAGCCGGTGCACCAAGAAGCTGTCGATGGTGCCAAAGGCCAGCTCGCCCGCCTCGGCCCTCTGGCGGGCGCCGGCAACATTGTCCAGCAGCCAAGCGACCTTAGTACCGCTAAAGTAGGCGTCAATGGGCAGGCCCGTCAGCTCGCGGACCCGCGGCGCCAGCCCGTCTGCGCGCAATTGGTCGCACACCGCCGCGGTTCGCCGGCACTGCCAGACAATCGCGTCGGCGATGGGCCGGCCGTCGCTCCGCTGCCAAACCACCGTCGTTTCGCGCTGATTGGTGATGCCGATCCCGGCGATCTCGCTGCCTTGGATGCCGCTCTGGGCCAACACCGCGGCTATCGCGTCCAGGCACGACTGCCAAATCGCCTCCGGATCATGGCTGACCCAGCCCGGCTGCGGAAAGATCTGCGGAAATTCGCGGTTGGCCTTGGCCACCACCTGCAGAGATCGGTCGATGATCAGCGCGGTGGAGCCGGTAGTGCCCTGGTCCAGGGCGAGCAGATAGCGGGGCATGGCATCCTCTTGGCGGCGCTGCAAAGGGAGCGTCGGCCCAGGGGTGTAGCCCAGCGGCGGCTAGGATTCAAGCTCCTTGCGGCGGGCGAGCGCGAGAGCAGCTGCGGCCAGGACCAGGCCGAGCCAACCGTCTGCATTTCCCGATGGGTTGGCGTTGCATCCGCCCTCATCCTTGGGCGAAATCAGCAGATTTGCCGCGGCCCCAGCGCTGTCGCCACCGCTCAGGGTTCCATCGCCCGCAGGCCCATCGCCAGCTAGTCCATCGCTAGGGGTCGCATCTTCGCTGGGGCTCAGGTCGTCCGCGGTGGCGCTGTCGAGACCTGGGTCGGTGTCGCCCACCTGCGCATCGGCCGTGGCCTGGGCTTGGCACTGGGTGCCTCCCGCAACGGCCACACAGGTCTCCAGCCCGACTTTGCACGTCGCGGGCACCAAGCTGCCGTCCGTGCAAATCCCCATGGCGGCAGGCGATATCTTGGGCAAACACACTGTGGTGGTGCCCAATGGCGGGCAAAAGCTCGAACTGCAGCGCGGCCCCTTGGCGTCGCTGACACAGCTGCCGGCCTGCAAGCCGGGCAAGCCAGCGCAGTCGATCTTGCCGCAGTCCGCGCCGACGAGCAGGTCGCCCTGGCATGATTTCGCACAGGTTTTTGACTTGCACACCGCTCCGCTGCCGTCGTCCGTGCAGCTGCCGCCCGCTGGACACTCTTTGAGGCTCAGGTCGCCTGCGGCGCTGCAGGTGTAGCGCTTGCCGTCCTTTAAGCAGATGTCCTTAACCTGGGGCTTGGCGCTGGCGCTGCTGACGCAGAAGGCCGACACGCACTTGGCCTGGCTCGCCGCGGCGCTGTTGCACAGGCCACCGGTGGCGCTACAGTCGCTGGTGGCGCTGAGCTTGCCGTTGTCGCAGTCGCCCAAAAGGCCTGAGGGCAAGCAGACTTTGGCCTTGCCCGTGGCGGGGCATGAGGCGTCGATGCAGCGCACACCCAAGCTGTCGCTGACGCACTTGTTTGCGGCGCAGTCGGTCTTGGCGCAGGAGGCCTGTACGGCCACGTTGCCCTGGCAGCCAGGCGTGCATCCCGCCGTCGCTTGAATGGCAAATCCGGCCAGGTCGGCGGCCGTGCCATTCCAGCGGTTCAGATCGACGTTGCCGGAGATGCCGCTCACACTGCCAGTGGACGAGTGCTGCCAAAAATGCCAGTTTGTCCAAGGGGAGGCGATGGTCGGACAGCTCGCTGTGGTGTACTGCGGATGCCACAGCGGATAGGCGGCAAAGGCGTTCGATTTGACGTTGCCTTCCCAGAAGTACGCGCCCGAGTAGATGATCGGCTTGACGCCTGTGGCCTTCTCCACGTGGGCGATCCATTTGGTGACTGCCGTCGCCAACTGGGTCGGATTGGCCCCTGTGGTGCTCTCGACATCGATCACCGGCGGCAAATCGCCGGGTTGCAGCTTGCCCATCATGCCCAGCATCAGGTCGGCCTGGACGATCGGATCCTCGGCCGGCTCAAAATACTGATAGACCCCGCAGTGCAAGCCCTTGGCGTGACACTCTTTCCAGTTAAAATCGAATTTGGTATCCACTTTCATCGCGTGGGTCGCGCGCATGATCGCGTACTTCTTGCCCGCCGCCTTGACCTTGGCCCAGTCGATGTTCTGCTGCCAATACGACACGTCGATGCCGTCGAGCATCACAGGTCCTGGACAAACCTGGGTTTTGGCCTGCACCGGCAGCGCCGCCGCCGCGCTCAGAGTCCCCGCGGCCAGGGCAATCGTCACGGCTCGGCGCATCATCGGCGGCTCCTCAGCAGGCCCTGCAGCATCGGCCAGTTCTGGGCGGTGTCCATCGCGCGCTCCGCCGCCAACTGCCAGTCGCCGTTCACTTTCTTGAGCGCCACCACCACCTGCTGGCCAGAAGCGGGTTCGCGGCTCAGCTGCGAGGCCAGGCCGTCCTTGTCCGCCAGTGCCGGGCACAATTCGCCTTGGCCTTTGGCCTTCTTGAGCTCTTGGCAGCGCTTGTGGTCCTGCATGTCGCCCCGCCAATCGACATCGTCGACCAAGATCTGCTGGCCGACCCTCAAGCCGCGGCCGCGCAGCGCTGGCTCCTTGGCCAAGGCCACCACGGTCATGTGGCGCTGATGGCGG
>JBIKTV010000574.1:0-3574 GCA_044347905.1 Myxococcota bacterium
CGGCCCGGCAACGGCCGACCCTGCTGCCAGAGGGCTTTGAGCAACCGCCCAAGCTGCCGGGAGCGCCGCGCGTCGCCGATCCATCGCTGGTGCGGCCGGTGCGGCCCAATGCCGACTCCGCCAAGCAAAACCTGGGTCCGGGCAATGCCCAGGAATCGTCAGACGTGATCCAGGTTTACGACACGGGCGGCGCGGGCGAAATGAAGAGGGCCACCATGCACACCATGGCCCCGCCGCGCACGGTCCCGCCCGGCACCGGCCTGCAAGCGGTGCCCCCGCCGCCGCCGCGGCCGCCGATGCGCAAGTCGCCCACGGTGCAGCCGCCGGTGCGTCCCCAGCCTGCCGCGCCGCCCGCGAGCTACCAGGCCCCGCCGCCGGCGCCGATCGCCCATCCGCAGCCCCAGGCCGCCTTGCCTCTGCCGCTGAGCCCCGACCAGATGGTCGACTTGATCGCCGGTCACCGCGGCCGTTTGTCCAGTTTGGACAGCTACGCCCGGGCTCTGGAGATCGCCGCAGGGGTGCTGGGCACGACCTCTGCCGGCTTCTTGATCGCCACGCTGGTGGGGCTGCTGGTCGGCTCTGGCCACACCTTGCTGGGCGCCGCGGCGGCGCTAGTGGCCGAGACTGCGGGATTGGCTTTGACAATTCTGATGCTCGGCCAGTCGGCCAGCCTGCGCCACCAGGCGTCGACGGCCTCTCAGTTGGCGGCTTTGCTGGAGGCCTTGTCACAGCAACGTCGCTGACCAGCCAAATTAGCCTTGAAAAATCATAGTCCGCTGGCGCTGGCCAGTTTGACGGAGAGGCCGGACCCGCCTATCCTCCCTGCTCAATTCGCCTCGCCGTAGGTTTGCCCGATTTCTCTATAGGTTCTGCTGAGTTCTTGTTCTTCGCTCTGCCCCCAGCGCTGTCGATTGCGGCGCGAGGCCCGGGCTCCCTGTGAAACGCTGCTCCCGCGCGAGGTTGCTATGGAAGTTGGAACGCTGCTCAAGTCGCAAAACATCCTGTCGGTTCGCGATCTGCACCTGCAGAACAAGCGCGTGCTGCTGCGCGCGGACTTCAACGTGCCGATGGATGCGGATGGCACCATCACGGACGACGCCCGAATCCGCGCGACCCTGCCGACGATCGAGCTCATCCGCAAAGCAGAGGCGCGGCTGATCCTGTGTTCGCACCTGGGCCGGCCCAAGGGCAAGAAATCCTCCAAGTATTCGCTGGAATCTGTGGGCCGGCGCCTCGCGGAGCTGTTGGCCTGCGAAGTCATGGTGCCGGACGACTGCATCGGCGACGCGGCCATCCACCTCATCTCCAATCAGCGCCCCGGCCAGGTGGTGCTGCTAGAGAACCTGCGCTACCACGCCGGCGAAGAGGCCAACGACGAAGATTTTGCCCGCAAACTCGCCGATCTGTGCGATGTGTACGTGGGCGACGCCTTTGGCTGCGTGCACCGCGCTCACGCCTCCGTGTCGGCCTTGCCGCGGCTGGTGCCCGTCCGGGGTGCAGGACTGCTGCTTGAGCGCGAGATCGAAGTGCTGAGCAAGCTGATGACCAGCCCGGAGTCGCCGTACATCGCCTTGCTGGGTGGGGCTAAAGTCTCTGATAAGATTGAGGTGATCGAGTCGCTGCTGCCGCTGGTGCAGGGGCTTATCATCGGCGGCGCCATGGCCTACACCTTCTTGGCCGCCCAGGGCCACGACATGGGCAATTCCCTGGTGGAAAAAGACCACCTGGGCCTCGCCAAGCACATCCTGGCGCGCTGCGAAGAGAAGGGCATCCCGGTGTTTCTGCCCGTCGATCATACGGTAGTCGCTGAGGTAAAAGCCGACGCGCCGTTCCAGACCAAAGTGACGGCGGACATCAGCCCGGGCGACATCGCCGTCGACATTGGCCCCGCGACGATCGCCGCCTTTACCCAAGTGCTCGCCGGTCACCACCCGCAGATGCAGACCCCGCCGCGGACGATCCTGTGGAACGGGCCCATGGGCATCTTTGAGATGGAAGCTTTTGCCACAGGGACCATGGCGATCGCCAAGGCCGTGGCCCAGTCGACCGCGACCTCTGTGGTGGGCGGCGGCGATTCGGTGTCGGCCGTGCAGCATGCCGGCGTGACCCCGATGATCTCTCACATTTCCACCGGCGGCGGCGCCAGTCTAGAGTACCTCTCTGGCAAGCCGATGCCGGGCATCCTGGCGCTTCGCGGCGGCCGGAGGTAGACCATGGGCAGAACACCAATCATCGGCGGCAATTGGAAGATGCATCTGGAATTGGCCGAGGCGACGACCCTGGCCGGCGAGGTGCGCAACCGCCTCTCCGCTTATCCAGGCGCGCAAACTCTGATTTTCCCTCCGTTTCCCTACCTGCTGCCGGTGGCCGAGCGCCTGGCCGGTTCGACGATCGGCCTGGGGGCCCAAGACCTGCACTTTGAGGCCAAGGGCGCGTTTACCGGGGCGGTTTCGGCGTCCATGCTCACCTCCGTGGGCTGCAAGTGGGTGCTTCTGGGCCACTCTGAGCGCCGCCACGTCTTTGGCGACGACGACGCGGTGGTGGCCAAAAAGCTCCGCGCGGCCTTGGGCGCTGGCCTCAAGCCGGTGCTCTGCGTGGGCGAGAAGCTCGAAGAGCGCAAGAGCGGCGAGACGTTCCGCGTCTGCGGTCGGCAGCTTCGCACGGCGCTGGAGGGCCTGACCCCGGCACAGCTGGAGCACCTGGTCGTCGCCTATGAGCCCGTGTGGGCGATCGGCACGGGCCTTGTGGCCACCCCGGAGCAGGCCCAGGAAGTCCACGCCGACATTCGTCAGAAGATCGGCGACCTGCTCGGCATCGGCTTTGCCACCCAAGTGCGCATTCAGTACGGCGGTTCGGTCAAGTCGTCCAGCGCCGCCGGGCTGATGAGCCAGGAAGACATCGACGGCCTCCTGGTCGGCGGTGCGAGCCTGCAGGCCGAAGAATTCGCAGCGATCGTAAGAGCTAAGGGCTGAGCTTGGGCCACCGCCTGAGCTTGGGCCAAGGGCGCCGCGGCGCTGCCGGCCATGGCAGCGTGAACCGTGGCCGATCGGTCGATGCCACCGGGGGATCGCTGAGCGGGCACCCCGCCCTTCGGCGAATTGACCACTTGCTAGACCCGTGGCGCCATTGTACCATATCGGGCCTCGCGCGGTCCGCTAAGCGGCTAATTGCGCGCATCCTTTGGGGGAACTGTCCGTGCTCATCAATCTGGCCGTTGCGCTCTATATCGTCGTCTGTCTGTTCCTGATCGTGGTGGTGCTGTTGCAGCCCGGCTCCGTGGCCCGGCGCGGCGGCGGCGGCGTGTTCGGCGCAGGTTCGTCGACCGGTTCCGTGTTTGGCGGCCGCGGCGCGTCGTCCGTGCTGTCCAAGGCCACCACCATCGCAGCTGGCCTGTTCATGGTGCTGTCGATCATCCTGGCCCGCGCCGGCTCCGATCACTCGTCGGTCGAGAGCGCAGCCCAAGACGTGCTGTCGCAAAAGGCTGAAGAGACCAAGGCTGCCGAAGCCCCCAAGCCCGCTGACCCGGCCGCCCCGGCTCCCGCCGCTGCCCCGGCTCCCGCTGCCGCCCCGGCTC
>JBIKTV010000149.1:0-12126 GCA_044347905.1 Myxococcota bacterium
CCTCTTGCAGCTCGCGGCGAAGCTGAGCCACGCGCTGCTGGGCCTCGCGCTCGACGGCCTGCTCGCGGGCATTTCGCGCCGCCATCGCCGCGTCCAGCTGCTGGCGCAATTCCGCTGCCTGGGCCGAAGCTTTTGCCGCCTCTTGCCCGCCTTGGGCACCGCGGGCGCGCAGGGCAGCGACTTCTTGCTCGCGCTCCTGCAGGGCTTTCTGCAAGCGCTGGGCCTCCTGTTCGGCCTGGGCGCGGGCCTGCGACTCGCGGCGACTCTCCTCCACCGCGGTGCGCAACGCCTGCTCGCGGCTGCGCAAGTCGGCCTGCAGCGTGCCCAAAGCCCCTTCAAGCTGCTGGCGCTCGCGACTGGCCTTGTCTGCATCGGCCGCTTTGCCGCGGGCCAGCGACTCCTGCTCGCGCTGGCGGGCTTCGTCGAGCTGGGCCTCCAACGTGGCCTGCCGCACCTGCAGCTCATCTTGCAGCCGCTTGAGCTCGCGCTCGCGGTCCTTGAGCAAGCCTTCCACACGGCTGGCGCGCTCTTCGGCCTGCTTGGCCTGAACCTGGCGCTCGCGCTGAACCCGCGCCAGTTCGCGGCGATGGGCTTCATCCAGGTCGCGGCGCATGGCCGTCACCCGCTGCTCAAACTGCGCTGCCATCTGCTTTTCGCGCTGGGCTTGGGCCTGCTGCTGGCCCTCAAGCCGCTGGCGCGCCTGGGCAACCGCCTGCTGAGCCTGGACCAACTCTTGACCAGAAGCCGACTTGCGCGAACGCAGCTGGCCGAGCTCCTGCTCGCGCTCTTCCAGGGCTTTTTGCAGCCGCTGAGCTTCCTGTTCGGCCTGATCGCGGGCCGCCGCTTGGCGCTTGGCATCGGCGCGGGCCGCCTGCAGCGCTTCTTGCTGATTGCGCAGCTCTTTGGCCAGCTGGGCCTGATCCTGCTCAATGCGCTTGCGCTCCGCCTGGGCGCGCTCCTGATCGGCGCGGCGACCGTCGCGAACGGCGCGGGCCTCGGCGTCGCGGGCTTCGCGCATTTGCTCGGCTAGCTTGCCGTCGCGCTGCTGAAAGGCCGCCTTGAGCTCTGCCAATTCGCGCTCGCTGCGGGCCAATTCACCGCGGGCAGCTTCGGCCTGAGAGAGGGCCTGCTGCGCCTGTTCTTCAGCCTGTACGCGGGCTTTCGCCTCAACCTTGAGCTGGCGATCCCGCTCGGCCAGCGCCGACTGGGTCTGGTGCAGTTCGCCTCGCACGTCGGCCAGCTGCCCCTGAAGCTTCTGCTCCAGCGCTGCGAGTTGCCGATCGCGCTGACCCGCCTGGGCCTGCAACTGCTGGCGCGCCGCCGCCACTTCGGCCTGGGCCTTGGCGATCTGCTGCTGCGACGCGTCCTTGCCTTGGCGCAGGGTCGCCAGCGCCGTCTCGCGCTGAGCCAAAGCGGCCTTGAGCTTCTCTGCTTCTGCCTCTGCTTGGCGCCGCGCCAACCCGCTCTTTTCCGCTTCCTGGCGGGCCTGCAGCAGCTGGGCATCGCGAGCCGCAACTTCCTTTTGCAGCGCCAGCTGGCGCTTTTCAATCTCCGCCTTGGCCTGCTGGGCCGCCGCCACTTCAGCCTGCTGGCCCGTGCGCCGCGCCGCTGCCTCGCGCTCTTGGGCCGCCTGAAGCTCGCCGGCCAGCGAGGCCTCGCGATTCTTCAACGCCGCGCGCAGGCTCTGCAATTCGCTCTCGCGCTCGCCCAATAGCCGCTGCACCTGCTCGGCCCGCGCCGCCGCCGCCGCCTTCTCGCGCTCCAGCCCGGCCTTTTCTTCGCGCAGCCCCGCCATCTGCGTTTCCGCACGGCTGAGCTCACTGCGCGCGGCCTTCAACTCCGCATCGCGCGTAGTCAATTCCCGCTGCAGGGCCGACTGGCGCTTTTCAATCTCCGCCTGGGCCTTCTGCGCCGCCACCACTTCGGCCTGCTTGCCGCTGCGCTTGGCGTCTTCTTCTCGCTGCTTGGCCGCGGCCAGATCCGCCGCCAGCGCCGCTTCGCGGTCCTTGAGCGAGGCCCGCAGGCTCTGCAACTCGCTCTCGCGCTCGGTGAGCATGCGCTGGGCCTGCTCTGCCCGCGCCGCCGCCGCAGCCTTTTCGCGCTCCAGACCGGCCTTCTCTTCGCGCAGCCCGGCCATCTGCGACTCAGCGCGGCTGAGCTCACTGCGGGCCGCCTTCAACTCGGCATCGCGCGTGGCCAGCTCCCGCTGCAGCGCGGTCTGGCGCTGTTCAATCTCTGCCTGGGCTTTTTGCGCCGCCACCACCTCGGCCTGCTTGCCGCTGCGCTTGGCGTCTTCTTCTCGCTGCTTGGCCGCGGCCAGATCCGCCGCCAGCGCCGCTTCGCGGTCCTTGAGCGAGGCCCGCAGGCTCTGCAGCTCACTTTCGCGCTCGGTCAGCATGCGCTGGGCTTGCTCGGCCCGCGCCGACGCCGCCGCCTTCTCGCGCTCCAGACCGGCCTTTTCTTCTCGCAGTCCGGCCACTTGGGCCTGAGCCCGGCTCAGCTCCCCGCGCACGTCGGCCAGCTGACCCTGAAGCTTCTGCTCCATCGCCGCCATCTGCTGGTCGCGCTGCTGCGCCTGGGCCTGCAGCTGCTGACGGGCCGCGGCCACTTCTGCCTGGGCCTTGGCGATCTGCTGCTGCGAAGCGTCTTTGCCCTGCTGCAGGGCCGCCAGGGCCGCCTCGCGCTGACCCAGCTCCGCCTTGAGCTTTTCTGCCTCCGCCTCCGCCTGGCGCCGCCCTTCGGCGTTCTTCTGCGCCTCCACGCGGGCCTGACCCAGCTGGGCATCGCGCGCCGCCACTTCCTGCTGCAAGGCCGTTTGGCGCTTCTCAATTTCCGTGCGGGCCTTCTGCGCCGCCGCCACTTCAGCCTGCTTGCCGTCGCGCCGCGCCTCTTCTTCGCGCTGCTTGGCCGCAGACAGCTCCCCGGCCAAGGACGCCTCGCGATCCTTAAGGGCAGTGCGCAGGCTCTGCAGTTCCTTCTCTCGCTCGCTCAGCAGCCGCTGCACCTGCTCGGCCCGCGCCGCCGCGGCGGATTTTTCGCGCTCAAGATCGGCCTTCTGCGCCTCTAGACCGGCCTTTTCTTGGCGCAAGCCCGCCACTTGGGCCTGGGAAGCCGCCAGTTTGCGCTCCGCCTCAGCCCAGCGCTGCTCAGCCTGCTGCCACTTGCGTTCGGCGAGTTCGCGCTCGGTGTCGGCCTTCTTGGCGCGGTCTTGGGCGCTCTCTGTCTCCGCCAACCGCGCGCGAGCTTTGGTCAATTCGGCGTCTAGCTGGGCCTGCTTCTCGCGGGCCACGGCGTCTGAGCTCGCCCGCGCCGCCTGCACTTCGCGATCCTTGTCGGCCAGCACCTTCTTGAGGTGGGCCACTTCTTCCGCTTGGGCTTGGCGACGCTGCTCCGCCACTCGCCGCGACTCGTCGCGCAAGGCCTCTGCCTGCAGGCGGGCTTTGTCCAATTCCTTCTGCAGCAGGCTGAGTTTCTCATCGCGCTGCGCGTCCGCCTGGGCGCCGGTAGCGGCCTGCTGCTTTTGCAGTTCAGCGATCTGCTGGCGCAACAGTTCGACCCGGGCCTCTTCGGACTGCCGCTGGGCCACCACCGCCGCCAAACTGGCGCGCTCCTTGTTCAATTCGCCGCGCAGCCGGTCGGCGGTCTGCTGCTCGTCCTTGAGCCGCTGGGCCGCTTGGGCCGCCGCGGTCTCCGCCTGAGTCAAGCGCGCGCGCACGGCCTCTTGGGACTGCAAATCGGTCTTGGCCCTGGCCAGCTCCGCGCGCAGGCGGTCTCGCTCGTCCTGGGCGGCCTTGGAGGCCTGGGCGGCCTGCTCTTCGCGGGCGCGGGTGGCGCGGAGCTCACTGGCCAGCTGTTGCTCGCGGGCCGCAGCGGTCTTGATCGCCGTTTCGGCCGCCGCCACTTGGGCGCTCTGCGCCTGGCTCAGCTTGCGGTCGGTGCCGTCGACCACCACCACCACCGCGTTGCCGTCGGCGCGCACGTGGTACAGGGCATCGCTCTCAAACGTCACGGTGATGCGGGCGATCGTCGCACCGCCCTTGCGCACCGCCGCCACTTCCACTTGGCGAATCACGCCGTTGCCCACGTAGCGCGGCGCGTCGAGCCCCTGCACGTCGGCGCCCGCCACCTCAATGAACAAGCGCGAGGGCTTGTCGAGCCGGTAGCTGGTAAAGGTCGGCGCCGCCTGGCCGCGCACGGTGATAACCGTAGTCTGCGCCGCTTCTTGCACGTCCACCGCGGTGAGCGCGTTGCCCGCCAGCTGCGGATTGCCGCCCGCCGCCAGAGCCGGAACCGCAGGCGCCGCCGTGGTCAGCGACAGGATCGCGGCCATCGACGTACGGAACAGCCGCTTGGCCATCGTGTGGGTGGTCCTCATCGCTTGATCTCCTCACGCGGCATGCCGGAGGCGATAACGCCTTCGTCAACTTCTGAGCATAGGGGCAGGTGGATACCTGTCAAAAAACCGACAAACCCGCACAGGCCGCAGCCCGGCGGGTCGCCAACGTGCGAGGCCGTATAGCTACGGGACATCGCTCTCCTCATCGCTCTCGCCAAAGCCCTTAAGCGGCGGAACCAAGGATCTTTCAATGGTCTTTTCTTCGCCGGGCACGTCGATGATCACCTTGTACTGGGTGATGGCCGCCACCCGCGCGCCGCGGTTGCCAATGGCGTCGCCGCGCACCACTTCGCAGCGGTTGGCGTCGGGGCCGATAAACACGGCCTTGGGCTCGGGAATCCCGGTCAGGAGGATAATCAGCTTGTACGCTTCCAGCTCGCCCTTGGTCGCGCAGGTGTCGGGCAGGTCCGGGGCGCCTTCTTCGTCGGTGGCCATCGCCGCTTCTTCTGGCCCAGCCTGCTGAATCACCGGCTTCTCAATAAAAAGTGAGGCGTTGGCCAAAGTGATGTTGGCGACGCCGTCGATCTCGCGGCCCTGATAGGCTTTGAAAAGCTCGCGGATCGGCTTCCACTTGGGGTTTTCGCCCAAGACGATGAAGTTGGGGTCGTCGGCCGGCGCTGCCGCTTCCGCAGCCGGTTCTGGGCCCCGCGGCGCCATGGGCGGCTTTTGCGCGGGCTCTCCGCCGCACGCCAGCATCAGCGCCGCAAGAAAGGCGACGATCAACCAGCGCAGCGACGGCACAACCGCGGATTTCTGGGGCGCAATTGCGGCCATGACCAAGGGCGTACGCATCAGGTCCTCTTCTTCCTGCCTTTGTCTCGCCGCGCCTGCCCATCGATGAGTTCGGCGGGCTTGCCGGTCCAGACAAAGGCCGAGGCGACAAACGTCGCGCGCACGATGGTGTTCTTGCGACCCTCTTCCGCCAGTTCCAGCGACTCGAGCAACTGCGCCTCCGGCGTAGCGGCGATCTCGCCTTTCTTCTGCTGGTCCAGCGGCTTAGACGCCTCTAGCTGGGTCTTGAGCAGGCCCATGTCCGGCGGCACCCGCTCAATGCTCATGTCGCGCAAATTGATCACGCGGCGGTCATTACCCGCGTAAATCCTCAGGAACTGCAGGAACTGCAGGTGGCTGCCTTCCACCGTCATGCGGATCGGCACGGCGTTGTACAGGTCTTCGATCTCTTCCGGCAACCGGTCAAAGCGCTTGATCGTCAGGCCCACCAGCACCGCATCCCGCTGCATGCCGTCGATCAGATCGGGGATCTCCTCAGCCGCCGGCAACATCTTGCGGTTTTCCTTGTCTTTTTCAACAAGCTCATCCTTTCTCTGCCGCAGCGCTTCGTACTTCTCTGGGCTGGCCTCTTCTTTGAGCGCCAAAATGTCCATCTCGACTTTCTTGAGTTGGTTGCGCGCCTGCTCAGCCCGGCCCAGCTCGGGGTCGACGAGCAAGAAGTACATGCCCAGCGCCAGCAGCACCAGGATGCCCGCGAGCACGGCCGCCTTTTGAGCCGGCGGCAGCTTTAGGAATTGTTCCATGGGCTCCTCCGGAGGGTTATTCGGCGGCGGGCAGCTTGTCGGCTGCCGCTTCAGCGGGGGGTGGGGCAGAAGCCGGCGCTGTGGGCAGCGGGGCTTTGTCTACCGGCGGCGCAGCCTTGGCAGGCGCAGGTGGGGCTTCTGGCGCGGGGGCCGCAGCGGCAGCGTCGGGGCCCGCCTTGGGCTCCGCAGCGGCATCGGCGTCTTCACCCGCTTCGCTATCGTTTTTGCTGTCTTTGCTTGAGCCTGCATCGGCGTCCGAGGCGCTCGCCCCTGCATCCGCGGCAGGTGCCGGAGCTGGACCTGCAGCCTGAGACGCCTCTGCAGCCAGCGGAGCCGCCAGCTTGCCGCCAATCACCGCCCCTTGAGCAGCGCTGGCTTCCCCGGCGGCCGGCACGGCTTCTGCAGCGCCTTCCGCTGCCGCTGGCTCGGCGGGCCGCATGGGCTCAATCAGGTAGACCATCGACGCGCGGATGCTGAACTCGACAAAGTTCACCCCCAGCTTGTCATCGCGTTTCTTCTCTTGAAACACTAACTTGGGCGTGCGGAAATACGGGCTCGACTCCAGGCGCCGCTGCACTTCGGCGACGTCTTCATGGCCCAGCGCCTCGCCGGTCAGCGTCACTTCGCCGTTGGCCTCGCGGAAACTGGTCATCCAGGCTTTGCGCGCGTCCCACGCCACCCGCCAACCCGCGGCTTCCATGGCCTTTAGTTCGTCCGCGGCCGTCTCGGCCTCTGCGCGCGGCTGCAGCATAAAGCTCAGGTAATGCAGCGCCCCAACCGGCCCGGCCTTCTCCGCCAGCAGCACGTCAAAAACCACCTTCTGCGACTCGAGCTTGGTCACCTCAGCCTGGGTCGCGACAATCGCCTGCTTGGTGGTCTCAAGCTCGGAGATCTCCTTCTTGCGCAGGGCCAATCGCGAAGTCGCCCGGGTGGCCTCGTCAGAAGCACTGGTCTGCCATAGGAAAAACGCCGCGCCTTCCATCACCAACAGCAGGGCAAACAGCAAAATGCCCACGTTGGGAATGTCCGGCAGGTTCAAGGCGAGCTTGCCGCCCTTGCCGCGTTTGGCCGCCCCACCGGGCCTGCCGATCAGGTTGATGCGAATGAGTGCAAGCACCTACCGATCTCCCGGCCGGCGCATCGCCAGTCCCATGGCCACCGCTGCCGTTGGCGCCATTCGCTGCAGCAGCTGGGCGTCAAACTTCTTGGGGTCGACCACGATGTTGTTAAACGGATTCAGCGCCCGCACGCTTGTGCCCAGGCGCCGCTCAATGCCCTCAATCAGGCCCACTTGCAGCGCCGCACCGCCGCACAGGTAGATCGCGCTGATCTCCGCGTGCATGGCCGTCGCCGCAAAAAAGTCCAAGGAGCGCTGAATTTCGTTGACCAGCACTTCAGAGACGCGCTGCGAAATCCGCTGTACCTCGCGAAGCACGCCGGACATCGACAGCGTGGTCTCCGAGGTGGTCTTCATGTGCTCCGCCTCTTCCCACGGCACGGCAAATTGCTTAGCGATCTCATCGGTCAAGAGATTGCCGCCGATGGTAATGTCGCGGGTAAAGGAAGTGCTGCCGCCGCTGACCACGTTGATGTTGATCGTCGACGCCCCGACATTGACCAGGGCGATCGTCTCATCTCGCGGCACTTGAAAGTTGGTTTCAAAGGCGTTGTAGAGGGCAAAGCAGTCGACATCGACGACGCAGGGGTCGAGCTTGGCCGCCCGCACCACCTCTAGCAACTCGGCGATCACCGCTTTCTTGGCTGCCACCAGCAGGACGTCCATCTGACCTTGACCGGCATGCTCGTGGACCACCTGGTAGTCGACGTTCACGTCCTTGATATCAAAGGGGATGTACTGCTCTGCTTCCCACTGAATCTGGTCGTCCAGTTCCGCGCGGGTCATTTCCGGCAGGGCGATCTTTTTGATGATCACGGAATGGCCTGAGAGCGCCACCGCCACCTTTTTTTCGCGCAGCTTGTTGGCTGAAATCAGCTCGGTCAGCCGCTGCACCAACAGCGGGGCGTTGAGAATGACCCCGTCCTTGATGGTATCTGGGGGCAACATGACGGTATCAAAAGCCTGCAAATGCAGACCTTTGGACGTCTCTTTGATGTGGGCCAGCTTGATCGACGAAGTGCCGATGTCGAGCCCGATTGCATGCTTGCTGGCCATCGCCGCCCCTGCCCCAATCGGCTGTTTGCCCTGGCCCTCTCTCCGCGAGGGGGCTACGGCGCCTGCATTGCGCAGACCTCCACCGCGGCAAGGCTAGAAGGCGCGAACCACCCCGTCAAGAAAACCAAAGGATCCTGGAAGCGCCAGCCCCTTGGCGCTATCCTCTGGCCCAGGCGCCCCTCCCGCGCCACAGGGAATCGAACCACCATGGCCAGCTCCTCCGCCAACCCCTTGGATCGCCTTGCGTCTCTCGCTTCTAAGCCCGCGGGCACGGGCCAAGGACCGCTGCAGCTTCCGGCCTACTCCACAGAGGAAATCCTCGCTCAAGCGGGGCGCTATCTGACGCCCAACTATAAGAATGCGCCGATCGTTTTCAGCCGCGGCGAGGGAGCGTGGAACATTGCCCAGGATGGCAGGCGCTACCTCGACATGTCGGCGGGCGTCGCCGTCAACGGCCTGGGCCACGGTCACGCTGATCTGGTTGCGGCGATTGCCGAACAGTCGGCGCGGCTGATCCACCAGTCCAACTACTGGCACAATGAGCACGCGGCCCCGTTGGCGATGGAGCTGGCCGAGCGCTTTTCGGCCGCCGTACTGCGCACCACCGGCGATCAGGTGGAAGCCAGCGTGTTCTTCTGCAATTCCGGGGCAGAAGGCACAGAGGCCACCGTCAAGTGCGCCCGCCGCTACCACGCCCGCGTGCTGGGCAAAGCCCGCCCAGGCATCATCACGGTCAAGGGCAGCTTCCACGGCCGCACCTACGCCGCGATGACCGCCACCGCCCAGCCCAAGTACCAGGACGGTTTTGAGCCGCTGGTGCCCGGCTTCCGCTACGCCGAGTTTGGCGATCTAGCGAGCATCGCAGCGCAAATCGACGACACGGTGGGCAGCGTGATGATCGAAATCGTCCAGGGCGAAGGCGGTGTGCGCATCGCTCCCCCTGGGTTCTTTAAGCAATTGCGCGAACTCTGCGACCAGCACGGCTTGCTGCTGTGCTTGGACGAAGTGCAGACCGGCCTGGGGCGCACCGGCTCGCTGTTTGCCTTTGAGCAAGAGGGCATCGCCCCCGACCTCATCTGGCTGGCCAAGGCCCTGGGCGGCGGCGTGCCTGTGGGCGCCTTGGTGGGCAAGAAGCACGTGGCCGCGGCCCTGCAACCCGGCACCCACGCGACGACTTTTGGCGCCAACGCCCTGGCGATGTACGTCGGCCGGGTGGTGCTGGCGGTGATGGACCGCGATGATCTGGTGGGCAACAGCGCGCGGGTGGGCCAGTACATGCTGGATCAATTGCGCCTCGCCTTTGCCGATCGGCCCTACGTCAAGGACGTGCGAGGCCGCGGCCTAATGTGCGGCGTGCAGATCAGCGGCGACCCCAAGGCGGTGATCGACCGCGCCCGCGAGCTGGGCCTGCTCCTGAGCCTGGCCGGCAGCGATGTGCTGCGCCTGACCCCGCCGCTGATTGTCGACCGCGCGGAAGTCGACTTTGCCGTGGCCGCGCTGCGTCAGGCTGCGGAAGAGACGCTGGGGTCGTAGAAGCCGCTGCGGCGCAAGCGTATTCTTCCTGGCCATGATCAGCTGAATGCCGGTCTCGGCCATGGACTGCGGTTCGGGGGTCTGTTAACATATTGGCCCCTGCTGCCGCATCGTGTCGGCGGCACAGATCGCCTCTGGGAGTCCTACCATGACCAACCTGACCAACGCCCGCGTCCGCTTCTTCAACCGCACCGCCGTGCTGACCTGCGCTGCGGCCCTCGCGCTGTCTGCCTGCGCCAACACCAGCAGCGGCGGCACTGGCTCCGCAGCGGACACGGCCACCGGCGGCACGGACACCTCGAGCCCCAAAGACTCGGCGACGGGCGGTGACACCGGCTCCGGCGGCACGGACACCAGCACGGCCGGCACGGAAAAGTCGATCATCGACCTGCAGAAGGCCTCAGAGGCCTGCCCAAGCCCCGACCCGCAGACCTGGGGCGAGGCCCTTGGCGTCACCATCCGCGAGGCCGTGGTCACCACCCCGACCAAGAAGCAGACCTCGGACGGCGGCCTGATCGGCGTGTTTGTTCAGCAGAAAGGCGGCGGCCAGTACTCGGGCATCTACGTGATCGCCTCTAAGACCAGCGAGATCGGCCAGGTCAAGCCGGGCGACATCATTACCGTGACCGGCGACGTCAAGGACTACTACTGCGCGACGCAGATCAGCAATAAGTTCGCGTCGATCGAAGCGGGCACCGCCGAGCCGACCGCCGTCACCGTCACCACCGACGACATCGGCGACATCGCCGGAAAGGCCAAGACCGAGCCCTATGAGGGCGTGCTGGTCCAGCTCAATGACGTGGTGGTGGGCCCTGAGGCCCTGGGCAGCGACGGCAAGCCGCACGGCGACTACTACATCGGCAAGACCAAGGACGACAAGGCCCTGCGCATGGGTTCGGCGTTCTACGGCGTGTACATGTCGGACAAAGACGGCACCACCTTTACGCCCAAGTACCCCACCGGCACCAAGCTGGGCACCGTGACCGGCGTGCTGGAATATAGCTTTGGCACGTACCGTTTGGTGATCAGCAAGGACCCGACCGGCGTCGTCAAGCCGTAAGCAGAAGGTCCCTTGCCTGGGAGCGAGCCCAAGACCGCGACGGACGGCGTACTTGCCGTTCCGCCACTGAATTCGATTGTTTGGAGCGTTGCCAATGGACAAGAGCAATCTGTATGCGCTGGCCGCCCTGGCGGGCGTAGCTGGTTTTGTGGTGGGCCGCCTCGACGGCAATTCGCGAGGAGCCCCGGCCCCAGCGGCGCCGATCACGGCACCTGCGACGGCCACGGGTTCAGCCGCCCCCGCGGCAGCCGCCCCCGCAGCCTCCGCAGCCGCAGAACCTGTGCGTCAGGCAGAGGCCGCCCGCCCGGCGGAGTCCGCACCCGCACCCGCAGCGGCGGCGGAAGCGCCCAAGCCCAGCTTGCTCGACTCTCAGTCGGATGAGGGCGCAGGCAAAGGCGTGGACGTCACCAAGCTCGGCGTGTCGCCCAAGGGTGCAGAGAGCCCGTACGTCGGCCCGCGCGAGGCGTTGGTCGTGGTCAACGTGTTTTCTGACTTCCAGTGCCCGGTCTGCAAGCGCTCGGCCGACCCGATCAAGCAGTTGGCCGCCGACTTCCCGGGCAAGGTCAAGGTCTACTTCCGCCACAACGCCCTGGCGATGCACGGCCGGTCCAAGCCGGCGGCCCTGGCGACCATGGCGGCCAAGAACCAAGGCAAGTTCTGGCAATACCACGACAAACTCTTTGAGACTGGGCAGTTGGATGACGCCAGCTTTGAGCAGTTTGCCAAGGATCTGGGCCTGGACGTCGCCAAGTTCAAGGCCGACATGGCGGACCCGGCGATGGCTGCGCGCGTCGATCAAGAGGCCAAGTGGGCCGAGTCGATGGGCGCCACGGGCACCCCGGGCTTCTTTGTCAACGGCGTGCGCCAGGTCGGCTGGGGCTCGTACATGGCGCTGAAGTCGATGGTGCAACGCGAATTGGAGAAGTCTGAAGAGGCGATCGCCCAGGGCACCCCCAAGGCCCAAGTGCTGCAGAAGCGCATCGCCGCGACGGCTTCGGCCAACAGCAAGAATGAAGGCGAAGGCGCCATTAACGGCGATCTGTGGGCCAAGCAGCTCACTGCGGACTAAATCATGCGCAAGCTCTTGATCGCCCTGCTCTGCACGTCTTTTGCTGGCGCGGCGGTTCCGGCGCTGGCGGGTGATGGCGCGGATTCGCCAGAGAGCATCGCCAAATACACCAAGGCCATGCTGGGCAAGCACCCCTGCGCGCTCAAGTCCGGTGAGATCGCTCTGACGGGCAGCTGTGCGGTCAAGGCCAGCGGTGCAAAAACACCCGACGGCATTGCGACCTATGCGCTGACGGGCAACCCCGGCCAAGTGGCCCTGAGCGGCGTGATCACCCCCAGCCTAGAGGGCGGATCGTTTGCCGGTGAGCGCCTGTGCAACGGCAAAGCCAAGCCGGCGGTGGCCTACACGGGCGAGCTCAAG
>JBIKTV010000150.1:0-12114 GCA_044347905.1 Myxococcota bacterium
CAGAAAAACCGCGCAGGCGCGACCACCTGCCGGTCTGCCGAGTGTATGCAAGCGCCATGGCTGCGTCCACCGCGGCGGCCTAGAGGCGCATCCGCAAAGCGGCGCCCTGGGTTGCGCGCGGCAAAAAACCGCCAGAGGTCCGCAGATTGACAATGCCTCTGACCTGCTCTACGGTCCAAGCGGGGGGCAGCGGGGGCGCAAAAGGCGCCCTTGGCACCTGCCCCGGCCAGGGGACACGCGGCCAGAAGTGCAGCGCTTTAGCAGCGTTGGGCGAGGCCGGCAAACGGGACGGCTGCGCGAGCGGGTGCTGCAGAGCGCCGGCCAGACGGGCAGCACCGCCGAGGAAGTCATGAGCAATGCCAACCGCAACCTGCGCCTGGGCATCGTCTACCGCGGCAGCATCATTCACGAAGAGCAATTCGACCGCAAAATCGACATCTCGATTGGCCGGCGCGCGGGCTCGACGGTGCATATCGCCCCCAAGCAGTACCCAGACTTCCCGGAATACATTGATTTTCTGACGTGCGACAACGGCCTGTTCTACCTGGTGGTGCCCGCCGATCCCAACGCCCGGGTCAATCTCCGCGGCGCGGCGAGCAATCAGGACGTGCGCACGGTCAAGGGCAAGAGGGCGATCCCGATTGAGGACATCGCCGGCGGCTCGCTGGGCATTGGCGAAGTCACGGTGATGTTTCAGTTTGTTCGCGGAGACAGCCATCCGACGGTGACCCGCGAGCGCACGGTCCTTCGCCTGGGGCTGGTCTTTGAAGAGCGGCTGATCGACGACCGCATCTTCCCGGATACCAAGCTCGTGTCTGTGGGCACGGGCCGCGACTGCACCATCGTACTGCCAGAAGAGGACTACCAGGGCCCGCCGATCTCCTTTGAAAATCACAAGGATGGCAGCGTCACCATGCGCGCTCCGGCGGCGATGAAAGTGCGGCTGGCGGTGGACGGCGCGCCGATGGAGCTCAAGGACCTGCAGGCCAAGGGCAAGGCCCGCCAGGAAGGCAATGACGTGGTCTGCCACCTGAGCCTGGGGACCCGCGGCCGGGCGATTGTGGGCCAGCACACCTTGCTGGTGCAGGTGGTCAAGCAGACGGTGACCGTGCCGGTGTTTGGCAAAAAGTCCTTCCCGGATCGGGTGGTGGCGGGCGTTCTGGCGGAACCGGCTTGGTGGATTTCCTTTGCCGTGTCGGCGATGTTCATTCTGGGGCTGGTGTTCCAGGCCGCGTATTTTGAGAAGAATACCAATCGCTTCCTCGGATCTTCTAAGGCGTCAGAAGAGGCGTCCAAGACCACTTATGAGGTCGTGGTCGAAGAAAAGGAAGAAATCAAAGAGCCGCCGCCGGATCCAGAAGAGGACAAGAAGCCGACCGCTGAAATCATGCCGGAATCGGTCAAAGCCAAGGCGGACAAGCCGGCGGAAAAGGCCAAAGACGCCCCCAAAGCGGACGCGGGCAAGTCGGACAAGCCGGCATCGTTGGGCGAAAAGCAGGCGGATCCCGATGAGGCAAAGCGCCAAGCTCGCGCAGCGATTGAGCAAAAGACCATCGCCGGCGCCTTTGGCGGACCTCAGGGCGGCGCAGCGACCAAGCTGTTTGGCGAGGCGGCAGAGGGCGAAGCAGGCGAAGTCGTGGCCAAATCCTTTGGCGGTGACGCGGGGGCCGGCAACGGCGATGCCCGCGGTCCTGGGGCAGGTGGCGTCAAGCTGGCGGGCTCATCGGGCGGCGGCACGGTAGAAAAGGTCAAGGCGGGCAACGGCGGCAAGGGCTTTGGCGAGCGCAAGGCCGATGAGACCAAGGTCGAGGGCAAGAAAGAAGAAGCGACCATCACGGTCAAGCTGAGCTCGGGCGGCGTCGATGGGCCGGGAGAGAACAAGGCCGAGGTTGCCAAAGTGGTATCGCGCAAGAATTCCGCGGTGCAGCGCTGCTATGAAGAGGCCCTGCGCGACAACCCGGATGAAGGCGGCAAGGTCAAAGTCACCTTCACCGTGGGCACGGAGGGCACGATCACCGACGTGAGCGTCTCCGGAGCGTCTGGCAAATTCTCCGACTGCATCAAGGCCAAATTCTCTGCCATCCGCGGCCTGCCGCTGCTGACTTCCCCACAGACCTTCAGCCAATCCTACGTATTCTCCAAGGGTTCCTAGCGACCCGCCGAGCCAAAGGCCAAACTGTGCGATGGGTGGGCGAGAGATCATCGCAGCTGTTTGGGGCCGCCTGCGGGGGCCAATTTCCGTCCGTCGACCACGGGTTCAGCGATAATTCTCCGCGAACTTTGGGTTTGATGTACTAGCCGATCTCTGGCGGGTGGGAGACGTGGTCCAGCTGCAGTTGGTGGAACAGCACATGGGGGTGCGGGCGACGTCTCGCGGTTGGCTGGTGCCGGCGGCGCGGTTGTCTCTGGACGGCGATACCCGCCAGCGCGTTGGCTTTGTTGCGGATTTTGACCTGCAGCGCCGGGTCTTGCCGCGGGTGTTGTGCAGCGCCGCGGTGGCCGACGGCATGGCCGGCAGCGGCACTTGCCTGACGCCGCCCTGGGCAAAGCCTTTTCAGCTCGGCAAGTTGGCTGTCGCCCTGCTGCCCGCGGGCAGTTCCGCCGGTGCGGCGATGCTGCGCTTGCACCTGGAGGGTCAGACGCTGCTGGACGCCCGGCCTTTTGCCGAGGTGGCGTTTGCCGGCGCCCTGCCAGCGGAATTTCGCGAAGCGGACGGCGTGTTGCTGGATGCCAGCGCCGCCCACCTGATGCCGACTTGGCTGCCCGAGCTGCAGGCCTGGAGCGGTGCGCTGATCGCCGTGTTGCAGAGTCGCACGGCGGAGCTGCCCCTGGAGCTGCGGGTGGACGATGCCCTGAGCGGCGCGTGGCTGGTGGCCCAGGCCCTGGACGCGGTGGACGGCCTGCAGGTGGAGCTGACCCCGCCGCTCCGCAAGGCCTTTGGCTGGCTGGCGCCGCCGCGAACTCTGCCTAGAAAACGCAAGGATCCAAAGCATTTTCTGAGCGTCGCCCTGCGCAGCGAAGGCGAATTGCCGCCCGGGGCCTGGCTGCTTTACGATCCGCAGCGGCCGCCGGGCCCGGGACTCGATGACTCCGCCGCCGAGCCGGGCCCGTCGCTGGCCTGGAGGCGCCGTGCGGTGGGCAGTCAGGTGGAGAGAGCGGCGGAGCGGTGTGGCGCCAAGTGGGCCATTTTGCAGGATGAGTCCGAAGATTATCCCGGAGCAACGGCGCTGGCCGAGCGGCTGGCCCAGCGCGGGGTGCAGAGCTGGCTGCTGAGGGCCGCGAGGCAAATGCCTCTGATGTAGGCGGAATTATTGGGACGGCCTAACGCGTGGGGCCGCACAAGAATGGCCGAGCCGAATTGGCAGACCAGAAACGGCAGACCAAGAACGGCAGACCAGAAACGGCAGCGCAGTGACAGGAGCTCCGATGTCCAAGCCGCAGGTAGGGGTCGTCACCAATCCCAACTCTAGAAAAAACCGCCTGAATCCTGGGCGTTATGAAAGAATGCGCGAGGTGCTTGGGCCGCTGGGGCTGGTGCGCCGGACCAAGGACGTCACCGCGATCGCCGAAGTGGTGCGCGAATTCCTCGACTTGGGCGTGCCTTACATGGTGGCCGACGGCGGCGACGGCGCCTTTCACTGGCTGATGAACGTCACTGATCAGGTGCTGCGGGAGCGCGGAATTGGCGACAACCCCGGCAAGTGGCCGGCGATCCTGCCGACAAACGCCGGAACCATTGACTTTATCGGGCGCAAAGCCGAGGTGGTCGGCCACTGCGATGAGCTGCTGCCGCGGCTTGTGGAGGTGCTTCGCAGCGGTGAGGCGCCTTCTGTGGTCGAATTGCCGACTTTTCGCACCGTGGGCGTGTATGGCCCCGACGCGGACCTGCCGGGCAAGCGCTTTGAAAAGATCGGCTTTGCCGGCGCAATGGCCGGGGTGGCCCAGCGGTTTTTTGACAAGTTCTACGCCCATGACCGCCAGGATGCGGTGGGGATCGCCTACCTGGTCGGCAAGATTCTGGCTTCGCAGGCGACGCGGACGGTGCCGCTCAAGTGGCTGCCGATGCCTGTGGATTTCCGCTACTTTGGCGAGTCGGTGTTTGAGCCCCTGCCCGCGGCGGTGTGGGTCGACGGCGAGCGCATGCCGATGGACCTGTTCCGCGACCTAGAAGTGGGCGCCATCGACATCAACCTGGCCAATGTCTTCCGCTTCTTTCCGTTTGCCAAAAGCGGCGCGGCCTTGCACGTGCAGTGCGGCAATCCTGGGGCCCTGGACATCGTGCGCAATCTGCCGCGGATGACCACGGGCAAGCCCCTTGAGTTTAAAGCTTTTGTCCAGCGCCAGGCCCACGAGGTGCGCATCGTCCCGGAGCCCGGCTACACCGTGGACCCGTGCATCGACGGCGAGCTGTACTGGGGGCTGGTCGAAGTCGACATTCGCATGGGTCCGCGGATTCCCGTGGTGCAGTTGCGCGTTTGAAGCTCTGTGGCGGCGCGAGCGCCTGACGACAGGGCCATGACAGGCCAGCGGCGGTCTGGCTTGATTCCTGCCCTTTGCCGGCGCACCATGCCGCCGTCGCCCCCACGACACCGGCGGCGACCTACCCAGCCAGCGGCCAGCGCCGCCAAGGACCTGAGCGATGTCCAAGCCTTCTGTGACCCCTCACAACCCCTGCTTTTCCTCCGGCCCCTGTGCCAAGCGCCCGGGTTGGAGCCTTGCCGCCCTGCAGGACGCCGCTATCGGCCGGTCGCACCGCGCCAAAATCGGCAAAAACAAGCTCAAAGAAGTGATCGACCGCAGCAAGGCGATCCTGGGCCTGCCCGAGGGCTATCACCTGGGCATCGTGCCCGCCTCTGACACCGGCGCCGTGGAAATGGCCATGTGGTCGCTCCTGGGCCCGCGCGGCATCGACGTGGTGTACTGGGAGGCCTTTGGCGAAGGTTGGGGCAACGACATCGCCAAGCAGCTCAAGCTCAAGGATGTCCGGACCTTTAAGGCCCCCTATGGCAAACTGCCGGACCTGAGCCAGGTGGACTGCGATCGCGACGTGATCTTTACCTGGAACGGCACCACCTCTGGCGTGCGCGTGGCCAATGCCGATTGGATCAAGGACGACCGCCAGGGCCTGACCATCTGCGACGCCACCAGCGCGGCTTTTGCCATGGATTTGCCGTGGGAGAAGCTCGATGTGGTCACGTGGAGCTGGCAGAAGGTGCTGGGCGGCGAGGCGGCCCACGGCATGCTGGTGCTGAGCCCGCGCGCCGTCGAGCGCCTGCAGAGCTACAGCCCGCCGTGGCCGATGCCCAAGATCTTCCGCATGACTAGCGGCGGCAAGCTGTCGGCGGGGATCTTTGAGGGCGAGACCATCAACACCCCCTCGATGATCGCCGTTGAAGACGCGCTGGACGGCTTGCGCTGGGCCGAATCCGTGGGCGGCCTCGCAGGGCTCAAGGCGCGCAGCGAAGCCAACCTCGCCGCGGTGAGCGCGTGGGTAGACAAGACGCCGTACGTCAAATTCCTCTGCGAAGACCCCGCTGTGCGCTCCTGCACCTCCGTGTGCCTCATCTACGACGACCCGTGGTTCAACGGCCTGGACGAAGCCGGTCAAGCGGCCGCCGCCAAGCAAGTCGTCAGCTTGCTCGACAAAGAAAAGGCCGGCTACGACCTTGGGCCCTACCGCGACGCCCCCGCCGGCCTGCGCATCTGGTGCGGCGCGACCGTGGAAACCGCCGACGTCGCGGCGCTCTTGCCGTGGATTGACTGGGCGTGGAGCCAGGTCAAGCCCGCGTAGGCGATCGCTGGCGAAGCCCGGGGTGATGCTGAAGACCCCGGCGATGATGAAGACCAGGGCTTTGGTAATGCATTGATACGCTACATATTATCCTCCGCGACGGGTCATCCCGCCGGCCTCTGCGGCACCTACGAACAGGGATAGGGCATGGACCCGAGCAGCATGAACGGCGGAATCGCCAGGTTGGGCGCGGCTAGCCCAGTGGTGGTCACCGCCATGCTCCGGCGGTAGTGCTCTTTAGCCTCCAGGTACTTCTCGACCCACCCGTTGTAAGCCTGCTCGTATGCCTCACAAACTGTCGCCGAGAGGGCGAGGATGAGCGGCCGCTTTTTCTTCTTGCCGTCCGCCGTGTAGTAGTTCTTCTTGGGCTTGGCCCGGCCGGCAGCGTAGGGCTGGCCGTCGGTGCCGAGGCGCGGTGGAATGTGAAGCTTTTCTTCCGACGGTGAGTGGAAATCCCCTTTGGTCACATGTGATTGACAAAGCCCTGGACTTGCAAAGCCTGCTGGACTCGCAACGTCTGCTGGACTCGCAACGTCTGCTGGAGTCGGGGCGTCTGGGAGGTCGACGGCGGAAGGCTGCACAGGGCTCTTGCTAGCCTCGGCCGCGACCGATTCCGCAGGTGCCGCCGCCTCCTGGTTCGCGCCAGTTTGACCCGGTGAGGCAGGCACCTCGCGCTCGGTATGCTGCCAGGTGGCCACGTTGGGCACCTCCACTTTGGTTCGCCTCAATTCCGCCAACGGAATCCTTGCTGCCGAGTCGGCCACGTCAATGTAACACCTCTGCAACTCCGCCGCAGACAGGTGCGCCCAGCAGGACGGAGGCGTGACCTGCAGTTCGAGTTCTTCTTCGTAATTGGCATCTTCCTGGGCCCCGGCGTCCAGACGCGAATCTCGATACTTCTTTGTCGCGTCAAAGGTTCTGCCGATCATCGGCACGCCGTCGATCATCGCGTCAATCGTCGAAGCGCCGGGGAATTGAACCGGATGGTCCACGAGATTGGCTGCCACGGCTTGGCCCATGATGTAGCGCAGCCGCCAGCGAACCGTCGCTTCGTCCGTCGCCACCGGCATCCAGCGCATTTCGTGCCACAACGCGACGAGTTCGACGTGGGTATCCGGATTGGCCGCAGCCCGCATGCGATTGTAGGCCCTGGTAAGGCCCGAGTGGAAGTGCGCGAAGAACTTGGCCAATCTGTACGGGCAGGTGGTGCCGTATAGCGCGTGGAAGTGGTCGGACATGAAGTGCAAGGCAAGCAACGTGATCTTGTAGCGGGCCAACGAACGGGCGAGCTGACCGTAGATGGCAGCTTTGAGAAGTGGACAGTTGGGATCGAGCAGGTGCTTTCCGCCTCGAATTCGCTGGGTCACTTCGTGATAGAGACGCGGATCAAAGACGCGGTAGCGCCTAGCGCTGACGTTGGGCATGGCTGTCCTCCCGCGGGCACTGATCTGGGAGCCCGCTCAAAAGAGTTATCGCCGGCTGCACGGAAAACCCGCGGAAAAAGTTTTGGCGGCGCGAAAACTGTTTTTGTCCTTATGGCGAAGGGCCGCGCTTGGCGATTGGTTCGGGACATTGACCGAGAAACTTCTCTTTATTTTCATAGCGATACCAAAGCCTAGGGTCGACAAACTGCGCGGGGAACTGCGGAACGCTCCTTGACCGCCGCCCCGGGGGTTCGTAGCCTTGCAGCGCGGACTGCGCCAAGCGTCCCCATTGCCTGTGACCGCCGAGGTGGTGCCGTGAAGACTGTTCGCTTGCGCTGAGCCCGCGTGCCGATCCGCGACCGCCCCGAGAGAGAGGCGGCCCGACGATACGGCGCTGGCTTCATCTTTGAACCATCTTTCCCTGGGTTCAGGGCGCACGGCGAATAACCGGTGGCTTCGCGCGGCGTTGGACCGCCAGCTTCCGCTCTGGATCCAGAAATCTTGGCTGCTGACCACGCCGACGAGAAAACCTCGTTGCGTTTTCAGCTTCTTGGTGGGTCGTCAGGCTCGCCCAGGCGCCTTGCCGCGCTGCCCCGACCGCGAGTCGATGGCGCTGCCGCGGCCCAAGGCCCTACACCGGAGGAATTCATGACCCGCAAAGCTCCTGGCGCGAGCCATCGCCGCGACGATAGCCCCGTTTCGGCCGTCCTGATCGCTGTCCAGTCCCCAGAACGCGACGATTTGGCGGTCCAACGCTCCATGGCCGAGCTGACCAGTCTTGCGGCGGGCCTGGGTCTCGCCGTGACCCACACTGCGGTTCAACGCCGGGCCGAGCCAGCGCCGCAGACTTGGCTGGGCGAGGGAAAGCTGCGTGAAATTGCCGAGCTGACGGGTGGAAGCGGCGAAGTGCCGCGCGGCTTGACCCCTCCTTCGGCCTCTGATCAGCGGCTGGTGGTGTTGGCGGATGACGAGTTGAGCCCGGCCCAGCGGCGCAATCTGGAAGGGGCCTTGGGTGTGCCGATTTTGGACCGCACGGAGGTGATCCTGAGGGTGTTTGAAGCGCGGGCCAAAAGCCGCGAGGCCAAGCTGCAAGTGGAGCTCGCGCGGTTGCAGGTTGAACTGCCGCGAATTCGCGATGATCACTCGATGAGCGACCGCGAGGGCGGCGGCGGTCGGGCAGCGCGCGGTGCGTCGAATGTCGAACTGGCCAAGCAACGGCTCCGGACGCGCATGGCCGCCATCCGCACGGAGTTGGCGAACCTGGGCGATCAGACCGCGCCCCGCGACGGCGACGACCCGCTGCGCGTGGCCCTGGTGGGCTACACCAATGTCGGCAAATCCACGCTGATGCGCGCCCTGACCGGCAGCGACGTGCTGGTGGCCGACAAGCTCTTTGCCACCTTGGGCACGACCACGCGCCAGCTGTCGCCTCCTTGGGTGCCGCCGCTGGTGATGGTCGATTCCGTAGGCTTTTTGGACCGTTTGCCCCACGGGCTGATTGCCTCCTTCCGTTCGACGCTGAGTGAGGCGCGGGACTCGGACCTGTTGCTGTTGGTGGTCGACGCCAGCGATCCCGCGGCTGAGCGGCAACTGGCGGTTACCCATGAAGTCCTGGCGGAGATTGGCGCGGCCGAGCTGCCGTGGCTGTTGGTGCTGAACAAGGCCGACCGGCTCGACGCGGACCAGCGAGCGGCCTGGCTGGGGCGCTATCCGCAGGCCGTGCTGGTTTCAGCCCTTCAGCCGGGCGACGTGGTGGCGTTGCGGGCGGCGTTCTTGGAGCGCTTGGCGGAATCGCTGCAGACGGAAGTGATGGAATTGCCCTGGTCCGCTGCGCAGGGATTGGCGGCCATGCGCGGGCACATCCAGGTGCTGCACGAGGACTCGGCCGAGACGCTAACCGTCACCGTGCGCGGCCGGCCTGCAGCGCTGGCAAAGCTGCGCAGTCGCGTGGCGAATCAAGCCGTTCAGTAGCAGCAGTTGCAGGGGACGGAAGCTCTGCGCCGATGAGACAGTGGAATGAACCGCGGCCTAGGGCATTCGCCGACCCGCGCGAGCGACGCCTCTTCCCAACGTCACCGCCGCCGTGTGTAATTGCCCAGAGGCCACAGAGAGTATTCTGCCTGTGAGAGCGCATCTGTTGACAGCATTGACCTTTTGAACCTCAAGGGCACTGAACTGCCGTTCGTTCACATCCTCTCAGGGCCTGTGAAAATATTCTGGATGTGAAAGAACAACGATTGACAACATTGGATTTTTTGACTCTCGATGGCCTGAAGCCGACGTTCTTTCACATCCTCTCAGCCGCGCAATGGAGCCGCCATGGCCGACCTCGTCCCGCTGATCGCCGTCAACAGCGTACAGGCCGTTGCCTTAGCAGCTCTGAGTGTCCTGCTCGGCAGCGCAGCCAAGCGCCGCCTGCCCTTGCTGGATCGCCTGAACGTGCCGGGCCCGATCGTGGGTGGCCTGGGGGCGGCGGCGCTAATCTTTGCCCTGCACGACCGCGCGGTGAACCTGCAGATCGACCTAAGCCTGCGCGACCTGCTGCAAAACGCCTTCTTTACCACGATTGGCCTGGGCGCCAGCTTGCGGCTCTTTCGCATCGGCGGGCCTCAATTGGTGAGCTTTTTTGCGATTGCCGCAGTCGGCGCGGTGCTGCAGAACCTTCTGGGCATAGGGCTCGCCCGCGGCCTGGGCCTCGATCCGCTGCTGGGTATCGTCACAGGCTCGGTGGCGCTGACGGGTGGCCCAGCAACGGCCGCGGCTTTTGGCAAGCGTTTTGAAGAGGTGTACGGCGTCAGCGGCGCCGCCGAGCTGGGCATTGCCGCGGCGATGTTTGGCATCACCATGGGCGGCCTGCTGGGCGGCTTGGTGGGCGGGCGGCTGATCGAGAAGCACGGCCTGCGGCCCACTGCGCGCAATGGCCGCGACCTGGGCGATCTCAGCGCACTACAGGCCGATGTCGCCGCCCGCGACCAGGCCAGCGCCGACAGCCCGGAGGAAAAAACCCCTTGGCTGATCAACACCCTAGTCTGGATCAGCCTGTGCATGGGCCTGGGGTCGCTGATCAGCGCCTGGATCAAAGCCCAAGGCGTCGACCTGCCCAGCTACATTGGCGCGATGATCGCCGCTGCGGCAGTCCGCAACCTGGATGATCGCTGGAGAATTGCCGGATTGTCTGAGGAGCGCGTCGAAATGGTGGGCGACGCGGCGCTGGCGCTGTTCATCGCGATGGCCATGCTGTCCTTGCAGTTGTGGCGGCTCGTCGAATTGGCTGTTCCGCTAATGATTTTGCTTGGCGCACAGTTGGCGCTGGTGTGGGCGATGTGCGTTTGGCTGGCGTTCCGCGCCATGGGCCGCGACTACGAAAGTGCGGTCATGGCCGGCGGTTTTTGCGGCTTTATGCTCGGGACCACCGCCAACGCCATGGCCTGCATGACCGTGCTGACCCAGAAATATGGCCCGGCGCCGCGGGCCTTCCTGGTGGTGCCGCTGGTCGGCGCGTCGCTCATCGACTTTGCCAACGCCGTGCTGATCCATGAGATGGCCGCCGGCGTGCGAGCTCTGGGCTGGTGAATGCGGCCAAGATTTAGAGACCCCCCCTTACGTCAAGTCAGCTCTGCGGTTGATGTTTTTGGCAAATTCGCCGCCGTTTGGCCGCGTCGCGTGCGCCGATCGAAGGGCGAGAATTGGCCCGCCGAAACTGCGGTCGACCGGTATCGCGTCACGCCGCAGCGCAGACCGCCTCAACGGCGCAGAGGGCCACGCGGTTGCGCCCGCCGCGCTTGGCTTGATACAGCGCCCGGTCCGACTGGGTGAGCAGACTCTCCAGATCGGCGGTTTGCTCGCCCAAGCAAGAAATACCAATAGAAACGGTATACTGGATGACCGATCCGTTGGGGAGCACCACGCGATCGGCCGCCAAAGCCGCGCGCAGCCGCTCTGCCGCAATCGCCGCCTGGGCACACGACGTCTGCGGCAGAAGCACGGCAAACTCCTCGCCGCCCAAGCGACTGGGCAAGTCAATTTCTCGCAGGGTGGCCCGACTCACCGCCGCCAGGGAATTGAGCACCAGATCGCCGTTGTGGTGGCCGTGGGTGTCGTTGATGGCCTTAAAATGGTCGATATCGATCATCAGCAGCGCCAATTCACTGCGGTAGCGGCGCGCCCGGGCAAGCTCGCGGGAGCCGGTCTCCATAAAAGCGCGGCGGTTGGCGAGCCCGGTCAAGGGGTCGGTGCGGGCCAGGAGTTCGAGCTCAGCCGTGCGCTCCCGCACCCTGGCTTCTAGCACAAGGTTGTTGCGATTTAGCGAGGCGCGGGCCACCCTCAGGCGCCTTAAGGCCACGGCGAGCACGGCGACCAGCCCCAGCAGTACCGCGATGACCGCGGCGATCGCCAAGATGGTCTGGCGGTGAGTCTCCCACGCGGTAAACTGGCGATTATACACGTGACTGTCCGCAGGCAGGGCCGACAGCGGGATGCCAAAACGCTGCAACACCTTGTGGTCAAACACAAACTGATTGCCCGCGTCGATCTTTTGCCCCAGCCCCGCCAGCGGTTCGCCGCGCATCAGCCGCAGGCCCAGGCGGGCAGCCGCACGCGATTGCTGCGCGAGACTATACATATAGCCGCCTATCGCCCCAGTGCCCATCAGACTGTCAAACTCGGTCAGGACGGGCACAGAAGACGCGGCGGCGAGCTGGCTCAGGGCCTGGTCGGGCCGGTGAAAATGGCCCGCGGCATCCTGAAAAAGCGGAAAGTAGAGCACGGCGCTCGTGGCAGGCAACTGGGCCACCTGCTGCAAAATCGCCGGCCAGGAGGGTTGCGACAGCTCGCTGATCCGCACCTTGCCCTGTAGTTGACGCTTGAGCAGGGCGCTGTGCACGAGCGAGCGCTGGTCAT
>JBIKTV010000576.1:0-3566 GCA_044347905.1 Myxococcota bacterium
GACGGTTTCAGCGGTCAGTGCAAGACGTCGCCGATTGCCGGCTGCACGCCCAAGTGCAAGGGCGACGCGGAGTGCGCCGATCAAGACGTCTGCACGGCGGACAAATGCGACCTGATGACGGGGGTCTGCTCCAACAGCAAGATGGCGGGCTGTGGCGGGCTTGCGGACCTCGCGGTCACCGCTGTTGGGGCGGACAAATTGGCCTACGTGGTCGGCGAAATGGGCGCGGTGACCGTCACCGTCAAGAACCAAGGGCAGAAAGCGTCTGGCGCAAGCAGCGCTCTTGTGGCGCTGAACATCAATGCGCTGCTCGGCGCCCCCTACGACCCGGTCACCAATCAAACGGGCTACATTGGCCTGACCGTCGCCATCAAGGCGCTTGCCCCGGGCGAGAGCGTGACGGTGAAAGAGACTTTTGTGGTGCCGGATTTCCTGGGCAAATTCTACTTGTTTGGGGTGGCCGACATCGACAAGCAGGTGGAAGAGTCCAACGAAAACAACAACCAGCTCAAGGCCGATGCGCAGGTGTCGATTGCGAGCCTGGCCTCGCTGAAGCCAGACCTCACCGTCACCGCCATCTCAGGCGACAAGAGCGCCTATGTTGCCGGAGAGATTGGCAATGTGACCATAACGGTCAAGAACGCAGGGCAACAGCCGTCTGCGCCCAGCAGTGCCCTTGCGGCCCTGAGCCTGACGGCGGTGCTCGGCTCGCCCTATGACCCCGTGACCAACCCCAGCGGCTACGGCGCCATGGCCATCGCGATCAAGGGGCTTGCTCCGGGCGAAAGCGTGACGGTAAAGCAGGCGTTTACCGTGCCTGATCTTCCAGCGACTTACTACCTCATTGGCGTGGCGGACACGGACAAGCAAGTCGACGAGTCCAATGAAAGCAACAACGAATTCAAGGCGGCGCAGCAGGTGACGATTGCGAGTGCGCCCGTCCTCAAGCCGGATCTCACGGTCACCGCGATCTCGGGGGACAAGACCTCGTACATCGTGGGCGAGCTCGGCAATGTGACGGTGACGGTCAAGAACGCAGGACAGAAGGCTTCGGCCCCCAGCAATGCGCTCGCGGCCCTGAGCCCAACCGCAGTGCTCGGCACGCCCTATGACCCGGTGAGCAATCCCTCTGGCTACGGCGCGATGACCATCCCGATCAAGGGGCTCGCTCCTGGAGAAAGCGTAACCGTTAAGCAGTCGTTCACGGTGCCAGACCTTCCGGCGACCTACTACCTCATTGGCGTTGCAGATACGGACAAGCTGATCGACGAGTCCAATGAAAACAACAATCAGTTCAAGGCAGCCCAGCAGGTGACGATTGCGAGTGGGCCTGATTTGGTGCCCACGGAAGTCAAGCTGAGCCAGACCACCCTGGTCGCAGAAGAGCCGGCTACTGCGTACGTCACGGTCAAGAACGCAGGCGGCAGTCCGTCCCCTAAGACGACGGTGGTGGCCGCGCTCGCTTTCAACTCGGTGTTGACCAAGCCCTATGACCCGAACACGAACCCTAAGGGCGATGCCATGTTGGCCATCGAGGTCGCTGCGCTGGCACCGGGTCAGAGCGTGCAGGTCGCGGCCAATTTTGTCGTGCCAAACTTGCCCGGATCTTACTATCTGATCGCCAAGGCGGACTATGATCAGGTGGTCGTGGAGTCCAAAGAGAACAACAACGAGCTGCTGGCCGGTGGAAAGATCACCATCGTGCCGCCCAAGTCCGATCTGGTGGTGTACGGGATGACCTTCAGCACCGCCAGCCTGGTCCCGGGCAGCAACGCGACCGTGTCAGCCACCGTCAAGAACAACGGCAAGGGCGCCAGTACCCCGAGCGAGCTGCTGGCCGCCCTGGGACGCAAGCCCGCCTTGGGTGCGCTCTACGACCCCGCGACGAATCCGACCGGCGATCTGGGCCTGCTGATCGCGGTCAAGGCCCTGGCTCCCGGCGAAGCGGTGCAGGTCTCAGCCAGTTTTGTCGTGCCCGACGTTCCGGCGGTCTACTTTGGCTTGGCGATGGCCGACTACAAGAACGTCGTAGCGGAGAGCAATGAGGCCAACAACACCCACACCGCGCCGGGGCAGTACGCGATCCTCTCTCAGCCGGACTTGGTGCCCTCGAATCTTTCGATGCCGACGGCTCTCTACCAGGGCCAGCAAGCGACCGCGTCCTGTACGATTTCCAACTACGGCGGGCTCAGCGCCGCGCCGACCAAGGTGCTGTTTGTGCTGGCGAAGACCGCGACACTGGCCTCGCCGTATGATTGGCTCTCAAATCCGAACGGCTACCTCGCCGCGGAAGGAACCGTCGGCGCCCTGTCTGGCGGGCAGAGCCTGATGTCGTCGATCAATTTCACTGTCCCTCCGCTTCCAGGCAGCTACTATTTCTTTGTCCTCGCCGACTACGGGAACACCGTAAGCGAGAGTAATGAGAGCAATAACACCGCGATATGGTCAACGAAAGTAACTATTTACTAGAGCGCCTGTGTCCGCAGTGCGGGGTGCCGACCGCCGAGCTGCGCTGCCCGGCGGATGGCACCCCCACGGTCGTGGCGTCGCGAGAGTCTCGGCACCCGCTGTCTTATCGCGCCGGCGAGATCATCAATGGGCGCTATGAGCTCTCTGAGATCCTTGGGCGCGGCGGTTTTGGCGCGGTGTTTGCCGCACGCCACGTGGGTACGGCGCAACCGGTAGCGATTAAGATGCTCGCCGCGGACCTCGACGCCGCCAACGATGAGCCTCTGCGGCGCTTCCACAGAGAGGCGCGGGTGACTGCCGGACTCACTTCGCCCCACACCGTGCGCGTGTTCGATGTAGGCCAGGCCGAAGCGGGCCCGCTGTTTCTGGTGATGGAGCTCATTCGCGGCGTTGAGCTTGGCGTTGCCCTGCGGGCGTTCAAGGCCAGCGGCAGTCGCATGGACGAACTGGCGGCCGTTGAAATCGGAATTCAGATCCTCAAGAGCCTGGCAGAAGCTCACGCTGCTGGGCTCGTGCACCGCGACCTCAAGCCGGCCAATGTTATGCTCACGCTGGCGGGCCAAGACGAAGTTATCGTCAAGGTGCTGGACTTTGGCATCGCCCAGGCGGCCAACGCGAGCAAGCTGACGGCGGCGGGGATGGCCCTGGGAACCCCGGCGTTCATGAGCCCGGAGCAGGTGTGCGGCAAGCCGGTGGACGGCCGGTCGGACCTCTATTCGCTCGGGGTTTTGTTGTTTCACTGCGTTTGTGGGCGACTTCCGTTTGACGCCCAGAGCGGTGTAGCGTTGGCGCAGCAGCATTTGCACGCGCCCGTGCCCGACATTCGCAAGCTCGCTCCGGGCACCAGCCCTGCCACGGTGGCGTGCATTGAGCGGGCTTTGGCCAAGGAACCCGCTGGGCGCTTTGAGGATGCTCGCGCCATGCGGGACGCCCTGGAGGCCGCGCGCCATCGCCTGCAGGGCAGCCCCAGCGCCGCGCTGTCGCGCGTGAGCCAGTTTGCCCTGGCCGAGGTGTCGCGCGGGAGTGCCCCTGCGCACCTGGAGGCCGCAGCGACGGAGATGCGCACTAGCTCTAGTCTCCGGACCAGAGGCGCACCT
>JBIKTV010000575.1:0-3566 GCA_044347905.1 Myxococcota bacterium
CCTCCGTGACCAGTCGTCGCCGCTATTCTGCTGTCGTTTCAGCGATCTGTCTTGGCCTGGCCTTTGTGGTCGGCTGCGGTGACGGTGCCTACGACGAAGCTGTCTCAGCCGACGCGACCATCGCCGACCAGAACTCCGTGGCCGACTTGAGCGTGGGCGACAGCGGTGGTGCCGACGGCGATGCTGTAACGATTCCAGATAGTTCTGACATTGCCGCCCCGGACGCTTTGGACGTTGCCCAGGACGTGGCAACGCTGGCCAAGCTGGAGATCAGCAAGCCCGCCGCCGGCGCCATCGTCAACCCCGCTTCGACCTTGGAGATTCGCGGCAAGCTCGCCGACGCCCCCCAAGAGGCGCTGAGCTACACCGTCACCGATGAGAGCGGCGCGGTGCTGGCGAGCGGCGATGTCACCGATGTCAACGCGGTGGCGGTGGATCTGCCCGCGCCGGTGACCCCCGGCACGCACAAGTGGACCGTGACGGTGCAGAAGAAGGCCGACGGCAGCGCGGTGGCGAAGTCGGAGATCGTCTTTACGGTCAACACCTTGCCCACGGCGCCTCAGGTATCGATCCAGCCGCAGCCCGCCAGCGCCAAAGACGCGCTGCAAGCGCAAGTAGACGTGCCCGCGACCGACGCGGACGGCCAGCCGATCACCTACTCGTACGTGTGGAGCAAAGACGGCCAGCCCAGCGGCGACACGGGCGCGTCGTTGCCCAAAGGCAAGGCCAAGAAAGGCGAAGTTTGGACTGTAGCGGTGGTGGCCAATGACGGAATCGGCCAAGGCCCCGCCGGCACGGCGACGATCACGGTGGGCAATGCCGCGCCCGAGCCAGCGGCCCTTGCGCCCATGGCGACCGAGGTTGGTCTGGAAGGCACCATTACGGCGAAGGAATCTGGCGCGGCCAGTGACATCGACGGCGACGCCCTGACGCTCACTTGGGTGTGGACCGTCGACGGCGTGGTGGTGCCGGGCGTCAACTCGCCTTCGGCCAGCGTGGCCGAGCTCGCCGCAGCCCTGGGCAAGCCGATCGCGGTTGGCGCGGTCATCGGCGTGGCGCAAAAAGTCAGCGACGGCGAGGCCTCGGCGAGCTCCGCGGTCAGCAAGGTCACCGTGGTTCAGGGCACCGCTTGCGCCACCTTGGCGCTGGCCCCCCACGTGGTCTGCACAGAGAATGGCACGACCGCCCCGGACCTGAGCTGCGACAGCAAGACGATTGGCAACGGTTTGTTCTGTTTGACGATTTCTGGCCTGCCCCAGGACAGCACCCCGGTAGTGGCCAGCACCGCCACCGTGGCCATCGGCCTTGGCAGCGACGGCACGCCGACCCAGGGGCCGTTTGAAGTCGAAGTCTATGACGCCAATGGCAAGCTGGTGGGTTCGGGCTCCTTTGGCCAGATCGACGCCGGCCAGAGCGTGCAGGCCCAGCCTTCGCAGCCCGGCCTGAACCAGCTGACGGTGATCGTCAAGAAAGACGGCAAGGTCGCGGGCACCTGGAGCGCGGACGTCTACCAGAACACGCCGCCGACCGCCCCGGAGCTGGCCCTGCAGCCCAACCCGGCGCAGAGCGGCGACAGCCTGAGCGCCAAGCTCAGCAGCCCTTCGCAAGACATTGACACCTCGCTGAATCAGGCGATTACCTATACGTACACCTGGACGGTCGACGGCAAGCCGACCAGCCACAGCGGCGAGACCCTGCCGGCTGGCCTGGTCAAGAAGGGCGAGCTCTGGCAGGTCACGGTGACCCCGAACGACGGCGTGGAGAATGGCCCGTCCGCCAGCGCCTTTTTGACGATTGGCAACGCCCCGCCCAAGGCGCCGGTCCTGACGGCTGCGGCGGCTGAAGTGGGTTTGCTTGGGACGATCAAGCTGTCGCTGGACGCGCAGACGGTCGATGCCGACGGCGACGCGGTGACCACGACCCTGGTGTGGAAGGTCGACGGCGTGGAGGTCAAGGGCATCAGCGGCCTGCAGGCCACGGTCAGCGAATTGGCTAAGGCCGGCGCCAAGATCCAAGTGGGTTCTGTGATCAGTGTGGTCGCGACCTCCAGCGATGGCGCCTCGCAGGCCAGCTCGCAGCCAGTGGTCGTCGCGGTGATCGCTTCCGACGCGGTGTGCAGCTCTGCTCAGTCGCCCTGCGCCGCGGGGACCCAGTGCACAGAAAACGGCACGTTTGCCCCCAAGTGCGCTTGTGCCTCGCCCAAGGTCGGCAACGGCATCGTCTGTCTGGCGGCGCAGATCCCCGCGGTGGGCCTGGCCGGCGCGACGACTCAGGTGCAGGCCGCCCTGGACATCGGCTCGGGCGCCCAAGGGCCGCTGACGGCGGAATTGCGCGACGCGGACGGCAAGGTGTTGGCTCAGGTGCCCGTCAAGGACGCCAAGGCCGCGCTGCAGGCTGCGCTTTTGGCCGGCGCGCAGGCGTGGACGGTGGCGATTCTCGATGCGAACGGCACCACCGTCGCCACCGCGACGCAGAGTGTGTTTGCCGATACGCCGCCGTCGGCGCCGGTGGTCGTGCTGGGTCCGGCCCAGGCCACGGTCCTGTCTGGCGTGCAACTGGTGGAAGTCAAGGCGAGCGATATCGACGCGGGCCAGAGCCTGTCGTACACGTTCCAGTGGCTCAAGGACGGCAAGCCGACGGGCCTCACCGCCGCTGATCTGCCGCCGGGAACCGCCAAGAAGGGCGAAGTGTGGACGCTCATCGCCGTCGCCTCGGACGGCATCGCCACCGGCCTGCCGGGCCAGGCCACCGTGCTCATCGCCAACGCCGCGCCCGGCGAATTTGCCGCCGAGCTGCCGCCCAAGACGGACCTGCTCAGCACCCTGACGGTCAAGCTGGACCCCAGCGCCAAGAGCGACGCCGACGGCGACCCGCTGAGCTACAGCGTCCAGTGGTTTGTCGACGGCGAAGAAGTCCCGGGCCAGAGCGGTCTGAGCATTGAAGTCGCCAAAATCAAGCTTGCCAGCGGCAAAATCCTCAAGCTGGGGGCCAAAATCTGGTGTATCGTCGCGGCGAGCGATGGCAGCATCAGCACCTCTGCCACCAGCAACACCGCCATTGTTGAGGGCGGCGGCGCCGATGTGTGCAAGGCGTTTAACCCCTGCGACAAGAACGCGGTGTGCATCAACAACGGCACGCTGGCCCCGGACTGCGCCTGCAACAGCGGCTACGCCGGCAACGGCCTGACCTGCAGCGATGTGAACGAGTGCCTGACCAACAACGGCGACTGCGACCCCAACGCCGCGTGCAGCAACACCGTGGGCAGCAACACCTGCGCATGCAAAGCGGGCTTTACCGGCGACGGCAAGACCTGCGGCGACATCAACGAGTGCCTGACCAACAACGGCGGCTGCAGCGCCAGCGCCCAGTGCACCAACACGCCGGGCGGCAATACCTGCGCGTGCAAGCTGGGTTACACGGGGGACGGCAAGAGCTGCACTGACGTCAATGAGTGTCTGAGCAACAACGGCGGCTGCAGCGCCAACGCCCAATGCACCAACACCCCGGGGGCCAACACCTGCGCGTGCAAGGCCGGCTTCAGCGGCGACGGCAAGACCTGCAGCGAC
>JBIKTV010000577.1:0-3563 GCA_044347905.1 Myxococcota bacterium
CCCCAGCGGCACGCCGGCCTGCAAGAAGCCGATGAACAGCGGCACCGCCGAGCACGAACAGAACGGCGTGACGATGCCCAGCGCCGCGGCCATGGCGTTGCCGGTGCCCAGCGGCCGGTTGGCGAGCATGGCGCGGGTGCGCTCTGGCGAAATAAACGTGTGCACTAGGCCCATTGCGAACACCACGCCGGTCAGCAACAGCAGCACTTTGGGGGTGTCGTAGAGAAAGAACTGCACGGCGGCGCCCAGGTGGCTGGCGCGGTCGATGGGCAGGAGCGCAACCAAGAATTCCGATACAGCCGGCAGGCTTTTGTAGAGCCCCAGCCACAAAATCGCCGCGAGGAGCAGGGTTGCGCGCGGTCGGCGCAGCGCAAGATCGCGAAAGGTCAGGGGGGCAGCGGTCATCAGTTGGGGGGCACCCGAGGCGTGGGCCTCGCTCGCTTAGGAAGACGCAGAGGGGCCCGCAGGGATGCAGCAGCTACCCGCAACAGGCGCCTGAGTTTCGCTCTGGGGGGCAAAACCGCAGACGTGGCCGGCCTCGTCAAACTGCACTCGGCACGCGGTCGTCAGCTGAAGGCGCAGGCGCTTTCTGGCCCGCTGCACCCGCGATTTGGCGGCGGGCAGGCTGAGACCCAGGTGCTGGGCAAACTTTTCCTGAGGCATTCCATCCAGATCGCACAGGGTCAGCGCCTCGCGATCTTCAGGGGACAGCGCCGCAAGCGCGGTGGGGAGGCAGCTCGCTAGGCCGTCGACGGGCTCGGTCTCCAGCAGCGGCGAGGCCAGGCTATCTGGCAGCGGCACGGTCTCGCGGGCTACGCGCAGGCGATCGGCCAAGGCGTTGCGGGCGACCTCAAACAACCACGCGCGAGGGTTGCGAATTTCGCAGAATCCTTTGCCCTGGCGCATGGCCTTGAGGAACAGGTCTTGCAGCATATCCTCGGCGTCGGCGGGGTTGCCCAGGCGGCGCTGCAGCCAGCCGCGCAGCTCGCGTTCGTGGGAATTCCAGGCGTTGACGACGCAGTTCATCCATTCTCCAGTTCTGCGCGCGGTTTAGCGCTCCGGCAAGATTTCGTCGATCGCTTTGCCCGTCGCCGCGAGTCGGGCTCGGTCCGCGAGCTTGGCGGCCCACCCAGCAGAAGGGCCACGTCATGGGGTCACCTGGGCCTGGCCGAGGCCAAACCAGCGCTTGCGCAGCCACAGCGCCACATGCACCAAGGCGATCAGCGCCGGCACCTCGATGAGCGGCCCTATCACCGCCGCCATGGCCGCGCCGCTGTGGATGCCAAAGGTGGCGATGGCCACGGCGATCGCCAGCTCAAAGTTGTTGGAGGCCGCGGTGAAGGACAGGGTCGCCGCTTGCGGATAGTCGGCGCCGGCGCGCTGGCTCATCCAGAAGGACGCCAGGAACATCAGCGCAAAATAGATGACCAAGGGCAGGGCGATCCGCGCGACATCCCAGGGCAATTGCACGATCTGATCGCCCTTGAGAGAGAACATCACGGCGATCGTGAACAGCAGCGCCACCAGGGTCAGCGGGCCGATGCGCGCGGCAAACTCGCGCTGGTACCACGCCAGGCCTTTGCGCGAGACCAGGATGCGGCGCGTCAGGTACCCCGCGGCGAAGGGAATCCCCAGGTAGATGGCCACGCTCTGGGCGATCTGGCCCATGGTGATGGCCACCTCCGTGGTCGGCAGCCCCAGCCAGCCGGGCAGAATCAGCGCAAAGAACCAGGCGTAGACCGGAAAAAGCAGCACTTGAAACACGGAGTTGACCGCGACTAGCCCGGCGCAGTACTCGCGATCCCCGCCGGCGAGGTCATTCCAGACGATCACCATGGCGATGCAGCGGGCCAAGCCGATGAGGATGAGGCCGACCATGTAGTCCGGGCGGTCGCGCAGAAACACCACGGCCAGGCCAAACATGATCAGGGGGCCGACGAGCCAGTTCTGCACCAGAGACAGGGCCAGGACCCGCTTATTGGCAAAGACCTTGCCCAGATCCTCATAGCGCACCTTGGCTAAGGGCGGGTACATCATCAGGATGAGCCCTACGGCGATGGGGATCGAGGTGGTCCCGACGGACATGCGGCTGAGCGCGGCGTTGACCCCGGGGGCAAAGGCGCCGATGGCGATGCCGAGCCCCATGGCCGCGAAAATCAACAGCGTGAGGTAGCGGTCCAAAAAGCTCAGGCGGCTGGCGACGGAATTCGGGGCGGGCATCGGCGGATCCAGGCGCGGCTAAGCGGCCACGCAGCCTATCGAATTTTGCCGATAAGTGGACCGCCGTCAAGCCGTGTACAGCAACACTCCGCCGGCCAACAGCAACAGCGCACCGCAGGCCCATTTGGCCCAGGTCAGAGCGCGCGAGCCGTCGGTCCAATTGAGGTAGCGCTGCACCAACTCTGTGGATGAGCCGACGCCGCCGATAATCCCGCAGTGGCCAACGCCAAACATCAGCAACAGTGCAGCGCTAAACAGCGGATCGCTCGCGGCGCTGCCGGCCGTGGCCCCAAGAATCGGCGCCAGAAAGGCAAAGGTGCACGGCGACAGGCCGATGCCCAGCACCAGGCCCATCAAGGCCGCGGCGAACAGCCCTTTGCGCTGGGTCTTGCCCAGGGACAGTCCGGCGGTAGGCAAAGGCAGAATCCCAAAGAGGTTTAGCGCGGCAGCAAAAAACACCGCGGCGATGATGTAGTTGGTCGCGGCGCCAAAGCCCTGAAGCGCTTGGCCAGCCAGGCCGGCAAGGGCACCTGCCACCAAGATCGCCAGCAACATGCCGCCCGCAAATGAAAAAGCGAGCGCAGCGCCTCGGCCTCGCGTCGTGGCCCCGCCAGAGCCCACAAAGCCCACCACCAGCGGAATTGTCCCCAGGTGGCAGGGGCTCAGCAGCACGCTCAGCACGCCCCAGGCCAGAGCCGCCGCCAACGCCACCGCCGGACTGCCGTTGATCGCGTCCGTCAGCGAAAAAATCAGCTCGTTCATCCCTTGCTCTTCTTGGAAGGCTCAATCTTATAGCCCAGTTCTGCCCACTTGGCGATGACGTCTTTGGCGCGAATCACCCCAATGTGGCGCCACAGCTCTTTGCCCTCGGGCGAGAAGAACACCTGGGTGGGGATGGTGCGAACGCCCAATTTCTCCGCAGTTTGCGGGTCGTTCTTCATGTTGACGAACTCGATCTTGAGGTTATCTGCGTATTCTGCCTCAAGTTCTTCCATCACGCCTAGCATCACCCGGCAGGGCACGCAGGTGGTCGTGCCAATGTCGACAAAGCGCGGCAGCAGCTTGGGCGCCTGGGCCGCAGCGGGCCCGCCTGGCGTGGTCGCGTGGAGCGGTGGAGGCTGGCCGTCCGGTGCCACAACGGCAAGCGGCGCGGTCTGGGTCGCGGGGGCAACCTTCTGTTCACAGGCGCTGAACGCAAACACGGCAGCGCCCAGAAGAATCGCGCCGATCAAGCTTTTTGGGTTCATGGGGACCTCTGAGAGGGTGCGAAAGAACGTCGGTTGCAGGCCATTGAGAGTCAAAAAACCCAATGTTGTCAATCGTTGTTCTTTCACAGCCAGAAT
>JBIKTV010000578.1:0-3552 GCA_044347905.1 Myxococcota bacterium
CGCCCCGTTGCCAGCGCCCGCGCCGCCCTCGGTGCCTCTTGCGGTCGCCCAAACGCCGGTCTCGGCCGACGAGCGCCCGGTCGCCATCGCCGTAGACCTGCTGCCCGGCTTCACGCTGCCACCCGGCGCGGGGCAAGACGGCGTGCGCGCGCTGTCCTTTGGTCCGCTGATCACATTCTCCTCCCATCTGCGGGGAATCGAGGCGGCCGGTGTCGTCGCCCTCAAGACGGGGCGGGTGCGCGGCATCCAGGTTTCCGGAGTCCTCAACGTTGCCGGGCAGTTGGAGGGGGGCATCCAGGCCAGCACCGTCAACCTCGCGGGCGGTCCGGCGCGCGGCATTCAGGCCGGCGTGGTCAACCTGGTCGGCGGGTCGCTGCGCGGCATTCAGGCGGGCACTGTCAACCTGGCAGGCAGCATTCAAGGCGTGCAAGCCGGTGTCACCAATCTGGTATTTGGCGACGCGACCGGTGTGCAGGCAGGGGTGTTCAACTACGCCGCGGGCCGCGCGGGCTGGCAGGTGGGCATCCTCAACCTGGGCCGCGATGCCGACGTGGGCCTGGGGCTGCTGTCTCTGTACTGGGACGGCCGCACCCATGTGCAGGTCTCCACCAGCGCCGCCGGCCAGACCCTGGTGGCCCTCAAGCACGGCAGCCGGCGCATCCACAACCTCCTGGCCGTAGGTGCCCAGCCCGATGGCGCCCAGCCCGATGGCGGCCAAAGCTGGGATCCGGTCGCCGCCCTTGGCCTGGGCGCGCGGTTGTTTGACACCGGCCGCTGGTATCTGGACCTCGATCTGCAGCAGCAGGTGATCTTTCGCCAATCCCCCGGTGCCACCCGCGCATCGCGGGGCATCGACGTCTCTACCCAAAGCCAGGTCAGCGCGCTCTTGGGGCTGAAGCTGTGGCGTTCCCTGGGGATTTTTGCCGGCCCGACCTACCAGCTGGCCATCGACGGCAACCCGGAGCTCATTCACGCCGACGTCTGGTGGCGCGGCGGCACCATGCAAGCTGGCTTTATGTCTGCGCAATGGCGCGATCGCGATGTGCAGGTGCGCGGCTGGCCGGGTCTTACGGTTGGGGTGACTTGGCTTTAGGTGCCCGCGGGAGCCTGAGGTATGCTGAGGCTGCGGTTCCCGCCCGTCGACAGCGATCGTATGCCCAACCCTCTGACCCGCCTAGCAAATCTCCTCCACCCCCACCGCAACCTGTGGCAGCCGCAGCCCTTTGCCCTCTTGGACCTGGCGTGGCAGCAGAGCCACCCGCATTGGGCCGCGTGGATTGAAGCTTTGCCCGACCCCATGCTCGAAGGCGAACCCCGCGCGTGGCTGGTCGGCGCGCCTAGTGACCTGCAGCAGCTCGAACAGCTTATCGCCCAGAGCACCGAGCCGCCGCTGCTGCCCTCGTGGCAACCGCAGCCGCTGCCGATCCACGCGATGCGCCGCGTTCCTGGGAGAAAGGTTAAGCAAATTGAAGGTTTCTGTAACGTCACCCGCGACCACCTGCGTCACCACCGCGGTGAGATTGTCGACTGGTGCGCCGGCAAGGGCCACCTAGGCAGGGCGCTGCTGCAGCAAAACGACCTGCAATTGCTCGCGATTGACCGCGATGCCGCGCTGGTGCGGGCCGGCCAAGCCGAGTGCGACCACCTGGGCCTGCCCGCGCGTTTTGTCTGCGCCGACGCCCTGGACCCCGCCACGCAACAGCACTTGCACGCCGATCAGTGGCTGACTGCGCTGCATGCCTGCGGCGATTTGCACGTGGCCCTCCTGCGGGCCGCCGCCGATCTGCAGGTCCGCGGGCTGGCGCTGGCGCCGTGCTGCTACAACCTCACCCGCGCCCAGCCAATTGCCCCGCTGTCGGCGCTTGGGCGCGCGCTTGACCCGCAGCTGCGGCCCAGCGACCTCGACCTGATCCACCGCGAGCCGCTCGTGGCGGGCAGCGCCGATCGCCAGCAGTCGCTGCAAGAGCAGGCCTGGCGCCTGGGGTTTGACCTGCTCCAGCGCGCCGTGTTGGGCGCCGAGGCTTACCGGCCGATGCCGCCGTTTCCGCGGGCCTGGCTGCGCGCCAGTTTTGGCGAATTCTGTGCGATGTTCGCGGCTTTGGATAGGGTCCCCCTCCCTCCTTCGCTGCCCTGGGGCGAGTTTGAGCGCGGCGGTTGGCAGCGCTTGGCTCAGGTGCGCCGCCGCGAGCTGATCCGCGGGCTGTTTCGCCCGGTGCTGGAGTCCTGGCTAGTCGAGGATCGCGGCCAATTCCTCAGGGATCACGGGTTTATCGTCGCCATCGGCGCGTTCTGCCCGCGCGAGGTCACGCCGCGCAATCGGATGATCCTGGCCCAGTTGCAGAGCTAGGGGCCGCCGCAATTGGACCCGCGCCCGCCCAGTCGCAGAGCTAGCGGCCGCCGTGGTAGCCTTGGCCCATGAGCCCGCCGCCGATCGTCCTAGCCACGCTAAACGCCAAGTATTTCCACGCCTCGCTGGGGCTGCGCTATCTGTTGGCCAACCTGGGCGACCTGCAAGCCCGGGCGATCTTGCGCGAATTCACCATTCACGATCGCCCGGCCGACATCGCCGAGCAGCTGTTGGCCCTGCAGCCCGCGCTCATCGCCTTGGGCGTGTACGTGTGGAATGTCCAAGAGACTCAGGCTGTTGTGGCGATCCTCAAGGCCGTCGCCCCGCACATCCCCGTGGTGCTGGGCGGCCCAGAGATCAGCCACGAGACCGACCAGCAGCCCCTCGCCCACCTTGCCGACTACGTCATTACTGGCCAAGCGGATCTGGAATTCCCCAAGCTCTGTGCGGAGATCCTGGAGGGTCCCCCTGCCGGCGATCGCCCGCGCATCCGCCACGCCGAGCCGCCGCCCCTCGATCAGCTGGTGCTGCCCTACGCGCTGTACGACGACCGCGACATCGCCCAGCGGCTCATCTATGTCGAGGCCTCGCGCGGCTGTCCGTTCAAGTGCGAGTTCTGCCTTTCGTCGCTCGACAAGACCGCCGTGCCCTTTGATCTGGAGCGCTTTCTCGCCGCCATGGCCGACCTGCACCGCCGCGGCGTGCGCCAGTTTAAGTTTGTCGATCGCACCTTTAACCTCAGCGTCGCCAGCGGCCGGCGGATCTTGCAGTTCTTTCTGGATCGCCTGGAACCTGGGCTGTTTCTGCACTTTGAGCTGGTTCCCGACCGCCTGCCCGCAGAACTGCTCGAGCTGCTGAGCCAATTCCCCGCTGGCTCCCTGCAGCTGGAGATCGGCATCCAAAGCCTTGATCTGCCGACGCAGCAGCGCATCAGCCGCCGCCAGGACGAAGCGGCGACGCTCAGCAATCTCAAATGGTTGCGCGCGCACACCCAGGCGCACCTGCATGTGGACCTCATCGCGGGGCTGCCGGGGGAGACTCCGGAGCAGTTTGCCGCGGGCTTTGATCGGCTCGTGGCGCTCGATCCCCATGAGATTCAGGTCGGAATCCTCAAGCGCCTGCGCGGCACGCCGATCATTCGCCACACCGCGGCCCATCAGCTGCGCTTTGACCCGGCGCCGCCCTACCAGGTGCTCGCCACTTCC
>JBIKTV010000579.1:0-3550 GCA_044347905.1 Myxococcota bacterium
GACTCGGGCGAGCACTACGCGCCGCTGGTGCGCGGGCTGCGGGCGTCGGGCATGCCGGTGTTTCGCTCGGCCGACCAGGCGGTGCGCTCGCTGGGCCGGTACCTGTGCCATCGGGCGGCGAAGTAGCTCTGGTCAAGCTTGCAGACCTTGCTGCCGTTGCGGCGACCTTCGCTCTGGTGCCGCGCGCTGTGGGCTACTTGGCCAAGACCTGCACCGCAATGGGAGTGGTGCCATACTTGAAGCCGGTCGTCGGATTTGGGCCCACGCAGAACTCGACCGTCGCGCCGTGGTCCAGGTACGGCTCGGCCGACAACGCCTGGAGGCTGTCGATCAACACCGGCGCTTGGGTGGTCGCGGTGCCCTGGATCGCCACCACGGCCACCATGTGGCCGCCCGGGTCGCCGGGCCAGAAGGTCGCCTTGATGGCGTAATTTCCAGATTTTGGGGCCTTCCAGCGCAGCACCGAATACACCGGCTTGGCGATGTCGCCCTTCACTGCGCCCGGATGCAAAGAAATTTCCCCAGGATCCAGCCAGACTAACGGCTGAGAGGAGGTGTTGGCAAGGATCGACGGCACCATGTCTGGCCCGACAATCGCCTTGTCGCACCAGAAAATCAGGCTCTGATAGGACTCTTTGTCGGCATACAATTGCAGCTGCCCGAGCTTTGGAAAGCTGCCGCCGGCCACCGTGGCCCAACCATAGCTCCACACCCCATTGGGATTCTGGGTGCTCGACCAAACGGAAGAATTGGCCCAGCCCGCCTTGCACGCCCCGGCTTGGCACACCATGCCGGTGCTGCAGACCGACAGGTCGTCCAAGGCCTTGCTGACCACACAAGAGCTCCCCTGGCAGGCGTCCACCGTGCAGGCATTGCCGTCGTCGCAGGCCTTGGCGGGGTTGAGGGTGTGGAGGCACGCCCCGCTGATGCAGCTGTCGACGGTGCATTGGTTATTGTCTTGGCAGACTTTGGGCGAGCCCGCCTTGCAGACCTTGGCGTCGCAGGTATCGCCGACCGTGCAGCCGTCGCCGTCGTCGCAGCTCGCTTTGTTGGCGGTGGAAGCGCAGCCGGTCTTGGGGTCGCAGCTGTCGTCGGTGCAGGCGTTTTTGTCGTCGCAGGAGGTCGGCGCTTTGCCCGTGCAGGTCCCGTTCTGACAGAGATCGCCAGTGGTGCAGGCGTCGCCGTCGCTGCAGGTGGCCTCGGTATACAGGTTCACGCAGCCCTTGGCATTGTCGCAACTGTCCGCGGTGCAACCGTTCTTGTCATCGCAATTCGGCGCTTGGCCGGCCGTGCACGCGCCCGCATTGCAGGTCTCGTCGCCATTGCACTTGTCGCCATCGGGGCAATTGGCGTCGTTGTTGGTATGGGTGCAGCCCTTGCTGGGCTCGCAGCCGTCTTCCGTGCACGCATTGGCATCGGAGCAATCGGGGCCGCCGGAGCCCTTGCACACCCCTCCAGAGCAGGCGTCGTCCGCGCTGCAGTTGTTTCCATCGTCGCAGGTCGCGGCGTTGGGGAGGTAGACGCAGCCCGCGGTCTTGTCGCAGCTATCCGCCGTGCAGACGTTCTTGTCATCGCAGCCGAGCGGCGCCCCGGGCTTGCATTCCCCGCCGGCGCACGCATCGCCAGCGCTGCACGCGTCACCGTCGTCGCACACCGCCGCGTTCGCCACATGGGTACAGCCCTTGAGGTAGGCGCAGGTGTCGTCAGTGCAGCCGTTCTGGTCATTGCACGGGTTGATCTCGCCTAGGCACTTGCTTGCGATGCACAAGTCGCCAACCGTACAGGGATTTCCGTCATCACAGGGGCCGGATTGCGAGGTGTATACGCATTTGTCGCTACTGCAGGTATCGGTCGTGCAAGGGTTGTTGTCGTTGCAGGTGATGAGCTTGCACAGGTCCAGCGCGTCCGGCTCAGCGGCGTCCTCGAGACTCGCATCGCCGGCCCCGCCATCGCCGTCGCTTGGGCTGGTCGCGGTAGCGTCCCCGCTGTCGGCAATGCTGTCTTCGGCCACATCGGCGGCGAGGCCATCGCTCTGGGGGGCCCCATCCGCATCGACAAGAGCGTCTGCGTCAGCAGCGGTGTCGCTGTCGGCAGCGGTGTCGGCGTCGGCCTCGGCGTCGTTCCCTGCGCTGGTGTCGCCGCCCGCGTCTGAACCGGCGTCGGCGTCGAGTTGGGCGGCATCTCCACCAACGCCTTGAGAATCCTCAACTTTCACATCAGGCCCTGGGGATTCGCCATCCTCCGGCAGCTCCGCTCGGCAGCCAGCCAACCCCAGGCCTACCCCAATTAGCACTGCCACGGCCAAGCGCAGCGCAAAGAAGCCACACGGCCCTCGATTGTGTCCGGTCCACATGTAACCTTCCGACCTAATGCGCACCAATTGCCGGTAGGCACGCCCTACGCCCGCCGGATGGGACTCGCGGACTAGCCAGCCGCCCAGTGGACCGCCAGTGCCCTGCTGCCGACGGCTGAGACTGACCCAGCCGCCGCCCGCGAGCCTACGCCAGCGGCGCACCTCAGTCAACCTCAAAATACTTCGTTAGTTCAAGCGTATCCGCCAGAGCCGCCGAGTACCTCGCCGCCCGCGGTACAAAGACCCGTTGACGCGCCAGCCGCCCCTTCGACCGCCCAGTCAGCGCCGCGCCACCCCCGACCGAGGCGATCCCTGCCATCGGGAGCGAGCCTGGCACCGCAACCCTCAGTTCGCATTGGGTTCCCCCTGTGCCGTCGCGCGGGTTTGGGGAACCACTGCGGGGTCGCCCTTCGTCCCCGCGAGAGTCAGGGTCGGCTGAAGGCCTTTTGACCGTCTACCCACGGGAGGCGGATCGCCTTTGTAGCGTAATTTCAGGGTAAAGCAGCCGCACAGCAAGAATCGCGGGAGGCCGTACCGCCTTGCGGCACGCCAAGCTCCGGCCACTGGTGGTCCAGGCTGGAGCACTGGCCCCGCGGCGGCGGGACAAGCCGCCGGCCGCAGGACACGACTGTCACGTGGCGCTGACGGATGCGGAGCTGGCCCGCCACGCGGTTGAGTCGGCCAAGCAGGCGTCTGGCCGGCAGGCTTGGTCGGTGGCGATGAGGCTGGCGTTCAAAGCGGATGTTCCTCAATGGCCATGCGGGGGTAGGCGCAGCTTGGTCGCGGGGATTGACCAGCCGGCGGTGGTCAAGAGGATCCTGGCGCCCCCCTGTCGCCACAGGGGCAGGTTCTCGGGCTGGCTACGGAAGCGCTTACAAAGCCTGAGGATCCGATCTGGCTGCCCAAAAAGTCGACGCTCCGCGGGCCGCGGCAGGGGCTGTGTCCGCAGGAACTCGGTGACGCCGGGCTGCCTGTAGAGCTGGATGCTGGCGACGAGGACCCCGGCGAACCGTTTCTTGATGGGCTGCCTGCCGGCGATTGGGCAGCGCAGCTGTCGACGCAAATGCCGAATTCCTGCTTGCCGACCGCGAGGTGGCGTCCTTCAGCAGCCCAACGTCCAACCGGCCCCAGGTAGAGGGCGGATCTCGCTAAGTGTCTACAAATATTAGAAATACTCTTCGTCGCTCTTGACAGCAA
>JBIKTV010000580.1:0-3545 GCA_044347905.1 Myxococcota bacterium
ACCGGAGGGCATGCTGGGTGGCGGAGCTTTTCCTGGACCGGGCAGATGAGCCCAGGCCAACTGGAAATTCTCGCTCACTGCGGTCCGCCGACCCCAACATCGAATCGCGCAAGCCCGCGTGCAGACGTAAAGGGCGGCACCGCTAGCAGCGCCAGGTAAAGCTTGGTCGGCCCAAATCCCTTGGCGGCAGGCGGCGGAAACACGCAATTGGCATAGACGCGGTCGGGAGCAGAGAGAAAGCGCACCGGCTCGGCTTTGTCCGCCTGGGCCTCTGGCGTAAACAACCACACCGTGCTCTCCGTCAGCGCCAGGTCCTTCTCGCGGTCAAAAATGGCGTACAGATTGCCTTCTGCGTCGAAGGTGAGCCCATCGCCAAACAGGCCCATGGAACCCTTGACCAACTTCGCCTGACCGTCCACTGCAGTGGGGTCGACGGTGTAGAGCCCCGCAACAGGGTCCTGCAAGGGCACGGACTTGCCGCAAAACAGCGCGATATTCTCGGTGGTCATCCACACCTTTCCGTCGGCGGCAATCGCCAAACCGTTGGGCCCACCGTCCTTGGCGGCGTCAAAGCTGTACTGGCGGTCCACCTGACCGGTCTTGGGGTCATAGCGCAGCAGCTTGCCCCCGCAGGAATCCGTAAGCCAGATGCGGTCCTGACTGTCTACCGCCACATCGTTGGGCATCGCGAGGTCGCTGTCGCCCACTTTGGTCAGCACCGTGGTCACCACGCCTTCAGGACTGACTTTGCGCAGCGCGTGGCCTTTGCTGTCGGCGACCCAGAGGTAGCCAGCGCTGTCAAATGCCATGCCGAGCGCCTGAACTAGCGCATCGCCGCTCAGCTTTCTCATGGTGGCCTTGCCCGTCGCATCCACCGTCGCCAGGCCAGCGGGCAGCCCCAGATGCAACAAGCCGTCTGGACCAAAGGCCAGGTCTTCAGTGGAGCCGTCGATCTTGGCGGCCGTCAGCGCGGCGTCAACATCACTCCAGGTTTCAGGGGTATAGGCTTGGGGCAGCGTCGCCACCACCTCCAGATTGGCGCCCACACCTTGCAGCGGACCGCTGCCGACCAGTCCCAACACGCGTTGCCGCAGCGGCGCTGGGCCCAGAGTCCAGTCGACCTTGGCCAAACCTGCGCTATCCGTCACCGTGGCAGCGCTGGCCACTTTGCCGCCGCCGAGCATGACCTGCCAAGTCACGCTGGCGCCCGCCACCGGCTTGCCCGCAAGGTCCTGCAGCAGCATGTTCACCGGGCCAGTGGAGCCCGCAACCGTCGGTGGGCCGCCAAGCTGTGGCTTGAGTGTGCCTTTGGCCACCTTGGCGTCACCGCCCGCATCGGCAACTGCCGTCGCGGTGGTAGCTTCATCCGCGCAGCCAGCCAACGCGAGCAGACCTGCGCAGAGCAGGGTTGCGGCCATGTTTGATGTAGTATTCATAGAGGATTCCCCTTTTGTCGGCGGCTGTCCAATCCCCGGTCTAGCCGAGCGGAGGGCAGTGTGGCACGGCAAGCGCGCTTGCGCCAAGGGGCATCAACTCAGCAGCAAGGGGGTGGTCAGGGCGCCTTCTCAACCCAGAACCAGCTGACGCAGTGCTACCGGTCGAGGTGGACGGCGTCGACGAGGATTGGGCAGCGTCGCCGCAGGCCCGCAAGGTCTGCTGGCTGGCGGAGCCTTGCGCTGACCGGACGGATCGGCCTGAAATCACGCGAAATTTCGCGGATGACGGTGACGATCGGCCGGCGTAGGCTCGTCGCTGACGGCTGGGATGGTCTTGGTCGGGGGCTGCATGGCGCTGGCGGGGTGGTCTGATGGGCGGCTGGGGTGTTTGCGGGCCTTATACGCTCGGTTTCTTCTGCCGAGCTGCCTAGCTCCCCCCGCGAAACCGCAGTCGCCACAGCCCCGCCCAGCCCAGCGCCAGCGCCAAACCCACGGGCAATGACGCAAAAACGGCTGCACCTGCCATGGCTTGGACACTCTCGCCGGCGCGCGTGGTCAGCGCCCAGGCTGCACCGACCACCCCCGGCAGCCAGCCCACCCTCACCGCCACCTCCAGATCCACCGACGAGAAAGCGTTCTCTGGCTTGGCAACGCGGCAACCTATTCTGTGCAAAGGTGATTCGTGCGGGCTCTACGGCTGTTGCAGCCAACCAGGCCCTCGCTCCCTCGCCCGGTTGCACGAATTGGCAATCGCACTTACAATCCATGCGGCATTCCGGTGAGTGCCCGAGAAGATGATGAATTTCACGGCTAGCCCCATCGCCCGCGACTTGGCCACGACCTTGGCTGAGGTCGCGCGCTACTACCCCGTGGTGGCCGTTACCGGGCCGCGGCAATCCGGCAAGACCACGTTGTGCCGCGCGCTGTTTTCGCAAAAGCCCTACGTATCTCTTGAAGCGCTGGACGACCGCCAATTCGCTCTGGAAGACCCACGCGGCTTTCTCCGGCAGTACCCGGATGGCGCCATCCTCGATGAGGTCCAGCGGGTCCCCCAGCTGTTGAGCTATCTACAAGGCGAAGTCGACGCGGATCCGCGGCCCGGCCGCTTTGTGATCACCGGGTCGCAGCAAATCGATTTGCACGCCCAGGTTTCTCAATCGCTGGCCGGCCGGGTTGGCATGCTGCAGCTCTTGCCCCTCGCTTGGAATGAGCTGCAGCGCTTTGCCAACCACCCCGATGACCTGTGGACGGCGGTATGGCAGGGCGGCTATCCGCGCATCCCGGCCGCTGGCATTCCGCCCGACCGCTGGCTGAAGGACTACATCGCGACCTACGTCGAAAGAGATGTGCGACAGCTGTTGCACGTGGCTGATCTGCTGGCCTTTACCGCGTTTATGCGCCTGTGCGCCGGCCGCACCGCCCAGGAACTGAACCTCTCTAGCCTGGGCGCAGATGCGGGGGTGTCGCACAATACCGCCCGCGCGTGGCTCTCGGTGTTGGAGTCGAGCTACCTGGTCCAGCGCATCCCGGCGCGCCACGGCAATGCTCGCAAACAGGTGGTGCGCGCGCCAAAGCTGCATTTTGTAGACACCGGCCTGGCTTGCGCGCTGCTGGGGATCCAATCGCCGCAGCAGCTCGTCACCCATCCACTGCGCGGTGCGCTTTTTGAGACGTGGGTGGTGAGCGAGGCGCTCAAGGCCCGCCTAAACGCCGGGTTGTCGAGCCAGTTGAGCCACTACCGCGAAACGCGAGGCCTTGAAGTCGACCTGGTGGTGGATGGCCCCGCAGGTTCCCTGGCCGTCGAGGTCAAGTCAGGAGAAACATTGGCGAGCGATTGGCTAGCTGGCTTGCACGCCTTTGCGGCGCGGCCAAGCGAATTGCCTGTCGTCCTGCGCCTGGTCTATGGCGGCGTGCAGCGCCAGGTCCGCCAGGGCGTGGAAGTGCTTCCGTGGCGAGAGATTCCCAGCGTGCAGTGGTGAGCGACAGAATCATCCCGTTAGATCATCCACTGGCATGTGCTCCTGGCAGACGGCGTGTGGACCGAGCAGGACGGCCACGCGACCTTCCACCCCGCGGACTCACTCGATACCATGCGGGTGCAAGAGACGC
>JBIKTV010000151.1:0-12061 GCA_044347905.1 Myxococcota bacterium
CGTGGGGCCTATCGCAGCCACCGCGCCCTGCGGCATTTGGTCTAGGCCGGCCTGGACAGCGTGGCACTGCACGCAGCTGGTGCGCCAAGGGTGCGAGGAAGCTAGGCCAAGCGTCGCCGAGCCGCCGTGGCAAGCGCTGCAATTGTCGCGCATCCAGGTGCTGTGCGGCGTGGCGGGCGGCGCTCCGGCCCAGGCGCGGCGGCCAAACGGCGCGGTCCAGTGGCCGCTAAAGCTGTTGTCGCCTACGGATTGGGCCAGGCGCTCGGCCTGGGGCGGCAGCGGCGCGCTCTTGGGCACGTGGCACTGGGTGCAAAGGGTGTAATTAGCGTGGCTGATCTGCGGGATGGGCTTGGCCCCCAGGCGCAGCCCCTCCGCATGGCACGACGCACAGGCCAGGAGCCCGTCTTGCTGCACCGCGTGGGGCACGGCTGGCGGCGCGCCGTCATAGGCCCTCAACTGCTTGCGCTGGTCGACGGCGTTGCGCCGCTGGTCCAGGGCCGCCGCGACGCTGCTGCTGATTTCGCTGGGCAGGGGCTGCTGCAGCGCCAGTTCGGACGGTCCCGGCGGCGGGGGGAGCAGCTCGCGTTCGCGAATATCTCGATAACTGGGGGCTTTGGCCACAGCTGCTGCCGGCGCAGCGATCGCCGCTTTGGGCGCCGGGCGCTCCTTGGCCGAAGTCCCGGCCAACAGGCCGATCGCCGCCACGCCAAAGGCGCCGCTGATCAAGATGTGCTGCCAGCGCTGCGGCGCTGCGGGGCTTACAGGTTCAGTGGACATGCGAGTCTCCTGATGCGAGCCGACAAGCCGCTAGCGCGGCGGCCGCGGTGCCAGAACCAGCTCTAGCCGTGGCTCGGGCTGGGCGCAGCGGCGCTGCCCGGGGCAGTTCCGGCGAGTTTCTCTAAGCGCACGGCGCACTTCTTGTAGTCCGGCTCTTTGCTGATCGGGCAGTGGGCATCCAGCGTCACGTCATTGATCAGCAGGCGCTCGTCAAAGAACGGCACAAAGATCAAACCCTTGGGCGGCCGCGACCGGCCATTGATCCACGCCGGCAGCTCCAGCCGACCGCGCCGCGACACCACCGCCACCTTCTCGCCGTTGGCAATGCTGAGCTCGCGGGCATCTTCGGGGCTGATCTCCACGTACGCCTGCGGCATGGCCTCGCGCAACACCGGAATCCGCATGGTCATCGTCCCGGTATGCCAGTGCTCAATCACCCGCCCGGTACACAGCCACAGCGGATACTCCCGGTCCGGCGACTCCGGCGGCGGCTCATAGGGGTTGAACCACACCATCGCCCGGTCGTCCTTGCTGGGCGAGTGATAGAACTGGATGCCCTCGCCCTTCTTGACGTAGGGATCGTCGAACTCGCTGAACCGGAAGCGGGTTTCGCGCCAGCTGCCGTCCTTTTGCTGCACCACCGGCCAGCGCAGCCCGCGGGCCTTGACGTACTCGTCATAGGGCGCCAGATCCTTGTGCTTGATCCGGGTCAGCGGCCGGTAGTCTTCAAACAGCGCTTTGTCGACGTTGACATCGTAGTAGTGGGCCCACTGCCACACCGGCACGCTCTCGCCCTTGGCGTCTTTGATATCAAACAGATAGCCGCCGTCCTTGTCCTTGACGCCGCTAAAGCCCAGGTCCCACAGCTTGCGCGTCACCGCCAGCACCTGCCAGCAGTCGTCGCGGGCCTCACCGGGCGGGTCGACCATCTTGAACCACTGCTGGGTCCGCCGCTCAGAGTTGCCGTACATGCCGTTCTTTTCGACCCACAGGGCGCTCGGCAGAATCAGGTCGGCCTCGCGGGTGGTCGCCGTGGGATAAACGTCAGAGACAATCAGGAATTTGTCTTCGCCCGCCTTGCGGTGGCTGAACAGCTTGTGGCGGTTGGGCAGGGTCTGGCCGGGATTGGTCACCTGTACCCACAGCGTGTGGATGTCGCCGCCTTTCTCCTTTGCGGTAGAGAACTTCTCCCACATCAGCACGGTGTGGTACCCCGGGGTCTTGTTCAGCCGCCCTTCGGGCAGATTCCAGTGCTTCTCCATCTCCGCGCGGTGCTTGTCATCCGTCACCACCCGACCGCCGGGCAAGGTGTGCGACAGCGTGCCGACTTCGCGGGCCGTACCGCATGCCGACGGCTGGCCGGTCAGCGAGGTCGGCGCATCCCCCGGTCGACCAATATGTCCACTGAGTAGATGGATGGCGTGGACCAGCCGGTTGATCGCCGTGCCGCGGGTGTGCTGGTTCATGCCCATGCACCACAGCGAGGTGATCTTCAGGTCGCGGCGGCCAAACAGCTCGCCCAGCAGCCGCAGCTTCTCTACCGGCACCGCGGAGAGCTCGGCGACCTTCTCCGGCGTGTACTCGGCCACGGCTTTCTTGTACTCGTCAAAGCTCATCTCAGCGCCGTGAAGCGCCGGCTTGGCCGGGTCCTTTTCTTTGCGAAAGGCCACGCGCTTCTCGACAAAAGCCTTGTCCCAGGTGCTATTGGCGATCAGTTGCGCGGCGATGCAGTTGGCGATCGCCAGGTCGGTCTGCGGCTTGAACAGCAGCACGTGGTCGGCAAAATCGCTAGAGCGCGTGTGGCGGGTGGTGAGGTCGATGAGGACCACCTTCTCGCCGCGGGCCCGCCGGTCGAGCAGCCGAGAGAACAGCACCGGGTGCATCTCTGCGGGGTTATTGCCCCAGAGGATCACCACATCGGCGACGTCCAGGTCGTCGTAACAGCCGGCCGGTTCATCGACGCCGTAGGTCGACACGTAGCCGGTGGCGGCGCTGGCCATGCACAGGCGGGCGTTGGGGTCGATGTGGTTGGAGCCCAGGGCGGCGCGCATGAACTTGCTGCTGGCGTAGCCCTCTGGGATGGTCGACTGCCCGGAGCTGTAGAAGGCAAAGCCTTTGGGATCCTTGATGACCCGCTGGGCGATGACTTCGATGGCCTGGTCCCACTCGATGTCGCGGTAGCTGCCGTCCGCCTGGCGCAGCTGCGGCTTCTTGAGGCGGTCTTTGCCGTACAGGGCCAAGCCGACGTGGTAGCCCTTGACGCAGAGCAGGCCCTTGTTGACCTCGGCCAGGCGGTCCCCGGCGATGGCGACGACCCGCTTGCCCTCCGGGGTCTGCTGTACGCCGACTTGCACGTGGCAGCCGGTGCCGCAGAAGCGACAGGGCGCCTTGTCCCACTGGATGGGCGCCTCACCGCGCTCGTCCGCGACGCGCTTTTGCAGCTCTGGGGCTACCGCAGGGGCCGTCGTTTGCGGCTTGGGCGGCGCGGCGAGGCCGGTGCGGGCTTGGGCGGCGGCGGTGGCGGCGGCCAGGGCACTGGCTTGCAGAAATTGGCGGCGTTCCATGGGTTCCTCCGGGGCCTAGGCTGTGCGACGGCGGCCGCGCAGCTCACTCCAATCGAATTGAATATCGCTTGCTGTGCTGTCGCCGCGCCAATCGACACAGGCGACCTCAACATCCAGTATGCCGTCCACGGCGCGGAGAGCCTGGGCCTGCTCCTCGACCTGCCGGGGGTGATCCGCCCAGCTCGCCACCGGCCAGCGCTCGCCACTGACGGCGCCCACCATCAGGCCCGGCACCGCCGCAGTGAGCGCATCGTCGCGCCGGGCGGTGTTGCTCAAACGATTGATCAGCAGCACAAATCCAACGGCGGGCATGGGCTTCCTCGGCGCGGTGGGCGCGGGGCAGAACGGGCCAGATCGCCGATTCGCGGCGCGAGCAGGAGCCGCGGGAGACGGCCGTCCCGGTGGAGTCAGGATGCCACGTTCCGCAGCGCATCGACAAGATAAAAAAGTCGACTGAGTTGACAATGGCTCGGCCGTTTCGTCACAACACTGTCACTTCGGCGTTGCGTAAACAGACAAACACGTCTATTGATATCTCAGCGCCGCAGCCGCGGGGGAGACACGCCATGACCGACCACTCCAAGCCTTCGCCTGCTCCAGCGTCTCAGGGCCGCGCTGGCCATGCGACCCTGGGGCGCGACCATCGCTCCGGACCGCGCTGGACGGCTGTGGCGCTCTTGCTAGTGGCTGTGGCGGCCGGCCTCATCGGCGGCGTGATCGCTGGGATGGCGGCCGCGCCGACCCTTGCCCCGGCGCCTGCCCTCGCCAAGCCGCCGCTGCACCCGACGACCATCCATATTCGCAAGGATTTTGGCCAACTGGACACCGGCAAGCGCGGCATCAAGGGCGAGCCGATCCTCGCCAGTTGCGCCAGCTGCCACGCCGAACACCTCAAGGCGCCCTACGCCAAAACCGTGGCCGAGCTTAAGGAATTTCACGTCGGCAAGGCCTTTGCCCACGGCAAGCTGGCCTGCGGCGCGTGCCACGACCTGCAGGACCGCGAGCGCCTGCACCTCGCCGACGGCACGTCGCTGCCGCTGGCTGAAGTCCAGCAGCTGTGCGGGCAATGCCACGGCATGCAGGCCCGCGACTACGCCCGAGGCGCCCACGGCGGCATGAACGGCTACTGGGACCTGCGCCGGGGCCCGCGCACGCGCAATGGCTGCGTCGACTGCCACAGCCCCCACACGCCCAAATACCCCAGCTATGCACCGGTGCAAAAGCCGCGCGACCGCTTCCTGGAGCCGGCGACGCCCGGGCACTGAACGCAGAAAAACCACGTCGCTATGCCCAATTTCTGGAGGGTCACCCCATGACTGCTGCCTCGCCCGCCCAGCCCCAAGACGCCGCTCGCCGCAGCCTGTTCAAGGCCGGTGCCGCTTTGCTGGGGGCGGGTGCCTTTGCCCGGGCCCTGTCGCCGCTGATGGACTGGAAGCCGGTCGAGTCGCTGGCCGGGTTTTTGCAGAAGCATTACAAAGAGATGACCACAATCGAGCGGAAGGCCATGCTCGCCCGCTTGGAGGCCGAGACCAAGGCCGACCGCGGCGTCGAAGTCAGCATCGGCGACTGGCCAGCGGAGCCAGGGGTGCAGTTTGCCTACGCGCTCAACTTGTCGATCTGCATAGGGTGTCGCAAGTGCAGCGAGGCGTGCCACCAGGAGAACAACCACGACCGGCCCAGCGGCAACAGCTACATCCGCGTGCTGGAGATGGAGCAGGGCTCGATGGACCTGGAGCGCGGCAACACCACCTACGACCACGCGGTGCCGGCGCCGGGCAAATACTACATGCCGGTGCAGTGCCAACAGTGCGAGAACGCCCCCTGCGTCAAGGTCTGCCCGGTCGAGGCCACCTGGCAAGAGCAGGACGGCATCGTGGTCGTCGACTACAACTGGTGCATCGGCTGCCGCTACTGCGAGGCCGCTTGCCCGTACCACGCCCGGCGCTTCAACTGGAAAAAGCCAGAGATTCCGGCGGCGGAGATCAATCCCAACCAGGGCTACCTGTCCAACCGCATCCGCCCGCAGGGGGTGGTGGAGAAGTGCCACTTCTGTCTGCACCGTACCCGCCAGGGCCGCTTGCCCGCTTGCCTGGAGGCCTGCCCCACGGGGGCGCGGGTGTTTGGCAATGTCCTGGACGCCGACAGCGAGATCCGCTGGGTGCTGGAAAACAAGCGCGTGTTCGTGCTCAAGGAAGAGCTGGGCACGCGGCCGCGGTTCTTCTACTTCTTTGACAAGTAGCTCCCCCGGGCGAATTCAGTCGATAGCCGGGTCCATTGATCTGGCGGCGAGGCTCCCATGCACAGCAGCTCCCCCGGCGCCCAGGGTCACTGGCAGAACTACCCGCGGTTTTTGTGGAATCTCGTCAAGCTCGCCACGGACGGCAGCTTGGCGTTCTACGCTTGGATGACCGTGCTCACGGCGATCGCCGCGGTGGGCCTGCACTCTTGGGCCACCCAAGTTTCCCAGGGCATGGTCCACACCCACATGACCGATCAGGTCTCCTGGGGCCTGTACATCGCCAACTTCACGTTCTCCGTCGGCCTCGCCGCGGGCGCGGTGATGATGGTGATCCCCGCCTATCTCTACCACGACGATGAGATGCACGATCTTACGATCATTGGTGAATTGCTCGCCGTGGCCGCCATCTCTATGTGCCTGATGTTCGTCGTCGTCGACCTGGGGCGCCCCGACCGCTTCTGGCACATGATCCCGCTCATTGGCCGCTTCCACTGGCCGATTTCCATGCTCACCTGGGACGTCCTGGTGCTCAACGGCTACCTGGTGCTGAACCTGCACATCTGCGGCTACCTGCTGTACATGCGCTTTTTGGGCCGGCGGCCAAACCCCAAATGGTACGTGCCCTTTGTGTTCCTCTCGATTTTCTGGGCGATTTCCATCCACACCGTCACGGCGTTCCTCTACGCTGGGCTGGGCGGCCGGCCTTTTTGGAACACGGCGATCCTGGCGCCGCGCTTTATCGTCTCTGCCTTTGTCACCGGCCCGGCGTTCATCCTGGGCACCTTGTTTTTTCTGCGCAATTTCGCTGGACTGCACATCGGCGACGGCCCGGTCAAGACCCTGACGCGCGTGCTGCAGGTCACCTTGCCTATCGACCTGTTCATGGTGGGATCAGAAGTATTTACCGAGTTTTACACCGGTGGCTCCCACGTTTCCGCGGCGCAATACCTGTACTTTGGCCTGCACGGAAAGTCGGCTCTGGTGCCGTGGATTTGGACGGCGATCGGCGTCAATGTCACCGCCGCGCTGTTGCTGGCCCGCGGCGATGTCCACCAGCGCCCTAAGAGGCTGCTCTTGGCCTGCGGGCTCGCCTTCTTGGGCATCTGGATCGAGAAGGGCATGGGCCTCATCATCCCGGGGTTTGTGCCGTCGACGCTGCACGAGCTGGTCGAGTACAAGCCGTCGCTGCTGGAATGGCAGGTCACGGCCGGCGTTTGGGCCGCGGGGCTGCTGGTGTTTTCCGCTGCGCTCAAGGTCGGTCTGCCGGTGCTGCGCGGTCAATTGGCAGATCACGGCCAAAAACCGCCGGACGCACTGGGCGAAAAACTGTAAAGTTCGCCCATAAAATATCGCCTCACCGTTGACGCGGACGCCCGCGCGCCTTTCACTGTGGGGCGCTTCCAGTCGGAGCGCTCGACCTGTCTTTAGAGGCTCCATGTCGCAAGATTCCGCCGCGGTTCCCCCCCTCGACCTTTCTCGCTCGACTGTCCCGCCGATTGTGCAGCTCCGCAAGGTAGACAAAGACTACCAGCTGGGCAAAGTGCTGGTGCCAGCGCTGCACGAAATCAATCTGGACATACAACCTGGCGAATTTACAGTGATTGCCGGGCCCAGCGGCTCGGGCAAGACCACTCTGCTCAACCTCATCGGCTGTGTGGACGTGGCCAGCCGCGGCCAGGTGACGGTCGACGGCCGCGACACCGGCAAGCTGAGCGAAAAGGCCTTGACGCAGCTGCGGCTCGACAAGCTGGGGTTCATCTTCCAGTCGTTCAACCTGGTCGGCGTGCTAGATGCCTTTCAGAATATTGAGTTTCCCTTGCTGCTTCAGAAGACCCTGGGCAAGAAGGAGCGCCACGCCCGGGTTCAGGCCCTGCTGGAAAAGGTCGGCATCGCCCAGTACGCCCACCACCGGCCGGGGGAATTGTCCGGCGGTCAGCGCCAGCGCGTCGCGATTGCCCGGGCCCTGGTGACCCAGCCGCGCATCGTGCTGGCCGACGAGCCAACTGCCAACCTCGACTCGACCACCGGCACAGCGATCCTCGATCTCATGCAGGAATTGAACCGCCAGGGCACGACCTTCCTGTTCTCTACCCACGATCCGCGGGTGGTGTCGCGCGCCGGGCGGGTGGTGCGGCTCATGGACGGTCGGGTGGTCGACGACCAGGCCACCGCGGCGGAAGTGGCTACGGCCATGGCCATTCACTAGTCGGTTCCGCGACGCCTAACGGCCTGGCCGGGGGATACCGTGATCCTGTTCCGCATTGCGCTGCGCAACTTAGCGAGCCATAAGCTCAAATCCTTTATCGTTGGCGGTCTGCTGGCTTTTGGCACGTTTTTGCTGCTGATCGGCCAAGCGCTGTTGGGCACGCTCGACGTGTCGATGGCGCGCAGCATCACCGGCTCGATGGCGGGCCAGCTGCAGGCCTACTCTGGCGATGCCAAAGACAAATTGGCGCTTTTTGGCGACATGAGCGGCGGCACCGACATCGGCACCGTTCAAGACTTTGTCAAGGTTCGCAAGGTGTTGGAAGCCCATCCCCAGGTGGAAGCGGTGGTGCCGCAGGGCTCCGACGTGGCGATGGTCTACGGCGGCAACATCATCGACGTCAAGCTGGAAGAGCTGCGGGCGGCGGAGAAGGCCGGCAACAAGGAGAGGTCCAAAGTGCTGCGGGCCCACCTGCGGCGGATCGTGGGCCTTTTGGGCCAGGACATGGCCAAGCTCGGCGAAATCGCTGACCTATCTCGCGCTGACACGGAGACCCGCGACTCTCTCGTCCACCTGGCCCGCGCCGGCAAGGACGATTTTTGGCAGGGATTTGACGCGGATCCGCTAGAGGCCATGGAATTTCTGGAGAATGAGATTGCTCCGCTGGCGATGAGCGCGGACATGCTGTTCTTCCGCTACATGGGCACGGACACCGCGCGATTTGCCAAGGCTTTTGACCTCTTTGAGATCGTCGACGGCACGGCGATCCCCTCCGGGCAGCGCGGCTTTCTGTTCAACAAGCTGAACTACGAAGAGACCGTCAAGCACAAGGCCGCTCGGCGCCTGGACAAGATGAAGGACCGCATCGCCGACGGTTACGCCATCGCCAGCGACGACGACCTCAAGAACTACGTTAAACTCAACAAGAATCAGTACAAAGACGTCACCTATCAGTTTGACGAAGTGGCCGCCGCGGCGGTGCGCAAGGCCTTGCAGCAGGCCCTGGGCAGCCAAGAGCAGGACCTGGACAAGCTGGTGGTCGCGTTCATGGACATGGACGACGGCAATTTTGCCAAGCGCTATGAGGTGTTCTACCGAGATGTGGCCCCGCGCCTCATGCTGTATTCGGTCAAGATCGGCGATGTGATGACCATCAAGGGCTTTACGTCCTCTGGCTACCCCACCAGCGTAAACGTCAAGGTGTACGGCACGTTCCGCTTCAAGAGTCTGGACAAGTCGTCGCTGGCCGGCGCGGTCAACGTCATGGACTTGATGACTTATCGCGATCTGTATGGCTACCTCTCCGCCGACAAGAAGGCCGAGATCGAGGCGCTGCAGGCCAAGAGCGGTGTCCAGGAGATCAAGCGCGCGGATGCCGAAGCGGCGCTGTTTGGCGGCGACGGCGGCGAGGAAATCGTCGAAGAGGTCGGTCAGCCGGGCGAGGTGAGCGCTGCTGCCGACCCCACTGCAGTTCAGCCACCGCCCGAGCTGGCAAAGGCCATGGAAGATAAGGTGGTGCGCGCGATGGCGGCTGGCGAAGCGGGCGATAGCGTGGGCGCCGGCACCGCGGCTACAGAAACGGCGGCTCCCGCCCAGGCCAACGGCGGCAAGAACGGCAACGGCAAGAAGCGCGAAGTGGCGCAGGCCGACCGCGTGTATGTCCAGGGCGAAATCGACGGCGGCGTGGTGCGGCACATGGCGATTATCGTCAAGCCCGGGGCGGACTTAAAGGTCGTGGCCCAGGAGCTTCAGGCCGCCGCCGATCGCGAAAAGCTCGGGCTCAAGATCGTCGATTGGCGCACCGCCAGTGGCTTTATCGGCGACTTCTTGTGGGTGATCTACTCGGTGCTGGCGACGGCGCTGCTGATCATCTTCATCGTCGCGGTCATCGTGATGAACAATTCCATGGTCATGGCGACGTTGGAGCGCACCAAGGAGATCGGCACGATGCGGGCGATTGGCGCGCAGAAGAGCATGATCCTGCGGATGTTTCTGGCCGAGGCTGCGGTCATGTCGGCGGTGTTTGGCGGCATCGGCGCGCTGCTGGCGGTGGGCACGGTCGCTTGGATGCACAGCGTGGGCCTGCCTGCGGCCAATGATGTGCTGGTGTTCCTGTTTGCCGGGCCGCGGCTCTACCCGGAGCTGCAGCTGATCCACGTGCTGGTGTCGGCGGTGCTTGTGGGCATTGTGGCATTGATTTCGACGCTTTATCCGGCGTGGCTGGCGATGCGCGTCACCCCCCTAGAAGCCATGCAGGACGCGGAGTAGCCCATGCGAATGCTGCTGATGATCGCCGTTCGCAACCTGTGGCAGCACAAGCGCCGGACCCTGCTGTTGGGCGCGGCCGTGGCCACCGTCACCACCCTGTTGATCGTGCTGCTGTCGCTGTTTTCTGGCATGCGCGCCACGATGCTGCGGACCGCCACGACGCTGATGACGGGCCATGTCAACGTCGCGGGGTTCTACAAGATCACCTCCGGCACCGCAGCGCCGCTGGTGGCCAAATACAAGCCGCTGGTGGAGCTGGTGGAGAAAAACACCCCAGGTCTCAAGCAGGTTGTCACGCGCGGCCGCGGCTGGGGCAAGGTGATTAGCGACACGACCTCGATCCAAGCCGCACTTTCTGGGTTGGATATCCAGCGCGAACCGGCCTTTCGCGAAGTGATTGAGGTGGCCCACGGCAGCCTGGACGGCCTGAAAGAGCCCCACGCGATTCTGCTGTTTGAACAACAGGCAGAGAGGCTGCAGGTCAAGGTCGGCGACAACATCACCTTGAGCGCGGCGACTTTTCGCGGCGTCAACAACACGGTGGACATGAAGGTGGTGGCGATCGCCAAGGATTTGGGCTTTATGTCCGGGTTCAACACCTACTGCCACGCCGATTCCATCCGCGAGCTCTACGGCCTGGACGCCACCACCACCGGCGCCGTGCAGATCATGCTCAAGGACGCCGAACAGGCCGAAGCGGTGGCCGTGGCCTTGCGCGAACACATTGAGAAGGCCGGCTACCGCATGATGGACCGGGTGCCCAAGCCGTTCTTTGCCAAGTTTGACGCGGTGCGCCGCGAAGACTGGACCGGCCAGAAGATCGACATCACCACCTGGTCGGACGAGATGGCGTTTATGCGCTACACGCTCGACACCGTGCAAGTGTTGACGTTTATTGTGATCTCTGTGCTCGTGGTCATCATTATCGTCGGCGTGATGAACACGCTGTGGATGGCGATCCGCGAGCGCACCAAAGAGGTCGGCACCCTGCGGGCGATCGGCATGCAGCGCGGCTACGTGTTGAGCATGTTTGTCACGGAGATGGCGGTGTTGGCCTTTAGCGCGACGGCGATCGGTGCCCTGCTGGCGACCCTGATTTGCCTGGGGATCAACGCCGCCCACATCGCCGTGCCCAAGGCCTTTGCGGTGTTCCTCATGTCGCCGACCTTGGTGCTGGCACCGGATTTTTCCATTGCGATCAAGTCGTTGCTGGCCATCGCCACGGTCACGACGCTGGGGGCGCTGTTCCCGGCGTACCGCGCGACCAAGCTGCAGCCGGTCACGGCGATGCACGCCAGCTAGAGCCCGACCAACGCCCCTGAAAGAATCCGCCCTCTCAAGCGTTGCAACACCGGGCCCGCTGCGGTCCGCAAAGAGGAATGCATGTCGATCCTGATGCGAATTCGCCAACTGCTCGGGGTGCGCGCCGCGACGGTGGCGGTGGGTCTGAGCGCCGGTGGGGTGATCGCTGCGCCCCAAGTTGGCGTGGCCCAGGAAGCTCCGGCAGAAGGCGCTGAAAAGCCGGCCGAAGGCGCGGTCAAGCCGTGGAGCGATGCCGAGGTCAAGGCGGCGATCAAGACGCTGGACGAGCGCCAGCGCAACTCCGGCGACTACAAGACCAACGTCTACATCGAGCGCAAAGAGAAGAACAAGAACGACGTGGTGTTGGAGGCGACGATCTTTCGCCGCGACGCCGATGACAAGCTGATGATCCTGTTCAGCAACCCCAAGGCTGAGAAGGGCAAGGGCTACTTGCGCATCGACAAGAACCTGTGGATGTACGACCCCAGCGTGGGCAAGTGGGAGCGGCGAACGGAGCGCGAGCGCATTGGCGGAACGGATAGCCGCCGCGCCGACTTTGACGAGAGCCGCTTGGCAGAAGAGTTTGACGCCAAGTACGACGGCCTTGAGAAGCTGGGCAAAATCGACACCCACAAGGTCACGCTGACGGCCAAGAAGGGCATCGATGTCGCGTATCCCAAGCTGGCGCTGTGGCTGTCGACGACG
>JBIKTV010000012.1:0-32973 GCA_044347905.1 Myxococcota bacterium
TCGGCCAGTGGTGGGGGGCCATGGGCGGCGGCGCGGTGCCGTTTGCCTTTCGCGATCCGGCGCTTCAGCCCCTGCGGCCCCGGCCCGAGCGCTTGCGCCCTACCCCGCCCGGCGATGACCACAACAGCTTTAGCGTGGCCGAGCACGGCAAGTACTACGACTTTATTGCGGTCTTTCGCGATCCCTTTGCCCAAGAGCTCCGCGCGGAGCCGCTTCTGCGCACTTGGCCGCGCCTGTACCACCGCGGGCGCTGGCAGGTCTTCCAGAACTTGCGGCCGGAGCCGTGGCCGCCGCTGCCGCGGGTGGGCCCGACCCACAACGCGGACGAGGCCACCGCCGACTCGCTCCTGCAGCTGTGTGGGCCGTGGATGGGCTGGTCACTGTGGCATAATGTTGAAACAACAGATGAATTGGTGGCGCGCCGCGAAGGGTTGATTCGCCACCTGCTGCAGTGGCCGGCCCGCGAGGTCGTGGCCCAGCCGCCCACTGACTCACCGCCCAGTGACTCACCGCCGCAAATGGGCGAACCCGTGCCGCTAGAGCCGCAGCTCAACCCCCAGCGGCCTTCGCGAGCCGGAGTGCCGGCCCTGCAGCAGCGCTCCGCCGATCCGCCGCCTCAACCCCAACCGATGCCGCGCGCGGATGCCCTGCTGCGACCTTTGCGCATCGGCCCTCTCGCATTGCCCTCGCGCGCCACCCGCGATCTGCTACCTTGAGAGCGTCTGCCGGGAGGCCAGCGTGCAACGACCTTTGTTCTCCATCCTCGGTGTGCCCGTGTCGATCTCGATCTGGCACTTCGTGTTCCTCTTTCTGCTCGCCAGCAACTGGTTCAACAGCCGCCACGGCATGTTGCTGGGGCTGATCTTTGTGGCCGTGGGTTCGCTGAGCATCTTGGCCCATGAGCTGGGCCACGCCCTGACCAGCAAGTTCTTTGGCCTGCAACCGCGCATTGAGCTGGTGATGTTTGGCGGTATGACCTACCACGAACCGGCGCGGCGGCTGCGCGATGATTTTCTGATCGTCGCGGCGGGCCCCGGCGTCAACTACCTGATCGCCCTTGGGGCTTGGCTCGCGCCCGATCTGGAAGGGGTCGCTGGCCTAGCGCTGCAGGTGGCGACCATGATCAATTTCTGGTGGGGCACCTTCAACCTGCTGCCGATTATCCCCATGGATGGCGGGCAGTTGCTGCGGGTGGTGCTGCAAGCGACGCTCAAACCGCTGCCCGCTGCGCGCTGGACTCACCGCGTGGGCATGGCCCTGGGCGGCGCGGCGGCGCTGTACTTCATGACCAACGGCAGCCCCCTCGCCGGGGTGTTTCTGCTGTCGTTTGTCTTCCAAAATTGGCAGATGCTCCAAGCAGTTGAGCACAGTCCGGACGCCAAGGCCGCGGCTAAGCACGGTCGGGTGCGCGAGCTGGTCGAGCAGGCGCGCGAGTCCTTTGCCCAGGGCGATTTTGCCGCGACCAGCCGGCTGGCCCATCTCGCTCGCGCTGAACCATATGTCTCGCAAGTAGAATTGGAGCATATCTGGCAGCTGCTGGCTCTGGCGGCGGCGCGCAACCACCAGTTTGAAGAGGCCCTGCGCTATGCAGAGCGGGTGCCGCGCTCGGCGGAGATGGCGCTGGTGCAGGCCCACTGCCTGGCGATGATCGGCGATGTGAGCAAAATCCAGCGGTTTCTGAGCACTCCTGCGGCTCTTCAGCTGCCCGAAGAGCGGGTGGCGGAACTGCAAGAGCTCGCCCGGAATCCCCAGCCGGGTTTGAGCCCGGGCAATTGACGCACCCGCCCGCTGTTGCCTAAGCTGGGGGAATTGCGGGCGCGGAGCCCGATGAGTGGAACGCTTGAGCCCTGCAAATAGCCCATGGTTGCGATCGACGAGCGCGCGCGGTTTTGCCGCGTTGGCGTGCGCGGCGTTGCTGTGGTTGCCCAGCCCGGCCAGCGCGTTCTGCCGCACCACCACCTGCAAAGGCGCCACCTGCCCCACCGATGACGACGGCTGCCCCCTGGCCGGCAAAGCCCTTTGGTGGCGCGGCGGTTGCATCGGCTACTCCTTGGAAGCCGCGGGCAGCCGCATGATCGACAAGGAAGCGCTGCGCCAAGCGGTGCGCCGCTCCTTTCAGACCTGGAGCCAAATCTCCTGCCCCGGCGGCGGATTTGCCTCGATCACCTTTGCAGAGCTGCCGGAAACCCCGTGCGACAGCGCCGGATTCTCGCCGGATGGGCCCAATGTCAACGCGGTGATTCTTCAGGACGACGACTGGAAGTTCAAAGAAGACAACAATGTCGCCAAGACCTCGGTGCATTTTGACTCGGCGACCGGCGAGATCCTCGACACCGATCTGGAGATCAACACCGCGGTCAATCTGTTCAGCACGGTGGACAAATTGGTCAAGGGCGAGCGCTACTTGGACCTGCAGACCGTGGTCACGCACGAGATCGGCCACATGCTGGGCCTCGCCCACTCAGACCGGGTCGATTCCGTGATGTTTGCCCTGTACAAGGGCGGGCTGAGCGGCCGCAAGCTGACCCGCGACGACATAGAGGCCCTGTGCGCGATCTATCCGCCCAGCCGCCCCGCCTCTTGCGATCCCACGCCGCGCGGTGGCCTGAGCGACTGCAGCGGCAGCGCAGAGGCGGCGATGTGCCAGAGCAGCCCGCGGGTCCAGGGCGGTCCATGGTGGATGCTGGGGCTGGCTACCGCCGCGCTGACTTGGCGCAGCGGCTACAGGCGGAGGGCGCGGTGAAGGCAGGCGGATTTTCTCTAGGCGCCCGGCGGTATTTCGCCGCGTGGGCAGGGGCAGCGCTGATCCTGGGCTGTGGCAGCGATGACGGCGCGGCAGCCAAGACCAAGTGCACCGCCGGCGTCAACGTGTTCTGCCGCTGCTCCGGCGGTGAAGAGACGGGCACCATGGCCTGCCTGCCCGGCGGCCAGAGCTTTGGCCCGTGCCTGCCCTGCGACAGCGGGCTGGTGGAGGATGTGGGCCGCCGCGAAGAGGACCTCGCCTCAGCGGAAGACACCAGCCGCCGCGGTCAAGAAGTGACGCAAGACGACGCAGGCTCAACCGGCACTGACGCGGCGGGCGACACCGGGGCGATCAAGTGCTCCGCCTTTGCGGTGCCGCTGACATCCGCCAAAGACGTGAGCCTCTCTGGCGATACCTCTTTGGCCAAAGCGACCTTGGCCGGCCTTGGGCTGTGCGCTGCGGGCAACCAGAGCAAGGACATCGCCTATGAGGTCGTGGCCGACGAGCGCGGCAAGATCACCGCCACCGTCACCCCCGGCGCGGGCTTTGACGCCGTGCTGTATGAGCGCAGCGGGCCGTGCGGTCAGGGCAACCAGTCGATGTGCGCGGACAAAAAGGCCAGCGGTGGCGCGGAGACCATCACTTTCTTTGCCGAAGCGGGCGACAAGCACTATGTGGTCGTCGACGGCAAGAACGGCAGCGCTGGCAGCTATGCCCTGAAATTGCAGTTGGCTCCGGGCAGCTACTGCGGCGATGGCGTCGTCGATCCGGAAGAGGCCTGTGACGACGGCAACCTCCAAGCGGGCGACGGCTGCAGCGCCACTTGTAAGCCTGACGGAGCGCCCAAAGCCGCGGAGACCTGCCCCGGCCAGCTGATCCACCTGTGGCAGTTGCCCGTCGCCTTGAGCGGAGATACCAACGATCATCCCAATTTGCAGAAAGGCAGCTGCGGCGGCGGCGGCGGGCGAGACGCGGTCTTCCAGATCATGCCCCACCGCGATGGCACCATGACCGCCACGGCGGCGAGCGAGCTGTTTGACGCGCTGATCTACGCGCGCAATAGCGCCTGCAGCCCGGGCCAAGAGCTGGCGTGCGCCAATAAGACCAAGGACAAAGGCGCAGAAACCATCGCGATTCCGGTCACGTCCGGTGTGCCGGTGTGGCTAATTGTCGACGGCTACAAATACGGCAAAGGGCCGTTCACGCTGGCTCTGGCGGTGGACTAGAGGTTCAGGTCCGTCGGCCAGATTCCGCGGCTCCTACTGCCCGCTGGCGAGGCGAACCAAGCGATGAGCGCTCCAGAACTCAGGCCCTACCAGCTGGCCGCAGTGGCGGCGATCATTGCAGCGCGGCAGCGCGGCGTGCGGCGCATGGTGGCCGTTCTGCCCACAGGCGCTGGAAAAACTGTGATTTTTGCCCACTTGGCCGCAAGAGCCAAGCAGCCCGTCCTGGTGTTGGCCCATCGGGACGAGCTGGTGCAGCAGGCCAAAGACAAGATCAGCAAAGCGCTTTTGGCGAGCGGCGGCGAAGTGGCGGTCGAGCAAGGGCCGCTGCGGGCGCCGGGCCACGCCAAGGTGGTGGTGGCGTCGATTCGCTCGCTTCACCCAGAGAGACTGGAAAAAGTCTTGGCGCTTCGCCAGTTTGGCCTGGTGATCTACGACGAGTGCCACCACGCCGCCGCCGACGACAACCGCCGGGTGCTGGAGCAGCTGGGGGCGTTTTCTGTGGGCTGGAACGGCACGCTGCTTGGGGTGACAGCGACGACGGCCCGCGGCGATGGCAAAGGCCTGGACGGCGTGTTCCAGGAGATCGTCTACCAGCGCGGCCTGCAAGAGATGATCGCAGAAGGCTATTTGGTGCCGCTGCGCGGTCTGCGGGTAGAGACGCGCGAGGATCTGAGCCACGTGCCCAGCGACGGAGACGGCGATTTTCGCATCGAACCGCTGGCGGAGGCCATCGACATCGAGGAGCGCAACGCCTTGGTGGCCCGCTCGATCCAGGAACTGGCCCGCGACCGCCGCACCTTGGCGTTTTGCGTGACCGTGGCCCACGCGCAGCACCTGGCCAAATCGCTGAACCTCCTGGGCATTACCGCCGGCTGCGTCCACGGGGAGATGCCCTATGACGAACGGGTCAAGGTGCTGGGGCTGTTTCGCCAAGGCCGCCTTCAAGTGCTGACCAATGTGGCGGTGCTGACAGAAGGCTTTGATGATCCTGAGGTTTCCTGCGTAGCGATGGCCCGGCCGACTCGCTCGCCGACCTTGTATACCCAGTGTGTCGGTCGCGGCACCCGGCTGTTTGAGGGCAAAAAAGACTGCCTGGTGCTGGATTTTGTCGACGTGTCGCAGCTCAGCCTATGCGCCTTGCCCAGCCTGTTTGGCATGCCGCGACAGATCGACCTGCAGGGCGAGCGCGCCGATGAAGCGGCGGAGGTCTGGCGAAAAATCCAGTTTGATCATCCGGGTTTTGAGTGGGAAGCGGGCGGCATCACCTTGGCCGAAGTGCAAAAGCGCGCCGAGACCTTCAACCCGCTGACCCTGCAAGTGGACTCTGAAGTGAAGGCCATCAGTCCCCTCGCCTGGGTGTCCCTGGGCAAAGCGGGGCTGGCGCTGCACTGGGCCCCCAAGCCCGGCGAGCTAGACGAAGTACGGGTGCTGCCCGTGGCGACGCGCGGCAAGCGCTGGGCGGTGGTTCTGCAAGGCCGCGAAAGGGCTCGCTTCTCCCACGCGGACCAAGCGGTGGCTGCGGTGGACTGGGAGATAGAGCAGCGCGGTCCGCGGGCCCTTGCGTCGGCTCAGCCAGAGGCAGCGTGGCGCATGCAGCGGCCCAGCGCTGAACAAAACCAGGCGCTGGCCAACCTCCGGCCTGCCCGCACGGCGCGAACAGTGGGCGAGGCCCTGCACCTGCTAGCCCTTGCCCGCCACGCCGGGGTAGGTGCGCTGCTGCAACCTAGCGGCACGCCTGAGGATTCGGAGCTGTTTTGAGCGAAGACCTTGGTACCCTTGACCGCGGAGCCGCTTTGCGCGACAACCCCGACCTCTGCGCCCATTCTGGGCCCCCACCATGCGAGGAACACCGTGGCCCTAAAGCATTTCCTGTCGGTTGCCGATCTGACCACCCAGGAGGTCGTGGATCTCCTCGTGCTGGCCAACGACGTCAAGCGCCACCCGGCCAACTACCGCAAGACCCTGGAAGGCCAGACGTTGGCCATGATTTTCCAGAAGAAATCGACGCGGACCCGGGTGTCTTTTGAGGTCGGCATGTTCCAGCTGGGCGGCCACGCGCTGTTTCTGAGCTCGGCCGACATCCAGATTGGCCGCGGCGAGACGATCGCCGACACCGCCAAGACCATCAGCCGCTACTGCGACGGCATCATGGCGCGGGTCTACGGCCACGACACCATCTTGGAACTCGCCGAACACGCAAGCATTCCGGTGATCAACGGCCTGTCTGACATGGAGCACCCGTGCCAGACCCTCTGCGACGCCCAGACGATGATCGAGCACTGGAGCCCGGCCGGCAGCTTTGACCCGGCGGTGTTGCGCGGCAAGAAGCTGGTCTACGTGGGCGACGGCAACAACATGGCCCACTCGCTCATCGACACCGGCGCGGCGCTGGGCATGCACGTCACCATCGTGTCGCCCCACGGCTATTGGTGCGATCCGGCCATCGTCGAGCGCGGCCAGCGGTTGGGCCTGGAGACTGGCGCGACCATCTCGCTGACCGCAGACCCGATCGAAGGCGTGCGCCACGCGGACTGCATCTACACCGACGTGTGGGCCTCCATGGGCCAAGAAGACGAGCAGGCCAAGCGCGTCCGCGATTTCGCCGGTTTCCAGGTGGACGAAGCGATGATGGCCCGCGGCAATCCCGGCTGCCTGTTCATGCACTGCCTGCCGGCCCACCGCGGCGAAGAGGTCTCGGCCGGGGTCGCCGATGGCCCGCAGTCGGTGATCTTTGACGAGGCTGAGAACCGCTTGCACGCCCAGAAGGCCATCATGATCCGCCTGATGAGCAAGGCGTAGTGAGCGCGAAGGCCGCTGTTGGGGTGGCGCTGGCACTGGCCGTGGCCGCCTGTGGACGCCGCGGGGAGGCGCCTGCTGAGGCTGCGTCCGCGGGGCCAACGCCAAAAGCCCAGGCATCAGCCGGCGAAACGGCAGATCCCGTGGTCGCGCAGGTCGACGGTCAGCCGCTGCATTGGTCGGCCGTCCAGCGGCACCTAGAAGCGTTCAAGGGCCAGGATCAGGCTGAGCTTCAGGCGGCCCTGACGGCGGCGAGCGATCTGCTGGTCGTGCGCGAAATGGCCGTGGTGGGTGCGGCCGCGCAGGCGACCGAGAGCACCGCCCAAGCGGCCGAGCGCTTTTTGGCCAACGTGTGGGATGGCAAGCGCGGCTGTGCCCTGACAGAAGCCGAAGTGCGCCTGGCCTACATGCAGGATTTGGCCAAGTTCAAGCACCCGCCGGGCTGGACGGTGTGGGACCTGCAGAGCGCCTGCTGTGGCGATCAGCACGCGTGTTCGCTGCTAGAGCAAGAGCGCTGCCGCGGCGAATTACGCCCCTATCTCCAGCAGTTGGCAGAGACTCTGCGCAAGGACTACCGCCAACTGCCGTCCATTGGCCCTGCGGCGGATGCGACTGAGCTGACGCTTGAGGCCTCGCCGCTCAAGACCCGCCACCTGCCGCGCATGGAAGAGCTGGCGGCCGATCTCCAGGCCAGCGGCAAGCCCGTGCGGCTGCTGCGCTACAGTTTTTGGCAGCAAGGCCTGGCCGGCTTTGAGCAGGCGCGCTTTCGCCGCGGCGACCCGGCGGTAGAAAAGGCCGTGCAGCAAGCCAAAATCGGCGAAGTCCTGGGCCCCTATGACGGCGACGACGCCCTGCACGTAAGCGTTTTGGCCGCGCGGCAACCGCTGGCTCTAGGGCTGCCCAAGAGCCCGACGGCGACGGACGATCACCCCGTGGCCCTGCAGCTGCGCGGCAAGCTGTGCCTGGAGGCCGCCGCGGCCGAGCGCCAGCAGTACCGCAACAAGCTTGTGCAAGGCGCATCGATCCAATGGCAGGCCTCGGCGCTCCAGGGTCGGCTGAGCCCAGAGACGGCAGAGAAGCTGGCGGCGCTCTCGAGCAAGGGCTTTGGGCGATAGGGACGCGCGCACCTGTTAGGCCGCCGGCGAACGCACCTGCAGCTGTGGCACCGCAACCTCAATTTTCTGTTCGCGCAGGCTGATCATCGCCGCCGTCAGCACCGCGTCCGCCATGCGCAATTGCGTGCCAAAGTCGCTGATCCAGTAGATCAGCTTGGCGTTGATCCACGCATCGCCGACATCGCTGAAAAACAGCAGGGGCCCCGGGCCCTGAACCACGCCCTCTACGGAGGCCACAGCGGGCAGGAGCGTCGCGCGCACCTGATCAAAGTCGACCGTAAGCGGCAAGCGCAGCACCAGCACCCGCGCCACGGGCTCACCGCGCTGGCTGTAGTTCACCACCAAGCCCTGGCCGACCACGCGGTTGGGCAGCGACACCAGCTCATCGGCCAGGCCGACCAAGGTGGTGGCGCGCCAGGTCACCTCGTACACCTGACCCAGCCACTTGCTGCCGCCCTGGGTGATCTCGACCCAATCGCCAATTTCATAAGGTTTATCAAACTGCATGGCGATGCCCGCGAACAGGTTCCCCAGGGTGTCCTGCACCGCCAGACCGACCACCAGCGACACCACCGCGGACGTCGCGAGCAGCGGCGCCAGCTGAAAGTTGAACACGGTCGCGGCAATCCACGAACCCACCGCCGTCGCCACCACCCCGGTAAAGGTGTTGATCAGCAGCGCGGGCACGGACTCGCGCATGTGGCCAAGGAACAGCAGCTCCATCGCCATCAATTTTGCGGCTTTGGTAAAGACCACCCCGCCCTGCACCAGCACCGCGAGCCCGGCGTAGGGCTGCAGCCGAGCCAGCGTCGAGTGCTCCAACCAGTCGGCCTCAAAGGAAAAGTACATGCCCGCCAGCGCCGCCAGCACGCTCGAATGCACGGCGAGGTTGGTCAGCACGGCCCGCAGAATGCGATGGCGCTCGGCGGAGGAATTGCGCAGAAACAGCGCGTAGGCCAGCCACAGCAGCAGCACGGCCCCCACCAAGAAGACGGCAGGTTCAGGCTGGACCAGGGCGTCAATGCGCTCCGGCGGAATCCACGGCGCCCGCGAGGTCGTTTTCATCGGCTCAGCTCAGTGCGTGAAAAAAAGGGAGGCTGTGAAAGAACAACCGCGACCAACACTGGGCTTTGTCGATCGAAGCGCTTGGGACGTGTGTTCGTTGGCGTCCTCAAGGCACCCGGTCGCGCCACAGCTCGAGCTCTACGCGCGCCTTGGCCGCTTCGGCGATCACCTGCACAGATAGATCAACCGTTTCAGGCAGTTGCTTCAAGGCCGCCAGCTCTGTCGCCGCGCAGGCTTTGGCCAGAGCGTTGGCGCCAAACAGGGCGCTGCTGGACTTGAGGGTGTGGGCGGCGCGGCCCAGAGCGGCGAGATCGCGGTCCGTCTGGGCGCAGATGATCGTCTCGACTAGGTGCGCGCTGTAATCCAGGTGGGCTTGCAGCAACTCTTGCCACGCGGCGAGGTTGCGGTCGACCAAATCGCCCAGGGCCCGCAACGCCGCCATGTCGAGTCCAGCCGTCATCACCGCCCGCCTCCTACGCGCGGTGAGTATAGCGCAACAGGGGGAGAGGCACTAATTGCGCACGGCCACCAGGCCGCCGAGCAGGACGGCGTTGTTCTGCGCCTGGCCGGCCAAGCCGCTGAGCGCCGGATTCTTGCCGGGGATGAAGCCAGAGAATTCGCCAGCGCTGGGGGCCACTTTGGTCACAAGGCCCTGGGGCTTGGCGTACTCGCTGAGCAGCTTCTGCGACACGGCGCCGCTGAGCGTCGCGGGGCGCGGACCCTTGCTCTGGGCAAAGGCGGAGAGGCCGCGGGCAGAAGCCGATGCGCCGATGGCGGTGCTGGCGACCGAAGGAGCAGCGGCTTGGCCGGCGAACACGGTCGAAGCGACGAGGAGCTGGGCGGCGACGGCAAAGGCGATGAAAGTGCGCATGATGGACTCCTGAATTAGGGATGAAAGAGACAGCGGTGCGGGGCAAGAAACAGGGCCCTTTGCCCTGACTTGCTGCGTAGGTGCGGGAGGTTGTCCCGTTGTGCTGCTCTGACGCCTCAGGTAGGCCGGGCGATCTGCGGCGCGCAAAGAAACTGCTGGCGCGCTCAACTTTTTAGCAAAACCTCGGGATTTTGCATACTTGCCCACTGTCGGCACGTCATGCAGCGCCAGAGGTAGCCGCTTTGCTGGATGCTCCAGGTCACCGCGGTGCCTTTGCCGCAGCTGCTGCACGGCGGCGCAATGGGCTCGGGCGGCAGGCGCGCGGGGTCGATGGGATCGAGCCAGGTGTCGCAACGGTCGCACCTCTGCAACCATGCGCTTTTCTTGGGGGACCACAGCAACCGCGCGAGCTGTCGGCAGCGCGAACAGCTCAGCAGCGGCGGCATCGGCGGCTGGCCGGCTTCGAGTTCAGCTGGGCGACCGCAATGGAGGCACTGGAGCTTGCCGGAGCGGTCGCGGCGCCGCGGGCTGTGGCACCACGCACAGCGGCCGTCTAGCGGTTCGCCGTCCTGGCCGACTGACCAGCCGACCCGGCAATCGGGCCTCTGCAGGCCGCTGCAGCGCCATTGGCTGACGCCGTTAAACGACTTCTCTACCAGGGGTGAGCCGCAGGCCGGACAATCCATCGCCTTTTCAGTGGACTTCAGCGGATCCACCGCGGGTCCCGTCTGCCGCGCAGCGACCTGAGAAGCGACGCGGGTTCGCACGCCGGCACCGCGCAGCGCATCCACCTGATCGCGGACAAAGCCCTTGATTTGCGCCATGAATTCAGATCGCTGCGCTTGACCGCGGCGGATCTGCTCCATCGTCGCTTCCCACTGGCCGGTCATCTCGGGCGACTTGAGCGCCGCCACCTGAATGGTCTGGATGAGGTCGATGCCCTTCTCCGTGGCCACCAGGTTGTTGCGCTCGCGGCCAATGTAGTCGCGCTTAATCAAGGTTTCTATGATGTTCGCCCGGGTCGCCGGGGTGCCCAGACCGCGGTCCTTGAGCGCGCCCTTCAGGGCCTCGTCGTCCAGCTCTCTGCCCGCGCCCTGCATCGCCGCCAGCAGATCGGCCTCTGACAGCGCCTTGGGCGGCGTGGTCTTGCCGGTCTTGAGGTCGATGGCCTCCGTCGCCACCGCCTCGCCCTTCTTGAGCGGCGGCAGCTCGGCGTCGGTGTCTTCTTCGCCTTTGCTCGGCCGGCGCGGCGCGGCATCCACCGCGGAAAAACCCGGGTCCTTGAGCACGGTGCCGGTGGTGCGAAACAGCTCAGGGTCGCCGAGCTCGCGGGGCGTAACAGCGGTGATCACCGTGGTTTTCTGCTCAATCCGCTCGGGAAACCACGCCGCCAACAGCCGCCGGGCGATGAGGTCATAGATGCGCGCCTGATCGGTGGGCAGGTCCAGCTCGCCGTCGCGGTACTTGGGCACCTTGTCCGTGACCACGAGGGCGTGGTGGTCTTCAACCTGCTTGGTGTCGACAAAGCGCCCGCTCAGCTTGGGCGGCACGCCGTTCTTGCCCATCTGCAAAATCTGCTGCACATAGCCGGCATAAGGGCCGCGATCGAGCACGCCGAGCCACGCCGGGGCCTTAGCCGCGTCGTCGTCGGTCAAGTGGCGCGAGTTGGTGCGCGGATAGGAGATGAGCTTGGCCTCGTAGAGCGTCTGGGCGATTTCCAGCGTCTGTTCAGCGGTATAGCCAAAGCGCTTGTTGGCCTCGCGCTGCAGGGCCGTCAGGTCGTAGAGCAGCTCCGGCTTCTTTTTCTCTTGGCGCGCCTCAACTTTGACGACCTTGGCCGGCTGACCCAGCAGGCGTTGGCGCATGGCTTCGGCGGCTTGCGGCGTGTCAAAGCGCTCATAAGGCTCGTCTGCCTTCGCCGCCTCTTTGGCCTCCGGATTCGGCTTCCCTTGGCTTTTCTCCTTCTGCGCCGGGTCCTTGCCCGCGGTCTTGCCCGGCGCCTCGCCCTCCTGGCCCGGCTTGAACCACTTGCCGCGGTAGAGCCGGCCATCCTGGGCGCGGAACTGTGCGATCAGCGTCCAAAATTCCTTGGGGACAAAGCTGCGCCGCTCCAGCTCGCGGTTGACGATCATCGCCAGCGTGGGTGTCTGCACCCGGCCGATCGAGTGAACCCCTTGCTTGCCCAAGGCCTGGGCCACCAGCGTCTGGGCGCGGGTACAGTTGATCCCCACCAGCCAATCGGCCTCTTGACGACAGCGCGCCGCCTCGGTCAGGCCCTGAAACTCTGCCTCATCCTTGAGGTTTTTCCAGGCTTGGCGGATCGCTTCCTCGGTCAGACTGCTGGTCCACAGGCGTCGAACCGGCTTGTTGCACTCGGCCAGATCGTAGGTCAGGTGAAAGATCAGCTGGCCTTCGCGCCCGGCGTCCGTGGCGTTGACCACTTCAGTCACGTCTGGCCGCAGCAGCAGGCCCTTGACCGCCAGGAACTGCTCTTCCGTCTGGGGAATCGTGCGAAACTGAAAGCGTTCCGGCAGGATCGGCAGGTTGGCAAAGCTCCACTGCTTGGCACCGTAGGCTTCCGGCTCGGCCGTCTCCACCAGGTGGCCGACACACCACGTCACCATGACCTTTTGGCCGTCCACCTCGCCCTGAAGATAGCTGCGACCTCGCCCGGTGATCCCCAGCGCTTCGGCAATGGCCCGGGCCATCGACGGCTTCTCAGCGACAACCAGTCTCATGGAATCCTTGGCCTATCCCGGGGACGGCGGCAGCAGAGGCAGGGTGCGCGCCCACTGCGCGGCAGGCAGACGGTGGCGCAAAGCCCGGCGCGCGCCCGCGGCGGTGTACATCTGGCTGAGGTGATACGGCAAGAACACCCCCTGCAGGTCGGACAATTGCTCCGCCAATTCATCCAGGTGGGTGTGGCCCTTCTGCCGCGCCTCTTGGGCCGAGCGGCGGTCATCGAGGAAAGTCAGTTCGTGCATGGCGAATTGCGCCTGCCGCAGCTCCGGGACCCGGGCGATCAGCGTCGGCCGGGTATCGCCGCTGATCGCAAGGACCACCCGGTCTTCAGGCAGCGCCACGGGCTCACCGCGGTCGGCCATAGCCCGCAGAGTGTCGCGGGGCAGCCCCTCTAACTCAGAGCGAAGCCTGGTGATTTCCGCCACCACCGCGTAGCCCAGGGTCGGCACGACGTGATCCGCCGCAAAGGCCCGCAAGCGCCGACCGCCGCCGATCGGCTCCTCCTGCCCCGGTTCCATGGCCACCAAGGTCCATTCAAACTGGGCGGAATGCAGTCGCTCCCAAATCGCCACGATCGCTTGCAGATCGCCGCAGGCCTCCGCCGGCGCATAGACCACCGAGGGCCCGAGCTTGTACATCCGCCGCAGAGCCAGCCAGCTTGGCAGCCCGCCGGCGTGGTCCATGTGCGCGTGGGTAATCGCCAATTTGGCACAGCGCACCGAATGCTCGGCGGCGAGGCCAATGTCAAAAGCAATTCCCCACTGCGGCACGCGCAGCCAAGTCGCCACCCCCGCTACGGAAGTCCCCTCGAGCATCAGCCCCGAATTGCCCAGCTGGAGCTCAGCGATGCCAGCCTGGCGCAGCTCGGGTCGGCCAATGGGGGGTGGAGGAGCAGTCATAAGGGCCAGCCAAAACGGAAAACGCCCAGCGGGAATGCGGGGAATACCCTAATCAACCTCGCGCGCGATGGCTGCGACGGGCTGCGGCTAAGGGCGAGGCGGCGACCTGCATCACCGCTTCGGCAAAGGCGGCGGCGGCCGCTTCGCAGGCGTACAGGGCACCCGTCAAATAGGCCCCGGCGTAGTTGGTCTCCGTCGGCGGGCCAAAGAACTGGCACAAGCGCACGTCGGCCGCCTTGAGCGCAGCGTCGATCGCCACCAGCGCCTCTACCGGCGGGGCGATCAGGTACGCCAAGGGCTGACCCTGATCGATGCCCGCGGCTTTGCTCAGGTAGTGCCCCGTCTCGCTGATGACGTGGGGAAACAGCGCCGGCTGGGCACCTGCCCCCGGGACCTGGTAAAAGCACGCATGCTCGCTCAGGTATTCGCGGAATGCGGCGAGTCCCTCGGCCACCTGATCGGGATCCGGGCCGGCAAGGACGCCCAGGATTTCGCCAGAGAGCGGACCGCTGGCATGGGCAGCGCCGGCATAAAAGCTCTTGGCGTAGACCACTTCAACTTCCGCGAACTTGGTGGCGTAATCCAGCGCGGCGTAAGTTGAATCGTCCTGATCGGCCGTGACGAGGCCCAACGCCGTCCAGGCCGGATTGCCGCCAAACTGACTGCGGAGCACCGGGTCGGCATTGGGAATCAGCTGACAGGACAGGAGCTTAGCCGGCAATGGCTGCAGGCCGGCGGGCAGCCAGGCGGGGGTCGACATGGCGGTACCTCTCTCTAGCTCTAGCGCGCCCTGGTCGGCTGGAATCGCTCGGGGCCAGGGGCGCTGTCAGAAGCGACGATCTCGCTCGGTGCGCGGTCAATAGGTCCGCTGCGGCGCGGCGACGGCCAGGCCACCCTGGCCCAATTCTCTAGCTTTGGTCAGGATCTGCACGGCCAACTTGCTCGCCTGATCGACACTCATGCCAGCAGGGCGGACGTTGCTGATGCAGTTCTTCTCGGCATTGTCCTGGCCGATCTTGGGGTTCCACGCCAGGTACAGGGACAGCGAGTCGCCGGTGCCCAAGCCGGGCCTCTCGCCCAAGGCGATCACGGTGGCCTTGGCCCCCAGCTCCACGCCGATCTGGTCGGCCACGGCAATGCGCGCGCGGTGGACAAAGATCGGCCGGCCAAAGCTGAAGCCTGCCGCGGCGAGCTCGCGGTGCAAAGCCTGCAACAATCCGGGGTTGCGCTCCACGGCCCAGGCAGACAGGCCATCCGCCAGGATCACCTGGACGTCGACCCCGCGGGTGCCCTCTGCGCGCAGCCGCTGCAGCGACTCTGCGTCGAGCTCGCGCCCTTGGTTGGGCTGAAGGAGAAATGTGTCTAAATCTGCAGCCTTACTGCGCAGCTCCACCGCCCCCAGCGATCGAACGAATTCCGCCGTCGCGACGCTGGCCACGGCCTCTTTGGCCACGCCGTGGTCTGCGCGAAGGTTCAAGTAGGTGGCGGTGGGATAGCGAAGTCCGGCGCGGCCCACGGCAATTCGCGAAGGAGTGGCCCGCGTCCACGCCGGCAGAGCGTGGGGATCGGCAAGGCGATCGAGACCCGGCAACGGCCGCAGCGGCGGCACGGGCGACTGCTGCCACAGCTCCTCCACCACCTCCGCGACCATGCGCTCCACCCGCCCGGGGCGGACGGGATCGTCCTGCGGCGACCGTGCGGCTGGGCCCGCAGCTTCGGCAAGCACTTGGCGAACTACCGCAGCCACCAGGGCTTCGATCGCGGCATCGCTGGGACCTGTCTCGCTCGGGCGGTCTGCAGAACTGGCCATGCTGTGACTGCTGAGGCGCAGCGGGCGCCGATCACGGAGTTTGCCTCTGCCGGCCACGTCGGTCAACGCAAGCTCTTGGAATTCGCAGCGCCACGGCCGGTTTTGGCGATGCAGTTGGCTCCGCCTCTGGTATTTTCGCCGCTTCTCTGGCACACTTTCGCCCCCCTCGGTGCGGAGCTTCGCGCCAATCTAGCTCAGGAGTTGTATGGATCGCGTGCGCAATATCGGGATCATCGCCCACGTCGACCACGGCAAGACCACGCTGATCGACCAGATTCTCACCCAGTGTGGCGCAGTTGGACGCACCGGCCTTGCCTACGAGCGGGTCATGGACTCCAACGACCTCGAGCGCGAGCGCGGCATTACCATCCTGGCCAAAAACACCGCTGTGCACTGGAAGGGCGTGACGATCAACATCGTCGACACCCCTGGGCACGCCGATTTTGGCGGTGAGGTCGAGCGAATTCTGCGCATGGTCGATTCCGTGGTGCTGCTGGTGGACGCCTGCGAAGGGCCCATGCCGCAGACGCGCTTTGTGCTCAAGAAGTCCCTGGCCCTGGGCCTGCGGCCGATCGTGGTGATCAACAAGATCGACCGGCCGGATCGCCAGCCGGACAAAGTGCTCGACGCGGTGTTCGACCTGTTCTGCGCCCTGGACGCGAGTCCGGAACAGCTGGACTTTCCCGTGATTTATGCCAGTGGCCGCGCCGGTTTTGCCGTGCGCGACGCCGCCGATGTGCTCGACGACGATCCGGCGGTCATGGCGGCCAAGCAGAAGGGCAAGACCCTGGGCCCGCTGATGGACATGATCATGGATCACGTCAAGCCCTGCGAATTCTCGCTGGACGAGCCGGCGCAGTTCCAGGTGGCGACGCTAGACCGCAACGACTTCCTGGGGCGCATCGCCATCGGCCGGCTCTACCGCGGCATGATTCGCAAGGGCGATCGCATGGTTCAGGTGCGCCTGGACGGCACGACTCAGCCGCTGCGCATCACCAAGCTGATGGGCTTTTTGGGCACCGATCGCGTCGATATCGAAGAGGCCTACGCTGGCGACATCATCGCGATGGCGGGCGTCGGCGATGTGACGGTGGGCGAGACGCTTTGCCCGGAAGGCTTTGTGGACCCGATGCCGGTGATTCCGGTCGACGAGCCGACGCTGTCGATGGACTTCATCGTCAACAACTCGCCCTTTGCCGGCAAGGAAGGCAAGTTCGTCACCACCCGCCACGTGCGCGACCGCTTGATGAAGGAGCTCGAGTCCAACGTCTCGCTGCGCATCGAAGAGACCGAAGCGCCGGACGTGATCAAGGTCTACGGCCGCGGCACCCTGAGCCTGTCGATCCTGATTGAGACGATGCGCCGCGAAGGCTATGAGTTGCAGGTCAGCCAGCCGCGGGTCATCGTCAAGCGCGGTGAGGATGGCGAAAAGCTAGAGCCGATTGAGGATGTGGTCTGCGAATGCGCCGAGCCGTACTCCGGCAGCGTCATTGAGAAGCTCTCGCAGCGCGGCGCCGATTTGCGCAACATGAGCGTAGAAGACGACGGCACCGTGCGGCTGGAGTTCCGCTGCCCAAGCCGCGGCCTCATCGGCTACCGCAGCCAGTACATGACCGATACCCGCGGAACGGGCGTGATTTACCACACCTTTGCCGAGTTTGGCCCCTGGCGCGGCGACATCAAGCGGCGGCTGAACGGCGCCCTGGTGGCGGTCGAGAACACCACGACGACCCAATACGGCCTGTTTAACCTGCAGGATCGCGGCGTGTTCTACCTGAGCGCGGGTGTCGACGTGTACGAAGGCCAGGTCATCGGCATTCACAACCGCGAGAATGACCTGGTGATCAACGCCGGCCGCGAGAAGAAGCTGACCAACATCCGCTCGGCCGGTGCGGATGAGAAGCTGTTGCTGACGCCGCCCAAGAAGCTGAGCCTAGAAGAGGCGCTGGAAACGATCGACGGCGACGAGCTGGTCGAGGTCACGCCCAAGAGCCTGCGGATTCGCAAGCGCTACCTCAAGGAATCGGACCGCCGGCGCTTTGACAAGGGCAGCGGCAACGGCTGAGAGGCCCGCTAGAACCGCAGAAAACTTCCGCTGGCGTCAGGCTGAAAAGTCTGGCGCCAGTGGCGTTTTTGGCTGGGCAGGTGCGGGAAGGATTCGGAGCTGATCAGCCGTCGGCGGGCGCCCTAACTCTTTGGTGCCACAGGGCTGTTGTCCATCCACAGCTCAACCATCGCGATGCGCGTCATGGCCGGCGACATCGGCCCGCCGGCAAAAAACGCGTCGCGCTGGCGCACCACTTCGGCAACGTCATACCAGTTGCGCTGGCGCAGCTTGCGTTCGTCCAGCGCGGCGGCCAGCAGCGGCTTGAGGGGACCGCGGAGCCAGCGCTGGGTTGGCACAGGAAAGCCTTGCTTGTCGCGGCGTTTCCAGACTGCCTCTGGGACGAGGCCCGGCAAGATCGAGCGCAGCAGAATTTTGCCCAGGCCATCGCGGCGAAGCAGCCGCGCAGGGGCCCGCCGCGCTAGAGCCACCACCGCGGGATCCAGGAATGGCAAGCGCGCCTCAATGGAAAAAGCTGAGGAATTCTGGTCTTCAATGCGCAGGTAGAGCGGCAAGAACGCCCGGGTCAAGCTCTGGTGCAGGGCCTCTTGCAGCGTGCCGCCAGCGAAATCCCAGGACTTGCGGATCGGCTTGGAGAGGGGTGAGCGCTGGCCGACCAAGGCCCGCACCGATTTCTGTTCCGCGGTTGGCAGTTGCCGGAGTCGCTGGTCCAGGGCAGGCAGATTGCGGGTCAGCGTCCCCGCTTCGGCGCGCACCAGGGCCATTGCGGCGCGGCGCTTGTCGCCCACCTCAGCCTGGGCATGGCGCCACGCTTCGGCCAGGCCAGCTTCAGCCCAATACGTGCGAATCGCTGGCAATTCGTACGATTGGTAGCCGCCCAGCAGCTCGTCCGATCCTTGGCCGTTGAGGATCACCTTAATGCCGTGAGCCGCAGCCAGTTCCATGACCAAAAAGCCGGCCAGCGGCGCGAGGCTGTGGATCGGCTCATCGGTCATCTGCAGAAAGCTCGGGGCTAGCCGCACCAAGCAGCTGTCCTGGGCCTCGGTCACGTGCCAAGTGGCCCCGGTCTGCTGGATCACCTCGCGGATGTACCGCGACTCATCGTACTCGGGAATCTGGGCAGTAAACGCGAGCTTACACGCGGTCGAGCCCACCTCGTCCAGACGCCGGGCCGCCGCACAAAGCACAGCCGTGGAGTCAAGGCCGCCGGACAGGCTCGCGCCCACCGGGACGTCACTGCGCAGCCGCAAGCGCACCGAGTTGAGAAAGGCGCCGCGGAAAGCCTCAATGTAGTCTTGGTCGCTCCGCCCGTCATTGAACAGCCGCGGCGTGACGATCCGTGCAGTTCCATCGCCATACGCGGCGGCGCTGACCTGTTCGCCGCGCTCAAAGCGATACAGCACCCCGGGAACGAGGCGCTCGACCTCGCTTAGCGCCGTGGCCTGGCCGTCGTCTAGCAGGCCGGTGTGGATGTAGCGGCCCAGCACTTCGGTATTGGCGACGCCGAGATTGCGACCCGCGGCTTTCAACGCCTTGATCTCGCTGGCGAACCACATTCCATCGCCGTCGGTCAGGCGGAACAGGGGCTTGATGCCCCACGGGTCCCGGGCGGCGTAGAGGGTCTCCGTGGGCGCGTGCCAAGCCAGCAGGGCCCACATGCCGTTGCAGCGCTCCAAGGCCCGCGGCCCCCAATGCTGCAGGGCGGTCACGAGCACTTCCGTGTCGCTGTGGCCGGAGAAGGTCGCCCCGAGCCCGCGCAATTCGTCGGCCAGCTCCAGGTAATTGTAGATTTCGCCGTTGAACACCACGGTCCAGTGACCGTCCGGTGAACTCATCGGCTGATGCCCGGCGGGGGTCAGATCGAGGATCGACAGGCGGCGAAAGCCGAGCAGCACCTGCGGGGCCGCAAACAGCCCGTCGTCGTCGGGGCCGCGGTGGGCAATGGCGTCCATCGCGCGGCGCAGCTGCACAATGGGAGGCGCGCCTGGGGCCACGGCCAGCGATTGCCCACCGCCGCTACTGCCCAACCAACCTACCAATCCGCACATGCACAGCCTCTGACCAACGGCGAAGATTGTCGCACTGAATGCCGATTTGCGCCAATGGCAGATTGACAGTGCTCAAACCTATGAAGAAAAACTTACAAATCTCCGGCGCGGACGGCGCGGCGCCGGTTGGGGTGTCAGAGCGCTGACAGCGCGGCAACAGCCCGGCGCACCTCAACCCGCAGGCGCTCGCGGCGATAGTCGGCGTCGTAGGGCACATTGGGCAAGGGGCGGCAGCGGTCAAAGGCCAGATCGCCCACCTGCTTGGCCAAGGCAGCGTCCAGAGCCGCACCGGCCAGCTTGGCCAACGGCAGCACCCGCGGACGCGGCCCCAACGCCCCCACGACCACCAGTCCGTCTGCGAGGCAACCGTCCGCCGCCGTCTCCAAACGCACCGCCACGGAGACCAGCGGAAAGTCTATGCTCTGGCGAACCGCCCACTTGCGGTACACGACCTGGGCATTGGCCTGGGGGAGCGGCAGCTGCAGGTGCGTCAGCAGCTCGCCAGGAAGCAGATCAAAATGGCGCAGGCCGTCGCTGCCATACAGATCGGCCAAAGCCACTTCGCGCTTTGCGACCGCAGCACCGTCCCAGCGAGCCAAATGGGCCACGGCGCGATAGGCGATCAGCACCGGCACAGAGTCCGCAGAGAGCGCCGCGACGCATCCCTGGCCGCCTGGCACCACGTGGCACTCTTTGCCGTGGGACTTGAGGCAGCCGCCCAGAGCCTCTCGCCACAATTCGGACTGGTTGATGTAGCGACAGCGGGTGTCCAAGGCGAGGTTGCCGCCCACCGTGCCCATGTTGCGGATCTGCGGCGAGGCAATCCGGCCCACGGCAAAGGCAAGTGCGCCAAAGTGCTGCTGAATATCTTCATCTCCCGCCAATTCGCTCAGTCCGCACGCGGCGCCGATGCGCATGCCGTCGTCGGAAAGCTCGATGCCCGCCAGCTCGCTGAGATCGCCAATGGGCACCAGGATTTCAGCGCGGGTGGTGGCCAACTTGAGGTTGGGCAAGAGGTCCGTACCGCCGGCCACAGCGCGGGCCCCCGGCTGGGCGAGCAACTGCAAGGCGTGGGCGAGGTTCTGCGGGGGCTGCCACTGCAGCGGGGCGAGGCGCAGCATTAGCGCACCTCCTTGACGTTCATGGCCAATTCGCTCAGGCGCAGGGCCTTGAGCACCTTCTCTGGCGAGATGGGCAAGTTGTCGATGCGCACGCCGATCGCGTCAAACACCGCGTTGGCAATGGCAGGCACCGCGCTGTGCAGGGGGCCTTCGCCAGCCTCTTTGGCCCCCAACGGGCCGCGGGGATCCGGGGCTTCTACAATCATCGCGTGCAGTTGCGGCGTGTCGAGCGAGGTGGGCATGCGGTAGTCGAGCAGCGAGCTCGCCGCGAGCAGTCCGTCGACCCCGGGGCCCGTCAGACGCTTTTCGCCGGGGCCGCGCAGCCCGCTGGGCATGACGCAGTGGTGCTCCATCACCGCTTCGGCCGCGCCCATGTAGACGCTGCCCTCGATCTGGCCCTCGACCAGCACGGGCGAGAGGGCCTTGCCGCAGTCGTGGGCACACCAGATGTCCAGAATCCGAACTTCCCCCGTCTCTTCATCAACTTCTACTTCAGCGATGTGGGCGGTAAACGAGTAAGCTGGGCTCGCGCCGATGGTGCCGCCGCGGTATTCGCCGTGGACGTTCTGTGTGGGTGTCTTGTAACTCCCCGTGGCGCCTAGGGTCCCTAGCTTAGATTCGGCGAGGATGAAGGCCTCCTGGATGGGCATCCACACCTGATCGTCCGATGCGCGAAAGGCCTTGCGATGGGCCAAGGTGATGTCGTCTGGCGGGCAGCCCCACAATTCCGCTACGATTTGCTTAAGTTGAGCGGCAAGCTTGCGGGCGCCGTCCAAACAGGCATTGCCGGCCATCAAGGTAATGCGCGAAGAATACGCACCCAGATCGACTGGGCAAAGGTCGGAATCCGCAGCGATCACCCGGATATCTTCGAGCTCTACCCCCAAAGTATCGGCGGCCAGCGTCGCCAGCATCGTCGTGGAGCCCTGGCCGATATCGCTGGTGCCGGCGAACAGTCGCACGCGGCCGGAGCGGTCCAGGCAAATCTGCACGGCGGACTGCGGCAATTCCGTTGGATAAATACAGTAGTTGGTGCCGCTAATGTACGTGGACCCGGCGACACCCAGACCGCGACCGCGCGGCAGCTTGCCCCGGCGCTCCTTCCAGCCGCTGGCCTGTTCGACCATCGCAAGACACTCCAAGAAGCCATTGGAACCAATATAAAATTCGCCAATGGTCTTGGAGTTGGCGCCGATAAAGTTGCGCCGGCGAAGCTCGATCGGGTCGATGCCCAGGGCCACCGCGGCCTTGTCGAGCTGCACTTCTAGGGCGAACCGCGGCTGCACCGATCCGTGACCGCGCTTGGGCCCGCACGCCGGCTTGTTGGTGTACACGCGGGTCGAGTCGAAGCGATAGTTGGGAAAAACATAAGGCGATCCGAGCAATTGCCCGGAGTAGTAGGTCGTCACAAGGCCAAATGAGCTGTACGCGCCGCCGTCTAGCAGGCTCTTGCCGTCCACCGCCGTGATGCGGCCATCGTTCATGAAACCCGTGCGATAATGCATCTCAAAGGGATGGCGGCCGCGGTGGGCCAAAAACACCTCTTCGCGGGTGTAGAGCAGCTTGACGGGCCGGCCGGTCTTGATCGCCAGCTTGGCCACGGCGAATTCCAGGTCAAAGGGCTCAGATTTGCCGCCAAAAGCCCCGCCCACCGCCGGTTGAATCACGCGGATTTGCCGCGAAGGCAGGCCCAGCACCCGCCCCAGCTCGCGGTGCAGGTAGTGCGGCACCTGGGTCGAACTCCACACTGTCAGCAGGCCGCGGCCGTCCGTGTGGGCGATCGCGCAGTGCGGCTCGATCGGCGCATGGGTCGCACCGTGATATTGATAATCGCCTTCGATCACCAGGTCGGACTGCTCGAGCGCCGCGTCCACATCGCCAAAGGCGAGCTTGACGTGCTTAGTGATGTTGCCGTGCTTGTTATCCTCGTGGATCAGCACATCTTTTCTTGCCAGGGCCTCGCGCGGGTCCACCAGGGCCGGCAGCAGCTCGTAGCGCACCTCGATCAGCTTGAGCGCGGCCTGGGCCACCTCTTCGCTGATCGCCGCCACAGCCGCCACGGCGTCGCCCACATAGCGCACTTTGTCGACCGCGAGGGCATATTCGTCCTGGGTCCACGGGATAACGCCATAGCGCACCGGCATTTCGCGCCCGACCACCACCGCGTGCACGCCCTCTAAGGCCTCCGCGCGATCCACATCGATCGACAAAATTCGCGCGTGAGCATAGGGACTTCGCAAAATCTTGGCGTGCAGCATGCGCGGCAGCACCAGGTCATCCGTGTACGCCACGGCGCCGGTCATGAGGTCCAGGGCGTCCACTTTGCCGTGGCGCCGGCCGACAATACCGCCTGGATCGACTGGGGTATCCTCCAGCTCGATGCGGTGCAAGTCGCGCGAAACCGGCTGGCTAGAGAGGGGCCGCGGGTTCACAGGTCCTCCGCAAAGGGGTCGCCTCCGGGCTGATCGTTAAAATCGCGGGCCCGGGCGACGGTTTGGGCGGCCACTTGGGCCACGGCGTCGACGATCTTGGTGTAGCCGGTGCAACGGCAGAGATTTCCGCCCAGGGCCTCAGCGATATCCTGGCGCGAGAATTGCGGATCGTCCTGTAGCGCCAGGCGGTCCAGAAAGGCGCTGGCCGACATCAGCATGCCCGGCGTACAAAAACCACATTGCGCGGCGCCCAGTTGGGCAAAGGCTTGCTGCAGAGGATGGGGCTCGCCGCCGACGCCAAGGCCCTCCACGGTCTCGACCGCCTTGCCCTGCATCGCCGCCGCCATGGTCAGGCAGCTGAGCACGGGCTGGCCGCCCACCAGCACGGTACACGCGCCGCAATCGCCTTTGTCGCAGCCCTGCTTGCTGCCGGTCGCGCCCAGGCCGTAGCGCAGCGCTTCCAGCAGAGTCCAGTGCGACGGCACCGCCAAAGTCACCGGCTCGCCGTTCAATTGCATGTTCAGCAAGATGAATTGTCGGGCGCCGCTGGGATCGACCGCGGCCTGAGCCGGATCGTCGGCGCTAGGGGTATCATGAGGGGGCACAGAACCTCCGCAGGGGTTGGCGGGCAGAGAGGCCTGAGAAGGCCTTGGCCTATCGGTTCTTGGCGGGCTTGGCAGGGGCCGCCTTTGCGGGTGCTGACTTGGAGGCCGCGGCCGGGGTTTTAGCCTGGCGGGCTTTCTGGGTAGGGCCGATGAGGTCGGGGCGCTCGCCAAAGGCAAAATTCAGGCTGGCGGCGCCAAAGGTCAGCTCGACCGGCTGGAGAATTCTAAAGGCCTTGCCCGGCTTTACGGCTGTACCGGCCACCAGCGTGCCGCCGCGACTGCCCAGGTCGTGGACCTCAATGACGCCATCGCGATAGCTGAGGCGGGCGTGCTGACCGGCCACCGTCTTGTCTGTCAGCTTGACCTGGCAGATTTCTTCTGTACCCACAAGCACTTCTGCGCCGCGGAGCTCAAAGGTCTGGGCGCCGTCGGCGCTGGTGAGCTTGCCCCAAGCGGCGGCTTTTGCCTCTGGCGCTTTGGCTTCTGGCGCTTTGGCTTCGGGGGCTTTCGCCTCCGGCGCTTTGGCCGCGGCCTTGTTCGCCAGCGGAGCGGCGGCTGGAGCAGGAGCCGGTGAGGCGGCCAGGGCCGTCGCGGCTAGCATCGAAGCCGCCACCTGGGTCCAAGCCTTGGCCACGGCGCGGCGACCCAGGTAGGCCCGGCGGGACAGCGACAGCCAGCGGAAAGTGCGATCGTTCATGCGGTTTCTCCTGGGGCAGCCGGGCAAGCAGAGCAGGCCTAACCGTTCACCTTGAGACATCGCGGTCCGCGGGTCAAGCCGACAGGCCTAAAAGCGCGTTATAGCTAGAGATCATCCTATGGGCTCCGTCAGCAGCCGTGCCGCCTCCAGCCAATGGTCCGGCGGAGGTTCCAGCGCGTGCCCGTCCAGACTCGCCACGGGCCGCGCCCCCGCCACGGCGTTGATCAGCGCCATCCAGCGCAGGCGCGGAAGATCGCTGGAACCCAGAGCCAATTCGCCGATCTTGTGGCCAAGGTCACCCGCGCGGAGGCCCTGCAGCGTGGTCGATCGCACCGGCCAGGCCTCTGGGGCCACGCAAGCGACCTGACCGTCGGCCAGCCCGGCCAGCAGCGCGGCGGTCGGCGTCTCGCTCCACAGGCCGGACTCCGTGCAGAGCAGCGCTTCCGACTCGCCTGGCACCTGCCGCTGAACCCTGCGCCGCCACGCCAGATCCTCGCCTATCGCCGTGACCTTAGCGCCGGCCCACAGGCGGGGAAAGCGGGCGGGGCCACAGCTCAGGAGCGCCACGGCCGGCCCAGGGCGCTGGTTGGGGTCCAGGGGCTGAGCGTGCAATTCCCAGCGGCCGTGCGGTGCGGCCTGGCTCAAGGGCTCGCCGCCATCGGCCCACCAGCGAATGCGCAAGCGTTTTAGACCGGGCCAAGGGTGCAAACACAGGTGATCCTCGACCAACTGGCGGATCTGATCGACCTCGGGCGGAGCGAGGCCCAGCTGATCGGCGTCGCGCTGGAGTCGCCGCAGGTGCAGCGGCCAGGTCGGCGGCGGCCCGGCGCCCCACAGCAGCGTTGTGTAGATGCCCTCGCCCAATTGCGGGCCGCGCAGCGGAGCACTCACGGGCCCTCCGGAATCGCCCTGGGCTCTTGGATCGAGGCGAGAATCGCCAGGGGCGAGCGGGCTTTGAGGCAGGTCTCCAGCCACTCCGCCTCAGGGACGGAATCGGCCACCAGCCCAGCGCCCACGGCAAAGCGCGCCTGGTGTTCATCCAGCCACAGCGTGCGAATCGCCACCGCCAGATCCACGGGGCCCCCCGGCAAAGCCAGGCCCACGGCGCCGCAATAGGGCCCGCGGCGGCGCTGCTCAAGCTGAGCAATGACGCGCATCGCTTGGATTTTTGGGCACCCCGTCACCGAAGCGGCGGGCATTGTCGCCTCCAGCAGGGCGTCCAGGCGCCGCGGCCTGGTCAAGCTCGCGGCGATCTCGCTCTCTAGGTGCCACAGGGTCGCGTAGGGCTCGGTGGCCAACAGGTCTGTCACACGCACGGAACCGCGGCGCGCGGCCCTTTGCAGATCGTTGCGAACCATGTCGACGATCATGGTGTTCTCCGCGCACTCTTTGGCGGAAGCGCGCAGCGATCGGGCCTCGGCGGCGTCCTGCAGCGGGTCGGTCCGCCGCGGCGCAGTGCCCTTGATCGGCCGACTCGACACTTGGGCGCCTCGCACTGCCAAAAACCGCTCCATGGAGCCCGAGATCAGCAGGTGGCTCTGACCGCGAAACACCGCGGCAAAGGGCACGGGCTGCACCGCTTGCACCGCGGCCAGAGCGCGCAGAGGAGCCGGCCATTCGCTTATGGGCACCGCCACTTCTGCGCTCAGGTTAACCTGATAAACCTCGCCAGCGGCGATGCGCTCCAGCACTTCGCGGGCCGAGGCGACAAAGCCATTGCGCTGGCGAAGCAGGTCTTCGGGCGGCACAGCGGCTAAATCCCGTGGCGGCGCATGAACTTCTGGCAGGGTCACCCTCTGCAGCGCCTCCGGGTTAAAGCAGATCCACTCCGCGTCCGCCGGGCCGCCGGGCTCCGCCTCCAGGCCTTCCAGCGCGGCGCCGAGCTCGTAGCCCCAAAAGCCCGCGACTGCCCAGCCTTGGTCCAGGTCTGCCTGCAGCTGCTTGAGCATTTGCCGGGCTTGGCGCCGGCGATCCCCAGGTCCCAAGCGAAGGGAGCGCCGCTGGCGCACGTCCTGGTCAGCGACGGCCAGCGCCGCAAGGGGATCGCCGCCGCAGCGATCGAGCGCAGACCAACGCCGCGGACCGCTCCCTGCCATCGCCCACGCCCACTGCAATCTGGACCTCCTGCTGCCGCCCGACCGCGGCCATGATACCCTGCGGTGCTGAATTTCGACCACCCGCAAGCAGAGCCATGCATCCCATCCCCAGCGAAGAAGAAACGGCGTACCTGTGCGCCCTAGAAGAGTGCTTTGTCGCCGTGCGCGGCCGCGGGGTTCAGTGGGCCCACAGCGATGCGGAGGTGGCCAAAAAGTGGCAGCGCCAAGGCATTTCTCTTGGGCTGGTGCTGCGGGTCGTGCAGGCGCGGGTGCGGGCTTGGCGCTTCCGCCACGGCGATACGTCGCGGCTGCCCATGTCGCTGAGCTGGTACTCTCCAGCGGTTCTGCAGGCGGCGCGGCCGCTGGGCCCGCTGAGCACAGCCGCTGCGACGCCGGCGGGCGATCCGCTGATCCCAGCCGCGCAGCCCCAATTGCCAGACGTTGCGGCGCAGTATCCCCCCGAGGAAGCGCTGTTCGCAGAACTGCTGGATCCCTTGCCAGATCTGCTCCGGGCGACCACGCACCTGGCGATCAGGCACGGCTACGCCAAGGCCTTTGACGCGCTGGACCAGGCGCAGCGGCCCACCAAAGAGCCGAGCGCCGCAGCCGAGCCTGGAGAGGACGCAGAGCCGGCCGATCCCGCCGCGCTGATCGCCAAAGTGCGCCACCAGCTGCGCCGCCTGACCGTGGCCGGCCTGAGCGACGCCGAGGCCGCGGCCCTGGAGGCGTGGCTGGCCCCACAGCGCGCCCAGCTTGCCCTGCGCTTGAGCCGGAAGGCCGCAGCAGAGCGGCTGCTGGTACTGCAAGAACTGTGGCTGGGCGAGCATTTGGGCCTGCGCGTGCCGACCGCGTGGGGCTGGCTCGACCCGCGGGACGCGCCGTGATACAAGCCGCGGTATGAACGCGCGCCCAGAAGATCGCAGCTCACCGACCCAACCGCGCAGCTGCATTGCAGAAAGTCCTGCGGACGACTGCCCGCAGTGCCAGGGCCACGGCATCGTGGTGGTGGCGGAGCGCGAATACGCCGTCGCCGAGATCTGCAAGCACTTGAGCAACTGCGCCAATTGCCGGGGATCAGGCTATCGGCGCGGCCGCGACGCTGCGGGCTATGAGCTGGCCCTGCCCTGCGCGCTCAGCGGCCTGCGCCGCCGGGCAAACCTGTTCAAGCTCGCCAAGATTCCCGCGCAATTCTCTAGCTCTAGCTATCCTTCGTACCAGCCGCGCACCGACCTGCAGCGCAGCGCCAAGATGGCCTTGGGCAGTTTTCTGGCGCAGTTGTCGCGGGTCGAGATCGACGGCCAAGGCCACCTTCCGGCGCGGTTGCGCGGCATTGGCCTCTCAGGGCCGCCCGGCGTGGGCAAGACCCACTTGCTGGTGGGCGTGGCGCGGATTCTGACGCTGGATTACGGCGTGCCTGTGCATTTTAGCGATTTTTCTCAGCTTCTGTGGTCCTTGAAGGCCGGATTTGACGCCGGCCAGTCGGAAACGACGCTGATCCGCCCGCTGGTAGAAGTTGAGGCGCTCTTTATCGACGAATTGGGCAAAGGCCGCGCCACGGAATGGGAATTGGGTGTGCTCGACGCGCTGATCAGCAGCCGCTACAACCGCGGAGCGCTGACGTTTTTTGCGACCAACCACCCCTATCGCGAGCAAATTCCTGCGGATGCCGCGGGAGCAAGGCGCTTGGCAGAGAGCCGCGACAACGCCCGCCTGGAGTCGCTGGAAACCCGGGTAGGCGGGCGCATCGCCAGCCGGCTCTCCGCGATGTGCGACTGGCTTGAGATCGACGGCGCCGATGCCCGCCCCGGCAGCTGGCAGAGCCCTGGCAGCGGCAAAGGGCCTCGTGAAAGCGGGAGAAACCCTTGATTTGTCCGCGCTGTGGCGCCGACCAGCCCGCGAGCCCGGAGTGTATCCGCTGCGGCGTGCTGGTGGCCAAGTACGCTGCGCGCCAGGCCCAGCAACCCATCCATCCGGCAACCCAGCCGCAGGAGCAGCGATCTGAAGCGCCGCCCGCCCCCCTGCCCGCGTCGGTGGTCCAGCGCCTCGCCAAGCCGCCCGAAGCGCCGATCGCTCCGGCCCCACCTCAGCCTGAGTCCACCCCGCCGCACCGCCATGGGCCAGCGCTGCCTGCCTGCCCTTGGCTGAACGCCGGCCAGCGCCGGGTGCTGTTCGCCGACCTCGAGCGCTTGTTGCGCGCCCATGTCCCCCTGCCGGAAGCCCTGGCGCTGGCCGGTGCCGCGGTCAGTCCGGCCGTCGCTCTCTCGAGCCGACAGCTGGGCCTCTCCCTTCAACAGGGTGCTGTGCTGCAAGACGAATTGCGTCGCTACCCCGGCATGTTTGACCCCGTCGAAAGGGCCCTGCTGGCGACGGCGGTGCAGGCCGGCGATCTGCCCGCAATGTGCGCTCGCCTCGCCGCGCGACAGCAACACGCCGCCCAGGCAGGCGATCGCCTGCGCGCTGGCCTTACGTACCCGCTGCTGGTGCTGGTGTCCTCTGCGGTGTTGACGCCCCTGCCACTGGCGTTTTCTCAAGGTGTGGCGGCCTTTCTGGGCGCTGCGGGGCTCAACTTGGCCCTCTTGAGCGCGGCGATCTGGGCCGCCCTGGCGGCGGTGCGGCGGCTCCAACGCGGCGATTCGCTCTGGTTGATCTGGGCGGCCGCGGCGCAGATCCCGCTATTGCGGCGGCTGGCCTTTGCTAGGCGCTGGGCGCTTTTCCTCGATGTTTTGGCCCTGACCCTGCAAGCCGGCCTGCCGCTGCCCCAAGCCCTGCCGCTTGCCGGTGCGGCGACGGGGGAGCCCCAAGGGGTCCAACTGGCCACCAGCGTGGCGCAGCGCTTGGCCCAGGTGCCGCTTTCCCAAGCGATCGCCGGCGCCGCCGGTCTGCCTCCGCGGCTGGTGGGGGCGCTGACCTCAGCTGAACGCAGCGGTTTTCTCGCCGATGCCTGCGCGGAACTGGCCGCAGAGTCGCAGCAACAGTACCTTCGCTATTTGGCGACGCTCGTGGCGGTCCTGCGGACCCTGGCGCTGGCCGGCGTGGCGCTTTGGGTCGCTTGGTCGGTAGTCCAGCAGTTCACCGGCCTGATTTCTGACCCGCTCGGCGCCCTGCCCGGCCCTGAAGGCGAAGAATTGCGCCGCGAACTTCAGCGGGCCATGCCCAGCCTGCGACCGTGATTGCCATGAGGGCGGCCCTGTCCACGACCCTCCCCCTGCCCTGCCACCTCGATCTAGGAGCCCTTATGCGAATCTTGGCTTGGACCGCCGCCTGCGTGTTGATCGGTGCTGCCCTGGGATGGCTCGCCGGCCGGACGACGCACCCGCAGCCGCCCCTGACCGCGGTCGCGGGCCCCCTTCCGGGCGTTGAAGCGGAGCCGCCCGCGGGCCACAAGGCGGCGCTGTTCGCCGATCCCACCGCGACCGCCGCCCCGGCGCAGCCAAGCGCCCCCTCCGGCGCAGCCACTGCCGATCGGGCCGTGCAAGGCCAAGCTCCGGGTGTCCCAGCCGCTGCGGCCGCTGAAGTCCCGCCGCCCAGCGGTATTTTGGTGCTCCCCCACGGCCCCGGGCACTTTGCCTCGCTGCAATTGGAGGCGGCAGGGCTGACCCAGCTGACTGTCTACCAGGGCAGCATGGTCCGCGACGGCCTGGCCCATCCTCCCGCGATTCTCCGCGCCCCCAAGGTCGCCACGTTGCGCGGCTCTGAGGTGCGGGTAGAGCTGCTGCACCTGGGCTTTGACCGCGACGCCCAGCCGATCGCCGCGCACGTGCGATTGACGGAGGGCCCCGCGGCGGGCAGTGAAGGCATCGCGCTGTTGCGAGTGGCGCGCAAGGGCCAGCCAGAAGCGGTGGTGCAGCTGCGCCCCTTGGCCGGCGAGGCGGTAGAACCCGGCGAAGCCAGCGAGCGCGCTCAGCCGACCGCCGAAGAATAGTCTAAATAACAGATGGTTGGCTAGCCTGTTTGACTTATGTCTAGTTTCGGATCGCCTAGCTGATCCGGCGGTCTCCTCAGCAGCAACATGACGATCGTCTAGTCGCTTTGCCGCCAGCTTTCCCACAAGTTATCCACAGCCTGCCGACGTATTCTAATATTTCCCATTTATTTCATAGTTATACTGTCCACACCCCCTCATTCGCCGCGCTGTAAACCAGACGTGATCACGGCGTTACACCCGGCAAATTCACGATCGTGAGCTTTACGATCGCCGATTAGGCTATCTGCAGGCCTGCAAGCCCAATACTGGCAATATCCCATCTTCTCATGGCTCTAATCCCTCTCCCGCGCTTTTGGGCCGGGCCTTTTTTGGACTAGACGCTTGTCAACTTTTTCGATTAGCGCCAACATCCGGAGTGTCTGAACCGCTGCGCATCTCACCGGAATGGCGCCGCGGCCAGGGCTCCTCCACGCTCGCGATCGACTGATGGACTGGGCAATTGCCGCAGCTCATGGGTCAACTGGCCGGCGCGGCAGGTTCTGGAACGGCAGGTTGAGAAGAGCGGGGCGACCGCCGGACGGCGGAGTCGCGACCAACGGAGGGTGCTGTGCACAGTTTGGGCGCAAAATCGGACCATCGACTCCCCTTGGGCATGGCGACCTCCGGATCGGCAGCCAGCGGCGCGGCGCGGGGCACGGGCTTGACGGCGCGCTCCGCCTTGGCGATGGTGGCGCGCCAGGGGCGCAATGAGGCCCCCGCCGCCAAGGTGCTTTCGAGGAGCGATATGGCCAAGCAAAGCGCCGACGACGACAAGAAGGGCCGCTCCCGCACCATCCCGGCGCGCCGCCTGACCCGTGCGGAGATCAACGAGGGCATCGCCCTTTCTGACTACATGGACTACCGCCGGCCGATGGTGCGCTCGGAGTGCCGCGAAGGCGTGCGCCCCTGCCCGTTCGTCGCCTGCAAGCACCACCTGTATTTGGACGTGAACCCGACCACTGGCTCGATCAAGATCAACTTCCCCGACATGGAAGTGTGGGAAATGTCAGAGACCTGCGCCCTCGACATCGCTGAACGCGGCGGCCTGACCCTAGAGGAAGTCGGCGCGATCATGAACCTGACCCGCGAGCGCATCCGCCAGGTCGAGGTCGCCGGGCTAGAGAAGCTCCAGGCTGAAGAGTACGCCGTCGACCTTGAAGACGTGTTTGGCAGCTGAACGATGCACGAAACCCGCCTAGCTCTGCTGTCCGTGGGCGACGAGCGCGGTCTCGTTCCCCTCGCCACGGGGCTTGTTCGCCTGGGCTATGTGCTGGTAGCCCCCGCCAGGACTAAGGAATTGCTCGACCAGGCCGGCCTTGCCGTCGTGCCGATAGAGCAACTGACCGGCGTGCCCGCGATCCTGGGCGGCCAGGTGGAGACCCTGCATCCCGCGGTTCACGGCGGCATTGTGGCCCGGCGCGATCATCCCCAGGATCTCAAGACACTTCGCGATTTTGGCGTGGCGCCGGTCGACGTGGTCGTGGCCAACTTTGCCCCTCCGACCCCAGCGGGGCCCCCTGCGATCCACGACGCCGGCCGTGTGGCACTGGTGCGCGCTGCGGCGCTGAACCACCGCGACGTGTGGGTGCTGATCGATCCGTTGGATTATGAGAGCGCCCTGGCGCTGATCGCCCGCGGGATTCCGGCGTTGGAAGCGCGAAAATCCCTTGCTTCTAAAGCGTTTCGCCACATTGCCGCTCTCGATCTGGCCCTGGCCCAGGCGCTCGCCGCACCGGGGCAAGCACTGCCCGACGCCCAGCCGCCGCCAGGTGGCCCCGCGCAGTCCCAACAGCCAATACAGACTCAGCCGCCGGAACATGCCCAACCACCAGCTCAGCCGGCCGGCGATCTGCACCTAGCTTTGGACCATGAACTGCCTCTGGCCGGCCCCAACGCTGACCAGGCCAAGGCGGCGCTGTGGCGCGATCTCTCTGGCGAATGGCTGCGGCCAGTGCCCTATCGTCAGCTACACGGCCCCGCGCTGACCTCCTCAGCCGTGATCGACGCCGATGCCGCGTGGCGCGCGGTGTTGGACCTGCCCGAGCGCCAGTTCAGCGCCGTGGTGGCCAATTGCGGCCAGCCGTGCGGGGCAGCGGCAATGCAAATGTCGATGGCAGCGGCGGTTTTGCGGGCCCATGACGCGGATCCTGGTGCGGCGGCGGGCGCGACCCTGGCGGTCAACCGCGCCGTCGATCTGGGGGCAGCGCGGGCCCTGGCTTCGCGGCCTTGGCAGACGGTCCTGGCCCCCGAGTTTGAAGACGAAGCCCTTGATTTTCTAAAGTCCCTCCCGGAGCTGCGGCTGATTTCAATGGGCCGCGCAGCGGACGGCGGCGGCCAGGTGCTGCGACACCTCCAAGTGAGCAGCCTGGGCGTGCTGGTGCGGCAAGCAGAGCCCCCAAGCGACGGTGCGGCTGCCCTGGCGCCCCTCGCCTCGGCGACGCGGATTGCGGTTCAGGAGAGCCACCGCGCGGCCATGGCCCTGGCTTGGCAGCTCGTGCGCCACAGCAAATCAGCTGCCGTGGTGCTGACCGACGACCAGGGCACCGTGGGGATCGGCGCCGGGCAAGTGAGCCAGGCCGACGCGGCGCAGATCGCTGCAGGCAAAAGTCGCAAGGGATACAAGGCAATTGCCGCGGCCTTTGGCGCACCTCTGGTCTCCGCTGAGGCGCTGACGGCCC
>JBIKTV010000581.1:0-3544 GCA_044347905.1 Myxococcota bacterium
TGATCAACTGCGCCCAGGACTGCAAGCCCAGCACCTGTGGCGACAAGAAGTGCGACTCGCCCGCGGAGACCGCAGCGAATTGCCTGCAAGATTGCGCAGCTACTGCCGCCACCGCCGCGGCGTGCCTGGCCACCAAGTGCGGCAAAGAGGGGCTGGGCTGCGGCCTGGACCTCAAGTGCGCGGGGGCCAGCCTGTGCGCCGGCAAGTGCGCGGACAAAGCCTGTTTTGTCGACTGCGCCAAGGAATTGCCCGCGGGCAGCGGCAAGCTGTTCACGGCTTGGCAAGACTGCGCGCTCAAGAACGCCTGTATCAATCCGTAACCTTTGGGTTTGCCCGCAGCGAGGCCGCCATCGATCCCCACACGCCCATCGCCGCGCTCGCCCGCGAGATGAATCAAATCCACAGTGAATTTCACCACCACTACGCCGGTCAGGTGCGGATGACCCGCGATCTGGCTGGGCTAGACGTGCTGCTGGCCGCGTTAGAGGGGCTGCGCGGGCGCGCGGTGGCGGAGTCGGGCCAGAGCGAGGGCCGCTGGCAGGCGTTGTTGGACCTGATCGACAGGCGCCTGGGCGAATATCAGAGCGAGCGCGGCGCGGTGGCGCAGATCCAGGCCTCGGCAACGCCAACTGACCGCCAAGCGGCCCAGCTGACGGCGCGGGCGCGGCTGGTGCTGCACCGGTTTGTGCGCCACTTTGCCGGCCAAGGGCGCAAGACCCGGGATATTGAGCGGTTGCGCGAGATTCTCCGCGACCTCGACGGGCTCTTTGCCCAGCTTCGGCCCATCGCCCATGCGATTCAACTGCGCAGCGTGGCGGAGGAAATTGGCGCCGTGGGTGGCTTTGTCGACCTGCTGCGGGCCGAGGAGCACGAGCTGACCCTGGCGCGGCGCAGTGGATCGCTGCTGCAACAGTCGCAGAACTGGCAGGAATTGCTGAGTATCGCCAGCGCGGGCTGGAGTGCTGAATTGCTGGCGACGCCGCGGGCCCTGCGACGGCCGGGGCTGGCGGCGCGCTATGTGGCGGCGCTGGACGGCGTGGTCGACGGTCTGATGACCACCCGCCACGCCAACTTGCCGGATGAACACGAGCTGGCCCTGGCGGCGGCGGCGCGGGAGTTGGTGCGCTGGCAAGACGATCTGCAAGCCCTTGAGGCGGAGCGAATTGCCGCCGAGCCGGTGCTGCTGGCTGAGGCCCTGTGGCAACGCGCCCAGGAGCTCTGGCAGGACCACGCGGGGACGCAGCGGGGAGCGCCGGACAACGCCCTGGCCGCGGCCGAAGAGCGGCGCTATCTGAGCCAGCTGGCCGATCAGTTGGACGAGTTAGAGCGCCAGCTCAGTGAGTTGCACGATCACTCGCCAGCGCTGGCCGCTGCGCCGCGCCTGGCCTGGCTGCGCGATAGCCTGGTGGCGGTGGAGCTGGCCCACGATCAGCTCGCAGCGTGGCTGGACCAGTAGCAGCCTCTGCCAAAATACTCAGTTGTTTTAAGGTCTTTTGCCCGATAGCCGTGCTTTGCCGCCGCAGGTTGCCCGCCGTCGATCGCTGGGCGGTCTGCGGTGGGGCGGCGTATGCGCCGTCTCGCAGTGCGCTCAAGCCTAGCCGTGGTCGCCATGGCCGCGGTGTCACAGCGACGCATCAATAGATCCCCACGTGGCCTGATACCGGTCAATCGCCGGCTTGACCGCGGTCAACTCCTGAGTCGATCGCGACGATATGCCTGATACACTTGCGAGTTTCTTGGAACGGCTAAGCTCAATCTGCACGACAATCAAATTACATAAAACTCTATTGAGCTATGGACAGCGCTGCAAAGGCGCGCCTAAACTGTCCGGGCCAGGGCACCGCCTGACCGCTGCGGAAGTTCCGGCTGCCTCCCCACGGGGCGGCGATCCAGCGGAGAGGTCGGCAAGCGGCGGTCGCCGCCCCCGGCGCTGGGCCGTCTACGGGAGGATTCATGGACTCGAGCAACCCTATCTCAGACCCGCGCCGCAAGGTGCTGTCTTCTGGGGCTTCTGCCTTTGGGCGCGCATGGGGCGCGGTCGTGGCGGTGGCCTGTGCCGCGGGTGTCGCTGGCTGCCAGCCGCCGCCCAAACCCGGTTCCACCGCGGAAGGAGCCGCTGCGGGGGCTACTGCTGGGGCCAACCTGGGGGCGTCGGCCTCTCTCAAGGAGCTGATGAAGGCCCGCGGGCTCAGCGAAGCCGACGTAGAAGGCGCGCTCAAGACCTACGTACCCACCGGAAAGCGCGACGAGTACATGATTTTTGCCTCGGGCGGCCACGGCGGTCAGGTGCTGGTGATGGGCGTGCCGTCGATGCGCCTGCTCAAGGTCATTGGCGTGTTTACCCCAGAGCCCTGGCAGGGTTACGGCTACGGCGGCGAGTCCAACAAGATCCTCGCCCAGGGCAAGCAGAACGGCCACACCCTGAACTGGGCCGACGTGCACCACCCAAACCTCAGCGAAACCAACGGCGACTACGACGGCAAGTTCCTGTTTGTCAATGATAAGTCCAACGGCCGCGTCGCAGTGGTCGACCTAGAGGACTTCAACACCAAGCAGATCGTCGCCAATCCCCTGGTCGGCAGTGACCACGGCGGCGCGTTTGTCGACCCCAACACCAATTACATCATTGAAACCAGCCAGTATCCCGTGCCGTTTGGCCGCAAATACGCGCCGCTGAGCGAGTACAAGGAGAAGTACCGCGGCTTGGCGATGTACTGGAAGTTTGACAAAGCCAAGGGCCGCATCGACGTGGCGAACTCCTGGGCCATCGAGCTGCCGCCGTACACCCAGGACTTGGCCGACGCCGGCAAGCTGGACTCCGACGGCTGGGCTTTTGTGAACTCGTTCAACACCGAGATGGCCACGGGCGGCACGCTGGACAAGAAGCCGCCGATCGAAGCAGGCGCGTCGCAAAACGACATGGATTACCTGCACATCATGAACTGGCGCAAGGCCGAGGAGCTGATCAAGGCCGGCAAGTTTGAGGTGATCGAGGGCGTCAAGGTCATCCGCATGAACGTGGCGGCGGAGGAGGGCGTGCTGGCGCTGGTCGGCGAGCCCAAGTCGCCCCACGGCTGCGATGTGACCCCGGACGGCAAGCAGATCGTGGTGGGCGGCAAGCTCGATACCCACGGCACCGTCTACAGTTTTGCCAAGATCAAGGCGCTGATGGAGCAGAAGAAGTACGAGGGCAAGGACGCGTACGGCATCCCGATCCTGGGCTTTAAGGAGTCCATCGACGGCCAGGTGGAAATCGGCCTGGGGCCGCTGCACACGGTGTTTGACGACAAGGGCTTTGCCTATACCAGCGTGTTCCTGGAGTCGGTGGTGGCCAAGTGGGACCGCAAGACTCTTAAAACCGTTGAGAAACTGCCGGTTCACTACAACATCGGCCACATCATGGCGGCGGAAGGCGACACCGTGAGCCCCGACGGCAAGTACGTGGTGGCGATGAACAAGATGGCGATCGACCGCTTCAACGACGTGGGGCCGCTCTACCCGCAGAACTTCCAGCTGATCGACAGCTCGGGCGACAAGATGCGCA
>JBIKTV010000582.1:0-3539 GCA_044347905.1 Myxococcota bacterium
CCTTGCGCAGGTAAAGAACTTTGAGCTTGGGACTCGGGGCCTTCTGGCCCAGCGCCGCGAACTTGGCGGCTTCTTTCTGATCGTCGCTGGGCTCCGCGGCGGCAGGCTTGGCCGGCGCCGGGTCCTTGGCCGCCACAACCGGCGGATCCTTCTTGACGGGCGGCGGATCCTTCTTGGGCGCGGGAGCCTGCTTGGCCTCGGCGGCTTTCTTGGCCTCCGCAGCTTTGCGGGCAGCAGCCGCTTCTTCAGCCGCCGCTTTGGCCTGTGCAGCCTTGGCCGCGGCCGCCTCTGCCTTGGCTTGCTTTGCCTCTTGGGCAGCGGCCTTTTTCGCCTCCGCTTCGGCGGTCTTTTGGCGATCGGCCTCGGCCTTCTTCGCCGCCGCTTCGTCGGCCTTGCGCTTGGCTTCATCCGCCGCGGCTTGCTTGGCTTGCGCAGCCTTGGCCTGCTCGCTCTGGGCCGCCGCCGCCTTGGCCGCTTCCGCCGCGGCCGCCTCAGCCCGCGCTTGCAGCGCCGCAGCCGGGGCAAAGCCGGGGTTGGCCACCAGGGCGTCTTTGGCCTTGGCCAGCGCGGCCTCGGCATTCTTGTCGCGCAGCAGCCCTTCGCCTTCGTCCACCAGGGCTTTGGCCTTGACGGCTGGATCCTCTACCGGCGCTGGCGGCGCGACCGCAGCGGCGACGTCCGGAGCCGCAGCAGCGGCACCTTCGGCCGACGCATCGGCTTCGCTCGGCGCGGGCGGCGCCACTGGGGCGGCTGCCGCGGCGGGCGTCGGCTCAACGGGCGCTGGCGCCGGCGGCGGAGCCGGAACTGCTTCGGGCACGGGCGCCGCGGGCTCCGCCGGCTCTTCGGGCTTGGCGGCCGGAACTTCCTGCGGCGGCTCCTGCATCATCATCACGCCAGCCGTGACCAGCATCGCCAGAGCAAAGAGCCCCAGCAGCGCCAGAAGAGGCTTGCTGACTTTGGTGGGCGGCGGCACCGGCGGGCCTTGCAGGTGCAGGTCCTTGGGCGGCTCGTGGTCGGCCTCAAAGAACGCCGATTCGTGCATCGCCTCGACCCGCACGCGATCGGTGGTCTTGACCTCGCGCAGTCCGCCACTCGCCGCCTTAGAGGTGTCCACTTTGGCCGAGCCCTGAGGCGGCGCCGACTTGGGGGGCTCGATCTTTGCGGATTCCGGCTTGGCCGCTTGGGTTTTGGCCAAATCCGCTTTGGGAGGGTCGACTTTGGCGGGCTCGACTTTGGCGGGCTCGGTCTTGGCGGGCTCGGTCTTGGCGGGCTCGACTTTGGCCGGCTCCGTCTTGGCAATTTCGATCTTGGCAGGAGCGGCCGCTGGACGAGCCTCGACCTTGGAGGTCTGGGCAGCCGCGGGCATCTGCTTGTCTTTCTTGCCTTTCTTGCCCTTCTTGCCCGGTCGCCCCGCCTGAACGGAGCCTGGAGCCGCTTCGGCTTCGCCTTCGTCGTCCTCTTCGTCGCTGACTTCGGCAGCCGTCAGAACCTCTGGCGCCGGGGCAGCGGTGGCCGCCGGAGCAGCCGCCGGAGCGGGCTCAGGGGCAGGAGCGGGCTCAGGCGCAGGTGTAGGCTCAGGGGCAGGAGCAGGTGCGGGCTCAGGGGCCGGGGCAGGCGCAGGGGTCGGCTCGGGGGCAGGAGTCGGCTCAGAGGCAGGAGTCGGCTCTGGCGCAGGCGCGGGCTCTGGCGCAGCGGCCACCACAGGGGCAGCAGAAGAAGGGGCAGCAGAAGCAGGGGCAGCAGCAGGGGCCGCCAAGGCCGCCGCGCGCTGGGCCGGCACATCGCAGGGGCCCATTCCAGGACTCCAGGTCGCCGCAAGCGCGTCAATCGACGCCAGCCAAGCCGACGCCGTGGGCCGCTTGGCCGGGTCCTTGTCGAGCGCCTCGACCACCAAGCCCTGCAATTCCTTGACACCCTTGAGACCCGGCTTGACCAGGTCCAAGCGCAACGGCTTTTCCACCGCCTGGCGCTTGAGCGTCATCAGCGGCTGACTCGACTGGAACGGCGGCTTGGCGGCGGCCAGAGTCCACACCGCTGTCGCCGCGGAGTAGATGTCGGAGGCCGCCGTACCCGCGTGGCCCTTGCAGATTTCTGCAGCCAAGTACTCCGGGGCGCCGTAGAACAGCTCGCCGGGAGTCGGCCCCACGGCAGGCAGCAGCCGCCACCAGCCAAAACCAAAAGCGCGGATCGCCCCTTGAAGACCTTCGCCGTCGGCGATCAGCCGGTGCGGTCCCAGGTCCAGGTGCTCCACTCCGGCAGCCGCCGCCGCCTGCGCCGCTTCAGCCAGTGCCCGCGCAACGCGAAGCAACTGCGGCATTTCAAGCTTGTCTCGGCGCTTGAGCACCTCTTCGACAAGCACGCCGTCGCTGGCTTCGCTGGCGATCCAGGTCTGGCCGTCGGACTCGCCCCAGGCGTAGCTGATCAAGGCGTGAGCGCAGCCACTGAGGCGGCGATTATCCGCGATCAGCGCGTCGAGCACGGCGGGGTCGCGCACGGCGTGGTCGGCGAGCTGCAGGATCAGGGCCGGGGCCCCCAACTGCTCGTCGACGGCGCGCGACAACGTGCCGAGCTTGCCCGTCTCAAGGGCGACAATTTGAGTGAACCGTTCGGCGATGCGACCGCTCATCGATCGTTTTCCTGGGCAGGCGGGGTACCCGCGCGACCATTGATCATAGGCTGGGTTCGTTCAGCGGGGCAAGCACGCCGTGAGGAAAAGCGCAAAGGACGGAGACGAATGACCGCAGGGTCCGCAGCGCCCCCTCCCCGAGCGGCCGCGCCGGCCCAGGCTCTTTCCGGCTGCCCCCGGCAAACCAAAGAATAAACAGGCTCATGGGTCCAGGGCGCTGCGCAAGCGGCGGCGGAGCGACCATCGACAGGGCAGCCCTGGGCCGCCTCCGCACACACACTTTCACAGCTGCAGTCAGGGGCGCGGCGATCGGATCAGGCGGTGCGCTGTCCGTTGACATCAAAGGGAAAATGCGAAAGACCAATGCGATTGCCTTCAGGATCGCGCACATAGATCGTCCACGGACTCTCGTACACGACGTCAACGCCATGGTGAGCCAAGTGCGCTAACCACACCGCCCGATTGGCCCACGGGATTTCCAGCGCCAACAGGTGCAGGCCGGGCTGCGGCGAACGCCACTCGACGGGCACGGGCTCGCCGCCACAGGTCTCCAGAGCCAGAACGCTCGCCCCCAGGCGCAGCCACACCGATCGGTCGCTGCGCCCATCCTCCGCTGGCCAGCGGCGCTCGACGCGCAACCGCAGGACCTTTTCGTAGAACCGCGCCATGGTCGGCAGGTCGCGACACTGGATGGCCAGGTGGTGAATGCCAAAGGGGGCGATTGCCGGGACGGCCATAATTGCTCCACAGCGCCGATCGCAGGACGGGCGCAGCGGCGGTTATCCCGGAGGCCGCGCTTGGGGTCAAGTCGTCCGGGCCCCCGGATTCGCCGCTGCGGGCGCAACTCAGTCAGCGCGCGGCGGTTGCGTCGCCGCATGGGTCAGGCTAGGCTTGGCCACTGTTCGCGTCGAGC
>JBIKTV010000583.1:0-3526 GCA_044347905.1 Myxococcota bacterium
CGCTTGATCCAGCCCGCGGATCCGCACAGAGGCCTTGACCTCTAGGCGGACCTTCTCCTGCACGGGCGAGCGGTTGACCACGTCGATAGCGCCGCCCTCAAGACGCAATTGCCGGGCGTTCAGGCCGCCCACCTGCAGCGGTTCGCCGCTCTCGTCGTTCAGCGCCACCTCCAGCCCGCGCACTTGCAGCGGCGGCACGTGCTTGGAGAGGTATTTGCGCAGCCCGCCGCCGCCCTCGTCATCGTCGTCCTTCTTGGGGCGCAGCAGCCGCTCGATCAGCGTCTGCAGGTTGTGCTGGCCGCCAGACGCGCGCCGCACCTGCATTTGCGGGCGGATCACTTCAATATTTTGCAGAAACACCTTGGGCGACAGCACGCCGTCGAGCTCGTAGCGCACCTCGACGCGCTCGATCCGCAGCAGCGGCGGCTCGGGCATGGCTTTGTCGCGCAGCACCACCCCGCCCAGCACCAGCTGACTCGCCGGCTGCAGATGCAGGTTCTGAATCTCCAACAGCAAGCCGCGGCGGCCAGCGCGCTCGATCAGCCCCTGGCGCACCTGTTCGCCCAGCAAAGCCGGCGCTGCCGACCAAGCCCATCCCAGGACAAAAGCCAGCAGTCCCAGCACGGCCGGGAGGCCGATTCGCAAAGCGCGGGGCATCGGGGTGGCGCGACTCAGAAGGACTTGGAGCCAGAGGTGGCGATAATCACGGCGATAAACGCGCCAGCACCCAGCACGCCCGCGGCGATGACGGAGGCGGTCTTGCCGGTGGACAGCAGGTCGACCTCATAGGCTTTGAGGTTGGCCAGCGGCAGCAGCGTGTCGCGGTCCGAAGCCACGAGCTGGCTCGACGACATCGAAAAGTTGAACGGCGTCAACTGGTAACGCCGGCCACCGTCGGTGCGCACGTAAATGCGCGTGTCGCGGCCGACGCCGACCTTCTCATTCTTGACGCTCTCCACCACGATGGCGTCATTCTCACCGCGCGACTGCAGCTTGGTCAGTTCTTCCGGCGTGTCCTTGTAGCGCTCCTGCAACTTGCCGTCTTCATTGATGGCGGTCACCGACTGCAGGCGGCGGAAGTCGTCCTGCGGCACCTGGTAGGTGTTGTAGCAGCCGGTGGTGGCCAGGCTGAAAGCGGCCAGGGTGGTGGCGGTGGCGAGGGCGGACAGGCGCGACGGGGCGCGGCGGACTGCAGTCATGGCGGCCTCAGCTGTGGATCGGCGGGCGTTGGCGCTGGCCCGGTAGGGTGGGGGCATGGACCCGGCTGTGATTCAGGCCCAGTCGAATTTGGGCCCGGCGTGGGCAAAGGCAGCGGGTTCGCTGGCTATTTGGCCGGACGCGCGCCCATGTGCTCCCAGATGGCGTTCAAGTCGGTCTGCATCAAGTAGAAGGTCAGCAGGCCGCCGGTGCACAGCTGCCCGACCAAGTAGATCGCCGCGCGGTTGGGCACGTTGGCGCCGACCAGCTGGGCCATCTCACTGATCGAGTTAAAGAACTTCCACATCACGATGATGCCCCAGACCGGGATCAGCAGGTGCCACCAGGTAAAGCGCTTCTCGCCAAAGAAGGCGTTGACCTCGTCATAGCGCTTGATCAGCCACAGGATGGCGAACACAAAGCAGATGACGTTCTTGATGGTGGTCATCGTCGGGTCGGCGATCTCGCCGGTGGGCCGGTTCGACTTGCGGGCGCTGCCGCCCATTCCGCCGCCAAAACCGGGGCGATCCTGGTTGCCGCGGGCCGGCTCTGGGCTGGGCGGGATCGAGCGGCTCTCCGGGACCACTTCGCGCATCGGCTCTGGGCGCGGCTCCGGCCTGGGCGCGGGCTCAGAGACGCGGTGACCCGGCGTCGGCGCCGAACGCTGGGCGGTGACGGGCGCCGGGGTCGGCTTGGCCGCCTCCTGGTTGCCCTCAAACATCGCCAGCATCTCCGGCGTCAGCTCCATCGCTACGGTCGCTTCGTTCTCGCCGATGCTCCAAGCGTCTTTCATCTCCGCGATTTGCGCCGCGCCAACCCACTGGCGCACCCGCTCGTCAAAGACGTATTCGTCCTGCGCCAGCTCGCCCTTGCGCGCCATTTCGCGGAGCTTGGGGAGGTCACAGGGGATGTACTGGCCATTGCGATGCAGCTGAAAGGACATGGCGCTTCTCCAGAAAAACTTGAGAAGTTCTAGGGGGCAACGGGGCAATCGCCGCGCCGCCGGCGGGGGACAGGGGCACTCGCCTTAGGAGTCCAGGCCCTTGAGGCGCTTGAGATCGCCCATGACCTTCTGATACTCGACTTCCCAGGTGCTGGTGCCTTCCTGCAGATTCTGAATGCGCTTGCGCACTTCCTTGTCGAGATCGTCATCCACATGGGTGTGGCGGTTCAGGATGTCGCGCAAGGTCTTGCGCAGGCCGTGGTCTTCGGCGTAGACCTCATCGACGTGGCGGCTGTGGAACAGCGCTTCGATGATCTGCCGGGTCAGGTAATCCACCGGGCCGCCAGAGCCAAAATTGCGCTCTTCCGCGAGCTTCTGCTTGACCTTGGTCAGCTGAGTGAACTCGAGGCCCTGCTTGGAGATGCGCTCGCGCGCTTCGTCGGTAATCTGGCGATCGGCGCGGATGTACTCGCGCAGCACGCTCTCGATGTCCAGCACGACCTCGCCAGCCAGCTCGGGATCGACCTCAATATCGCCGTTGTTCGTCAGCGACTGCACCATGTCCTGAGCGATAGCGGACACTTTGCCTGGATAGAGCCTCATCGGACCAACCTCGTCTGCTTTCCGTCGCACCGGCGCGCTGCACCCGGATAGCGCGCGCGCCTGGACAACCTCGTTTTTTCGACCCCCGAGCGCCACCGGAGAGCGCCGACCCGGAAGTCAATTCCTGCACGCCCTACGCGGCACGAGTGCCATGGGCAACTGCGCGTTTTGCAAAGCGAAGCCCTGCAGTCGCAGCCTGAACCGGCGTCACTCCGGTTGCAGAGAGCGAAAGGCTAACACAGCGCGGCCGCGACGTCCACGGTTGCACCGAGCGGGCTGTAGCGAGTCATGCACATGGAATTACAGGCGATCGATGGTCCACGGCGCCAGCAATTCGCGCAGCAACCCGGTGATGCGCTGCAACTCAGCGTAAGCTTTGTCATTGCTTCCAAAGGTCAGCAGCTTGAGGCGCTTCTTGCCCACCGACTCGCTGCGCTGCACCAGCACACCCTCTTCAACAAAAATCCGCAGTGCATTGGTGAGGTTGACTTTGCTGACCGCCTCGTAGCACTCCACCGTCCCCAGGTCAAAGGACTTCTGCGCGTCGACCTGCACGCGATCCAAAAAGGCGTCTTCCGTCAGGGCCACCGCGCCGGGGGTCTGGGCGGGATCGAGCAAGCGCACCGCCTTGGCCAGCAGGTCGTACGACTCCAAGAAGCTCTGCAGCAGCTTGGCGTAGAGCCGCAAGGCGCCGCGGACGCTCGTGGCGACCTGCAGTTGGCCGTCGCCCTTGTGGCGCAGCCAGCCCGCTTGCACAAAGCTGTCCAGGGTGCGGGCGTACTG
>JBIKTV010000584.1:0-3525 GCA_044347905.1 Myxococcota bacterium
GAGGTGTTCTTGCCGCTGGCGCGTGCGGGGGCCCAGGCTGCTCAACCCTCCGATGCGCAGCTACTTGAGCAGATGCGCTTGAACTCACGCTGACTTTCGCGATTGACCGCCATGCTCAGTCTTCGTAAGCTAATTACTGGCGGCCCGCATGGTCTTAGTTTGGGCAGGAATCGGGCAGCCGGGATGGTCGAATAGGCGGCGGGGGCGATGCCATGAGTGCGACATTCGAGTTGACAAGAACGCTTTGGACTGAAGCGGATTTCGACGGGATGGGCTGGCACGATGCGACCGTGCACGCGGTGGCGTTCTTCAGCGACACATTCGAGTTCGCGCTGGACCTGGACTACATCTTTCAGTGGATCGATCCGGCATCCGGAAGCAGCGGCTACACCTTCTGGGTCGCGCCCGTGACGATGGTCTTCGCCAACGCGCACAACGTCATCTTCGACCTGTGGGCCGACAATGGCATCGAAATTGCAGACATCACTAGAAGAAATCCAAGGCGACCAAAGAACGCCGACTGGATTGGCCGCGATACCGAGTGGCAATGGACCATCGACTGCCAAAGAGGTGCCATCACGCTGACGTCTGTAGGGTACCGGATGTACGTGCGGTCCGCGCCCGTCTTGCAGTCCCAGCAGTCGCTGAGCCTACAGGATCGCGGCGGCATTGGCTTTGGCCGGGGATAGCTGGGCATCCAACCAGTTCTCCGCGCTTTAGCTCTAAAACGGCAATCCCACCGCGCCGCACAGAAAGCGCTGCAGCCCAGCCCCGCGCTGCATGGCGGCGGCAAACAGCTCGGCAAAATCGGGCCGCAGGGCATCCGCCTCGCTGAAGTGGGCGATAGCCATGAAATCTTTGCGCTTGATGTCGATGATCTGCGGATGGTCGGCCGCAAAGCCCTGGGGCGGCCTCTTAAGCGTGGAGCCGGCCAGCTCTAGCCCGTGCACTGCGGCCTGCCACTCGGCTGGGGCGGCGGCGATGCGGTTGCGCACGGCCAGGAGCACGTCGGCCGGCGGTTGCCACATGCCAAAGCCGCCAAAAACGCCTTCCATTTCGCCAAATCCCTCTGGCGCCAGGTTGAAGTAGAAGCCCGGCGCGTGCACCGACTCGCTCAGAGGCCCGCCGACCATGCCGTGGCGAAACTGCGCAGCCAAGTGGGTCTTGTACGGCGATTTGTCGTGCGAAAACCGCACGTCGCGGTGCAGGCGAAACACGGATGCCTCGGTCGCCGCATAGTGGCGCGACACCTGGGCCAGATGGGGCCGCACCTCCTGAACAAACTGCAGCAACGGCCCCTTGGCGTGGCGTTCATAGCGGGCGCGGTTCTGCTCAAACCAGTCTTTGCGGTTGTTGGCGCGCAGATCCCGCAGAAAATCAAAGGTCTCTTGGGTGAACATCGGCGGCTCGCTGTAACTTTGGCCGTAGGTGGCCGGGTGTCCACGGTGCCCAAAGATGGGCTGATCCGTCAAGAGCGGTGTGGGACAGGGGGCAGCCCCGAACATGGCCCTTGCCCCTCGGGCACCCGTCGCCGACCGAACAGCGCCGCCTTCCACAGCTGGGTCCGCGATGGTCTGTGGCCACGGCGGCGGCGCACCGGAGGCGGAAGGCCAGACACCCAAAAATGGGCTTGGCTGCGGCCGGGCACGCGGCGTATGCTCGCGCCGTTTCCGGTTCCATACCGGCATGGACCTCGCGATGAGCCCTGTGAAGATTTGCACAATTGCAGCGGTCGTTGCGCTCTCGCTTGGCGTCATTAGCTGCGCCACCGAGTCAGAAGTTCAAGCCGCCACAAGCGAGTCGGACCTGACCAACCCCAGCAAGCTGCCCAGTACCGCGCTCTCGCCTCAGGACGGCTCCGTGACAGGCGGGCACTGCAGCGCCACGGTGCCCAAACCGCCCAAGCAGAGCTGGCGCCACAGCAAATCGGCGGCGACGACACTGCTGGGCGCTCCAAACCACCGCTTGCGCGACGTCATCGCCCTGCCGGGGCAGGCGAGCCAATTGCGCGGGCGCTTCACCTACGGCAGTGTTGACAAGGACTTAGAAGATGAGACGGTCGAACTGTGGCTGCAGCGCTGCCCGGGCTGGCAGCTCGTGGGCACCGCGCTGACCGACGGCGAAGGGGTGGCTTGGTTCAACCTGCCCGCCAATCTGCCTGCGGGCGACTATCGCCTTCGCGCTGTGGTTCGCGGCGACACCAGCTACGCCAACGGCATGCTCGCGGTGTGGCCCAAGGGCGTCAAGGTGGTCGTCAGCGATGTCGATGGCACGCTCACCACCAGCGACTGGCAGCTGTTCAGCGACCTGCTGACGCAGAAGCCCGCAGCCATGTACCCCGACGGCGACAAGGCGATCAAAGCCTGGGTGGCCAAGGGCTATCGCATCCTGTACTTGACGGGGCGACCGCAGCTGTTCAACCGCTATACGCGCAACTGGCTGGACACGCACGGCTTGCCTCCAGGCGTGGTCCGCCTGACTGATGATGTCGGCGACGTCGTGCCCAGCGAGGTGGGGGTGCAGACCTTTAAGACCCAGGTACTCAAGGACCTGATGGCCAGCCACGGCGCCAAGATCCGGGCGGGCCACGGCAACGCGGTCACCGACATCGGCGCCTACAAAGCTGCCGGCATTCCCACGGCCGACCTGTACATCATCGGACCTCACGGCGGCGAGCAGGGGAGCACCAAGGTCGACAGCTATACCAAGCTGATCAGCGGGTTGGCCAAGTATCCTGGCGCCGCCCAGCCCTGACAGCGAAAGCACAACCGTTCGAGGCAGTACCAGGCGCACGAGACGGCGCGGTGAGTCGCGTCAGCGCGAATTCGCCAAAAGCTCGCCCGTCAGTGCCCAGCCCGCCCCAGCCAGCGCCGCATCGCAGCCCACACCTCCGCATCAGCCAGAACATCGGCGTGGCCGGTCTGCGGACTGCGAACCAATTGGTGGGGGCCGCGCCACCCAGCCGCCAGCGCCTCGGCGTGGTGGGGTGGGACCACGCTGAGGTGGTCCGACACTCCCCTAGGCAATGTCTGATCCGCACAGCGCTTAGGGAATTTGTCGCCCACCTCCAAACGCCACGCAGCAGCCCCCGACGCAGCCAGCCGAGCATTCAACTCTGTCAACGGTGACACAGTTAGGGCCACGGCAAGAATTACTCAACCACGGTCCTTGCGCGAACACCTGGGCTGGGTCAGGACGCCGTGGCCCTTCTGCTGAGTGGACCGCCAAGCTCGCGGGCCGAGCCCGACGCGCGGCGGCGGACGAAGCGATCGACTGAATTTTGCCGGGTCCCTCAAAAAGCTCAGCCCCGCGCCGCGGCCTCACTGCCAGCTCCACGTCCAGCAAACCCACAGCCCCATCAGCGATAAACCACGCAATCACTTGCGGTTGACGGTCTGTCCCGCCTGGGATACGGTGCCTGCCGTGCGGAGCCGTGAACCGGCCGCAGGCCCAGAGAGACGACGCCACGCCCGGCTGGACTGAAACCGCGGCCGTAGCTGGGCGGTCGAGGCGGCTGGCCTATAG
>JBIKTV010000152.1:0-12012 GCA_044347905.1 Myxococcota bacterium
CAAGATCGCCATCACTGAAGTGGCCATGCCGTCCAGCATCCCCACGGCCGGCAAGCTCCGGGTGTTCTTTGACAAAGCCGGTGTGGCGGGCGAGCTGGCGGGCGAGGTCAGCGTGCCTGCGGCCAAGATCCACAGCGATCTTCCGGTGATCCTCAAGCTGCCGATTGTGGGCGAGAAGGCCTTTATCGCCGCGCTGGTGTTGGCGGATGGCAAGCCGGTCCTGGGCGCCGATGGCCAGCCGCTCACCGCCGCGTTCAAGGTTGCGGGCGATACTGTGGATCCGCTGCTCGTCGTGCAGAATCAGCAGGTCCCCAGCAACGACCTGACCGCCCTGACGCTGACGATGGTGCGCGTGCCGCAGCGTTTTACCGCCGGCGCCTGGGTGGCGATCCACGCGGACATCGGCGGAAAACCCGCTGCGCTCCTTGGGAAATTGCAGCTCAAGCCGGGCGATCACAAGGGCGTGCCCCTGGCGCTGGTGAGCAGTCTGACCAAGGGCCAAGTGCTCCACGCCTTGCTGCGCGAAGGGGCTGCGGGAACCGGCAGTTGGAATCCCAGCGCCCCGCAGGTGCTGACCCTGGCCAACCAGCCGGTGCAGACGAGTTTTACCGTCGACAGCGAGCCCTTTCACCCGGTGCTGGAGATTGAAGACCAGACCCTGAGCGATCCCAAGAAGCTGCTGATCAAGAAAGTTACCGTGCCCAAAGAGCATTTTGGCGGCTGGCTGGCGATCTATGCCGACAATGCCGGTCAAGCGGGCGAGCTGGTCGGCAAGCTGTATTTTGTCACCGGCACCAAAGTCGACCAGACGCTGGCGCTGACGGTGCCGCAGCAGGGCGAAAAGACCTTGCACGCCGTGCTTTACGCCGGGCAGAAGTGGGACGAAGCGGCCAACGTGGTCATGCAGGCCCCTGGCGTCGGGGAGATGAAGCTGACCATCCAAATCGGCGCCAAACCGCTGAGTTATATCGTCGCTCAGCCGTACACCACCGATAATCCGCGCCACGTCATGGTCACCCGCGCGTATTCGTACGACAAGCCGGCGTGGGTGGTGCTGGCCCGCGACGACAACGGCAAGCCGGGCATGGAGCTGGCGCGCAAGAGGGTGCTCAAGAAGTTTGCCGGCAATGTTCACCTCTGGAATTTGACTGGGGATTTCCTGGAAAACGGCAGCATTCCCGACTACCTGACCGGCAAGCCCGGCACCTTTCGCCGCTACGCCCGCGGCATCGACAAGATCCACGTGCAGTTGTTTGAGGATTGGCCCGAAGACAACAAGTTTACCTATGTGCCGGGTGGCAAAGAGGATGTCCCGGTGCTGGACGCCGTGGGCAAGCCGGTGACGCAGCTGATGACGGTGACGGTCAAGGCCAGCGTGCAGAATGTCCAGCAGGACAGCCCGCGCTACTACTCCCCGTGTCCGCTGAGCCAGCATGTGGCGAACGCGACGGCGCTGCCGGTCGATTGCCGCTGCCATGTCGACATCGTCGGGCTGGATTTTCCCGAGTGCAAGGCCGACATTGCCGACAGTCTGGGCATGCAGATCGGCGAAGGGCCGCGGGCGCGCACGCACAATTTTGGCGGTTTTCGCAGCGGTTTTGCCGAGCCCGCCAGCGGCGAGTTGATCGCCCTGATGGTCTGGAAGGACCACAAGACCAAGTGGCCGGAGAATCAGATCACCATCGACGTCGGCGCGGTGATGGGCATCGACCTCGCGACGCGCAAGCGCCGGGTGATCGGCGGCCGCTACGAGGATCCGGCCACGGGAATCAAGGAAGTGGGCAAGGGGCCGGTGCTGTCGTATCCCTTTGAAGTGCAAAAGGGTGCGGACGGCAAGTACTACATCGGCAGCTACGGCTACGTGCGCATCGGCGCGAGCTTGATCGCCACGGTGGACATCATCCGCATGGACCCCAAGAGCGGCGATCGCGAATACGCGTGGCGCAGCAACCACTTGGGCTTTAACCTGGACGGCGCGACCAACCCCTGGGGCCACTGTGCCAACGGCCGCGACGACAAATACGGCTACGCCTCTGTGCAAATCGGCACGCGGGCCTTGGGCCTGGACGGTCAGGGCAATTTCTACCTGAGTTACGCGCACAACGGCTACACGCCGACCTCGGACGGCATCGGCATCCTCAAGGTCAGCGCCAACGGCAAGAGCTGCGAGTTTGTCACCCGGAGCAAGACCGGTGTGGACAATTTCCTCTACAAAGGCAAGAACATCGGCCAGGGTGTCGAGCCACAAGCGGGGCCGTACAAGGGCATGCTGGTCAAGGACGGCAAGCTGTACACCTCGACCGAGCTCAACGACGAGCTGTACGAGATCGACATCGCCACCGGCGACCGCAAGATGCTGCACAAAGACGGCGTGACCGACGCGCACAACGGCAGCTCCGGCACCCACGTGGTGTGGGACGCCCACCGCAACCTGATTTGGCAGGCCGGCTTGTCGGGCTCGACGCTGCTGTTCGACCCCAAGGTTGGCAAGGGCGAGCCGCTGTGGTGCCCAGAAAACGACCGCAACTTCATGGGGATCGCCTGTCTGCACCTGGGCGCATGGGGCAACAACGGCCTGCCGATGGAGCGCGGCCTGTGGATGCACCCAAGCGACAAGGACTACGTGTTTGTCGTCAACTACACCATGATCATCCGGGTCCACCTGCCCAGTGGCACGAGCGAAATCTTCTCGTACTAAGGGACGGTCATGTCCGCCCCCTGTATTTACAGAGCCTTGCGCTGGGCCGCTTCAATCTGGTCGAGCATTTGCACCGCGGCCGGCACAGCCTTCTTGCGGAACAGCGCCCGCGCCGCCAGGGCTGCTTTCTCAAAGGCCGCGCGCTCGGTGGGGCTCAGTTCGACGACCTGCGCGCCGGTGGCCTTGACGGCGCCCAGCAGCGTCGGCGCGAGCTGATGTAGGCGCTGGCGGGCAAATTCCTGAGCGACTTTGCCCTCTTCCGTGAGAATGACCTGCAGATCGGCGGGCAGGCCGGCAAACCACGGCTGGGAAAAAGCGATGACCCCTGGGGGATGGGCGTGGCCCGTCAGGGTCCAGTGGCGAATCGCGCTGTGCCAGCGGGCGGTCACGGCAAAAAGCAGAGTTTGATCAAAGCTATCGAGCGCACCTGCCTGCAACGCCCCCAGCACTTGGGCGGGAGCGAGCGGCGCAGGCTGGACCCCCAGGGCGCGCCACGGGCTGTGGGGAGCCGCTGCATCGCGGGCATACAGACGCATCCCCTTGAGATCGCTGGGTGAACCGATCGGCCGCTCGCGGCTGGCCAGGTGACGCTCGCCGCTTTCAAGCCACCAGCCAAAACTCAGCCCGGCGGCGGCAAAGGCGTTGCTGAACGGCTCAGCCAGCACCGTGTCAAGCAGCCGGTGTGACTCCTGAACATGCTTGAACAAATACCACAGTTGCAGCGCAGCAACTTCTGGCACCAGCGCCGCCATCGCATTGGCCGAGCTCGCCACCGCCTCCAGCTCGCCCCGCTGACAGCGCCGCAAAACCTCAGGCTCTGAGCCTAGTTGACCGTCCAGAAACAGGCGAACTTGCACGCGCCCGCCCGTGCGCTGCTCCACGGCTTTCTTCCAGCGCTTGAGGGCCTCAGCCCAGGGCGTGTGGTCGGGAAGCGCCGAAGCGAGGCGGAGTTGCCGCTCTTGGGGCTGGGCTAGGGCCGGCGGCCCAAACAACGGCCAGGCCAGGAGCACAACCGTGCAAATCGCCTTGAAAATGGCGTTGACGGTTCCCCAGTTTCTTGGCTGTACGGCCCTGCGCTGCATCCGCTCCTCCGCGGCGAGAGGGTACGGAGGGGAGGCGAGGGCGTCAAATCGCTGGTCCAGCAGGTCTGGGAATCAGCGCGGCGCAGGTTCGGCAGTCGGCGGCAATTCACCAGGCGCAACAGGTGCTTCGGCAGGCCCTTCCGTGCCCTCCAGCGGCTGAGCGCGCATGCGGATCTCGCGCCGGTCCCCCCCGGGCGCGGTCAAGGCCATCACCAGGTCGATGGTGCCGCCCCACTGTTCGCCCAGGACGGCGCCGACGCGCACGGCCAAGCGCTCGTCCAGCCAAGTCTCCAGGTTGAGGATCAGCCCGGGATCCAGGCCGTTGCTGAAGGAGCCGATGATCGACCCGTCGGCCTCCAGGCGATTGAAGGTCTGCCGATAGCGCTCAATGCTGCGACCGATGAGCCCGGCGGCGGCTTTCAGGCGTGTTTCTGGGGTCTTGTACACCAGGCCCAGGGATGCCAGCGTCGGATCCGCCACCGCGCGGCGCTGCCCAGCCTGCCCTTCGACGGAAAGGCCCTGATCCAAGTTGCCCGCGCGCACCAAGCCGTAGGGTAAGGCGCCGATACTGCCGCCCAGCACCTGGAGCCCCAACTCCGCGCCAATCCAAGCGAGATCCAGCCCCACGCGGGCGTGGCCGGCCAAGATGCGGTAGGAAGGCATGGGCGTATCGGCGGGCAGGACCGGCTGCTGTTCACTGGGCCGGCTGGCAAACGCCACCACCTCGCCGCGGCCGGCAGCGACCTCTACAGCGGCGGTAAACCCCGATTCCCCCTCGTGTTCTATGCCCAGGCTGCCGACGCTTTGCCGGTGGTCCTGGGTGCTGATCAGCTCGCCGCCGCAGCCATAGGAGCTGTCGCCCGCCCGCAAGTAGCCGCCGCCGACACTCGCGGACGTGCGCGACTCCCGCTGGCGCGCCGCCGAGCAGTACAGGCAGCTGGAGGCAACAAGCAAGAGCACCGGAATTCTGAGGTTCATGGTCCCCCCTGGCCGTGTGGGCTGGGCGCAGAGCAACGTGCCCGCGCATGGTGGCACCGCTGCCGCCGTGGCGCAAATCGCCGCCGCAGAGCACAATCGGCGTCTCGCACACCGGTCCGGAGGGCAAATGCGCTACGTCAGTACCCGCGGCAAGGCACCCGCCGTCAGCGCCGCAGAAGCTCTGCTCGCAGGCCAAGCGCCGGACGGAGGGCTCTACGTGCCTGAGGTGTTCCCCTCTTTGCCCGGGGGCGCTGAAGCGCTGGTCGGCCTGACGATGCCGGAGATTTTGGGCCAATTGCTGGAGATTTTCTTTGGCGAGCTGGGTCCGCAACTCGCCGCCCGTGCCGCCCAGCGCTGCCAGGATCACTTTGGCGACGAGCCGATTGCCGCGCTCAAGCAGGTCGGCCAGCGCTGGGTGTTGGAGCTGTTCCACGGCCCGACCGCGGCGTTCAAAGACGTGGCCCTGGGCACCCTGCCTGAACTCTTGAGGGTGACCCTGCTACAACATCGCCCCGTCCAACGCCTTTTGGTGCTTACGGCCACCAGCGGCGACACGGGCTCGGCGGCGCTGCACGGCCTGGGCGGTTCCCCCGGCATTGGCACGCTGGTGTTCTACCCGGCCCACGGCATTAGCGAGCTGCAGAGGCGCCAGATGGTCTGCTGCAGCGCGGCGGGGATCCGCCCGGTGGCCCTGCACGGCGACTTTGACGATGCCCAGCGCGCGGTGAAGGCGCTGCTCAGCGACCGTGAATTGGCGCAAACCCTGGCCGATCAAGGAATCCGCCTGGGCAGCGCCAACTCGATCAACATCGGTCGGCTGGTGCCGCAAGTCGCCTACCACCTGTGGGCGTGGGCTGAGCTGCGGCGGCTGGGGGTGCTGGCCGCGGGCGAGCCGATGGAAAGCGTTGTGCCGTCGGGCAATTTTGGCAACCTGCTGTCCGCTTGGTGGGCCCGGCGGCTGGGGGCCCCGCTGCAGCGCCTGGGCTGTGCCAGCAACGCCAACCGCGTGCTCGCCGATTTCTGGGAGACGGGCCGCTATGACGCCCGCCGCGCCCTGGCCGTGACCAACTCGCCATCAATGGATATCCTAGTCTCATCAAACCTGGAGCGGCTGCTGGCGGAGGCCCTGGACGACCCGGCGGCGCTGGGCGATCTGCAGGACCAGCTCAAGACAAGCCAATGTTTTCAAGCCTCAGACAAGACCCTCCAGACGCTCCGCCAGACGTTTTTTGGCGGGTGGGTGTCGCAGGAAGAGACGGTCCAGACGATGGCCGAGGTGTGGCGCCAGCACCGCTACCTGCTGGACCCGCACACCGCCGTGGCCTGGACCCTAGCGCAGCGCCAGCCCGCGTCCTTGCGTGCGCAACTGGTGGTGGCGACGGCCTCGCCGTGGAAGTTCACCGGCGCTTTGACCGCGGCCTTGGGGCTGGAGCCAAGCGGCGACGAACAGCGCGATGCCCAAGCGGCCGCCGCGGCGACCGGGGAACAGCCTCCGCCGGCGCTGCGGGCGCTTTGGCAGGCTCCGGTGCTGCACCAACGCAGCTGCGACATCGGCGGAACCCTAGGTGAAGTGCTTGATTTTGCCCAACAACCCTGGTAGGTGACCCATGCAAGTCGACATCCGCGTACCGGCGACCAGCGCCAACTTGGGCCCCGGCTTTGACGTGGTCGGCGTGGCCCTGAACCTGTTCAATCAGTTCCGGTTTATTGCGACGGACAGCGGCGATACCGTGCAAGGCGGCCCGCCAGACCTGCGCACCGCCGACCATTTGGCGCTCAAGACCTGCCGGCAGCTGCTCCGCGAGCGCGGCGTCCACCTGCCCGGGCTGACGCTGCAAGTGCAGTCCGATGTGCCGATGGGCGGCGGGCTCGGCTCTTCGTCGACCTGCATCGTCGCCGGAACAGTTGCCGCGCGGCAACTTGGCGGTTTTGACTGGAATCTCCATGAGATCGCCCGGCTCGCCGCCGAATTTGAAGGCCACCCGGACAACGTGGTGCCGGCGGTTTTTGGCGGGCTGACGGCGTCGGCTTTTCAGCACCGCGTGGATCGGCCGGGCGAATTGCACTGCGCGCGCCTGCCGATTCACCCAGATTGGCGCTTTGTGGCCATGACGCCGGACCGCCAGGTGTCGACCCACCACGCCCGCGCCCTGCTGCCGTCGCAGGTGCCGCAGCGCGATGCCGTGTTCAACCTGGGCCACTTGCCGCTTTTGCTTGAAGGCCTGCGGCGCGGCGATGCGGATCTGGTGCGCGCCGGCTGCCAGGACCGCCTGCACCAGAGTTGGCGCGCGGCGCTGATCGCCGATTTTGCCAAGGTGGAAGAGGAGACCCGCGGGCACCGCGAAGTCGTCGCCGTGTTTATCTCCGGTGCGGGGCCCACGGTGATGGCGCTGACCCTGGGCGACGTGCCTGGCCTGCAAGAGCATTTGCAGACCGCGCTACTGCCGTTGACCGTCGATTGGACGGTGCGCACCTTTGAGGCGATGGAGCAGAGTGTTTTGCCGATCGACTGAACCCTGCTGCCGGTCGCTGGGCCTCGGCCGCAATGGAGGGTCTTGTCCGCCGGGATACGCAAAGGCCTAGGCGGCTCCGGCGAGCTTGGCGTCAATGGCTCGGCGCAGGTGGCCGCCCAGGGCAGGTCCGTCAAACGGCTTCTGCACAACCCGCTCCAGCGGCAATTCCTCGTCCACGTAGCCTGAGATGAAGATGATCGGCAGACCCGGGGCCAGCGCCCGCACCTGCTGCGCCGCTTCTTCGCCGCCCATCCGCGGCATGCGCAGGTCAAAAACCGCAGCGGCGTAAAGCGCAGGGGAGGCGGCCATCCGCACCACCGCCTCCAAGCCGTCGCGCACGTCATCGACCTGCCAGCCGAGCTTGGCCAACATGCGCTTGGTGACAACCCGAACAAAGTCATCGTCATCGGCCAGCAACACCCGCTCCCCGGGCCGCGCCGAACCGGCCTGTTCCTCCGGGGTGAGCTGGGGCTGAGGAGCGGGCTCGGTCAGGGGCAATTGCACAGACACGGTCGTACCCTTGCCCGGCACGCTCTGCAGGCTGATCTGACCGCCCGCCTGAACGACGATGCCATGGCTCACCGCCAGCCCTAGGCCGGTGCCGCGACCGAGCTCCTTGGTGGTAAAAAACGGCTCAAATACCCGCGGCAGAATCTCTGGGGCGATGCCCATGCCGTCGTCGCGGACCTGGAGCAGGGCCTGCGGCTGGCCGTCGCGGATTTGCTCTGCGGGGCACGGCGCCAAGCTCAGGGACACGCAGCCGCCGTTGGGCATGGCATCGCGGGCATTTGTCGCCAGGTTCACAACGACCTGCTCCAGCTGCGCCGGGTCGAGCTTGACCCACAGCGGCACAGGCGACGCCTCCAGACTCACCTCAACACGGCCTCCAAGCACGCGCTCCAGCATCGGCCGCAGGCGTTCTAGAGCCTGGGCCAGGTCCAAAGTCAGCGGCTTGGTGGGCTGGCGGTGGGCAAAGCCGAGCAATTGCCTTGTGAGATCAGAGGCGTGCTTGACCGCGGCCTCAGCGCCGGCTAGCTCCTTGCGGACATCCTGATCCTCGCAGGCCATCCAGGCCAGGGCGACATGCAGGCTGACCGCACTCAAGAGATTATTGAAATCATGGGCAATCCCCCCTGCGAGGGTGCCCAACGACTCAAGCCGCTGGCGGTGCAGGAGCTGCTCTTCTAAGGCCTGCCGCTCCATTTGGGCGCGCTTGCGCTCGGTGATATCGCGGGAATTCGCCACGATACCGCGGACATTGGGATTGTCGAGCTGATTGGAAGCGACGGCCTCCATCCACGTCCACCCACCGGATTTTTGCCGGTAGCGGTATTCGATGGTGACTGTGCCCCCAGGCGTCGCCAGCGCCTGAGAAAATTTCTCCGCCACCTGATCGCGGTCATCGGGGTGGATAAACTCAAAGGTATCAATACCCTCAAGCTCTTCCGGCGCGAACCCGCTAATGCGCTGGGCAGCCGGAGAGTTGTAGAGGAGCCGCCCCTGAGCGTCCAAAAGCGAAATGATGTCGGTGGAGTGCTCCGTGAGGGCCCGCACCTTCTCTTCAGTCCACGGCGGGGGCGGAATCGGCGGCGCGTCGGCCATGGCGAACTCCAAACTCAGCCGCGGCCCGGACCGCAGCAGCTGACGAGTCTGCGCCCGCGAACCGGCGACTGGCAAGGCTTGATGCCTGCGCTGCGGCGCCCTGGGTGTCCAGACCTCAGCGCTCCGCTGCTACCGGGGCGGCGGTCCGCGGCGACCCGTCAACAGATCGGCATAGGGTCCCGGCGGAAGGGTCGGCCGCGCCTGGGGATGCACGCTCTCTCCAAGCTCTGGGCGAACCTGCAGCAGCTCTTCGCCAGAGTTGAGCCAGCTCCCCGGCTCGGTCATCAGCTGTGCGAGCATCGCCGGATTCCGCTGCAGCAGCGCCAAGGCCTCCGCTTGGGGCATGGCCAGCCCAGCCAGGTCGCGCCGAGCGCGGGTTTGCGCCTGCCAGGCCTCGCGCCCAATCGCCACGACCGGCAAAGGGCAAGCGACCTTTTGGCCCAACAGAAGGATCATCAACCCCTCGTAGCTAAACGCAGGGTCGCGATGCGGGTAGGCCAGCCCAGAACGCTCTCGCCACGGCCCCCGCGCAGCAAAATCGTCTAGGAACCCCTGTAGTCCTGACACGTCGACCTCGCGCCTGCACGCCTGCCAGAAGGGCGACTCCAGCCGCTGGTTGAACTTGTAGTGGAGCGCGAGGAACCAGCGCAGGTAGTCCCAGTGACCGCCGACATGCTGATTGGCGTGGGCCTGATGGGCCTGCAGGTCGCCGCCCGCGCTGAGCCCGCCGATCAAGTAGGCCAGTTCGATAATCACCATGTGCAGCGCGGTGGACTCCAGCGGCTCTACAAAACCGTAGGCGTTGCCCAGCGCTGCGACGTTGCCCTGCCAAAAATCGCGGTGGCGCCCCGAGCGGAAGCGCACAAGCCAAGGGGTGCCCATCTGCGGGTTTTTGGCGCGCATCTCCGCTTCAGCCTGGTCCACGCTCAGGAATTGCGACGAGAAAACGTAGCCGCGGTGATCCTCTCCGCGCACCGGGATGCGCCAGCACCAACCGGCCTCCATGGTCTCAGCCTGCGTATAGGGCCGCACCACACCGCCGTTGGGCATCTCCGCCACCAGGGCCGTGTCGCAGAACAGGCTGGATTTATAGTCGATAAACGGCGACTCCAGCGCCTCGCCCATGATGAGAGAGCGAAAGCCCGAGGCGTCTACGTACAGGTCGAACCGCAGCTCGCGACCGTCGGCCAGCTCCAGGGCTTCGATGTCGCGGCCATGGGGAGAGCGGCGGGCCCGCTGGATCACCGCATCGATTTGTTCAATGCCCGCCCGGCAAATCAGCTTGGCCAGATAGCGAACGAATCGCTTATTGTCCAAGTGGTAGGCGAACTTGAGCCAAGGCAGCAGACTCTCCTGGGCGCCGTCTTGGTGCTGCAGAATGGGCGCGCGGTCCTGGGCCATCAGCATGGCCGTGAACGACTGGTCGCGAATGTGCTGGTCGTGGGCGTGGGCCTCGATCGGCCAAGAGGGGCCAAAGGGATAGGGAAAGAATTCGCCGGCTTGCGGCCCCCAGTCAAAGCGGATGCCGAGCTTCCAGGTCGGCTCTACCTCGGCAAAGAGCTCCACCGGGTCGATCCCCAGCTGCGCGTGGAGAAATGGCGGCATGAGCGTGGTCGTGGCCTCGCCGACGCCGATAATCGGGATGGCGCTCGACTCGACGACGCAAACGCGCACCTGAGGAAAGGCCTTTTTCAGCGCCAGCGCGGCGAAGTAGCCCGAGGTGCCGCCGCCGACCACGCCGATGCTCTGCACCTTGGCGGAGGCGATGGCGCTGTCAGCGGCTGGAGGCAAAGGAGTTGTCATCGCCGTGCTCCGTTTGTCCGTGGCTGTGTTACGCCGTCAAGCTCAGCCGCCGGATGATCTCCTGGTCCGCCCCGCCAAAAATAGCCAAGATCTGCGCGTGCTTGCGACGCTTGATCTCGCCAAATACGCCACGGGGCTTCTGGAATCCCGCGGCCAGCGCCACAGCGGTCTGCAAGGTGGCCTCGGCGCCCTCGGGCGCAGCGCTGGCGATGTGGTGATCCAGGAGTTCCTGGCCGCCCGCGCGCTTGCCGCTGAAGTAGAGTTCTTCCAGTTTGTACATGGGCACGGCCTTCTCAACAATCGCCAACATCCCGGGAAGAAATGGAATGTTTACGTCGACCTCTGGAAAGCAGAAGAAGCCGCGGTCGCTGCGCATGACGCGAAAGTCGCACGCGCAGGCCAGAATCGCGCCGTTGCCAAAGGCGTGGCCGGCGATCGCCGCAATGACGGGCGTGGGAAAGGTCAGGACGCGGGCGAATACCTGATTGAGACCATTGAGAAAAGCCCGCAGCTCGTCGTGACGGGCGCGATCGACCGCGGCAGCTTGAATCCACGCCAGGTCAATGCCCAGCGACCAGTTCTTGGCGTCGCTGGAGCTGAGGACCACAGACTTGACTTCGGCATCGGCCTCCATCTGGTCAAATGCAGCTAGCATTTCAGCTACATACACTGGGTTATGGCGATTCTCTCCGTTGTTCATGCTCAGGACTGCCACGCTGCCCTGGCGCTGCCAACTCACGACCGACATGTTGCCTCCTGCCGCCCGCACGGACGGTGATGATGTTTTCTTCAGCGATTCTCGAGATCAGACAAGTCCCTCGCTGCCAACCCAAGCCCCACCGGCGTGGGCCGGACAACTCCCTCGGGCGTGTCCGACGCACTGCCTACCGCTTGCCCCTTGACCTCAACTTGCCAGCGGCGCAGGCCTTCAAGCAGCGCGCGGTAGATGATTTGGCCCATGGCCCTCTCGCCCTGCGCGGTAAAGTGGCTGTAATCACTCCACCCTAGCCCGTCGCGCACCCAGCGGCCCATCGCGCCGTCGCCGCCCATGGCCGCGCGCGTATCAAAGTAGAGGCAGCCGACTTCCGCGGCCATCTTCTTCTGCCAGCCGCTGATTCTGATCACCGCTGGATCGCTGATGATTTTGCCGCCCTTCTTGCTGCCGTGGTCGCTCGGCGCCATCAGGATGCACGTCACATCGCTGCGCCCGGCTTTGAACAGCTCGACCACCTGAGTCATTTTGGCGACATAGCTGGCTTCGGACATGTTGTCCTGGCGCTCATTGCCGCCGTAGTTGAGGATCAGCAGGTCCGGTTTGCGCAGCTGCATGGTCTGG
>JBIKTV010000585.1:0-3520 GCA_044347905.1 Myxococcota bacterium
CGACGTGACCCGCTAGCGACCGCAGGGACGCCCAAAAACCTGAGGCTTTTATGCCAAGACCCCGCAAAGCCCCGCTGGCAGACGGCGGCGCTGATCTGCTTGAAGCGGCAAATGCCGTCCTGCCTGCTGCCGGTGCGCCACCTGCTGAGCCAGCGCCCCCGGTCAAAGCAGCGGCCAAGAAGCCAGACCCTGCAAGACCCAAGCCAGCCAAATCCGCAGACGCGGCGGCAGTTGGCGCAGAGGCTGGGGCTGCCCAAGCCAATGCGGACGAGGCGGCCGGAGCTAAGCTGGCGCCAAAGGCCCGTGTGTCGACCCGGCGGCCAGCGGCGCAGGCTGTGGCCGATGCTGGCCTCGCAGAGCCCCTAGGCGCCGCGGAACCCGCTGGCCGCGCCCCGGCTCCTGCCAAGCCGCCCAAGGCCGCCAAGGCCCGGCGCAAGGCCGGCGCTGACGAGCCCATGCTCGATCTGGGGATGGCCGAAGAGGCCCCGGCCAAGGCCGCCTCAGGGCCCGCGGCTGTCGCTGCGGCAGAGACCGCCCCAGCGGCCCAGATTGCTCCCGCTGCTGAGCCGGCGGCCCCCAGCCGGCCGACTGTCGAGGCAGCCGAGAGCCTACCTGCCGCGCAAGAACCGGCCAGGGCAGAACCCCAGGGGTTGGCTACAGAACCGCGCTATCCGCGCCGCCAGCCGCTGGTAGAGCCGCCGCCGCGCCGGCCCGCGCCTGCGCCCGTGGAGCGTCCGCTGCCCGTGCCGCGCGCCGCACCGCTGCCGCCGCGCCCGCTGAGCATGGCTGAACTCGCCGACCGGCAAAGGCAAACCCGCGAGATGGCGCGCCATCCGGACAGGGAGATGCCGCCGGGTCGGGAGGCGCCGCAGCGGCCAGCGCCGGTGTCGATGCAGGAGCGGGCGATGCGCTATCGCGGGGCGGCGGAGCCGGAGTCGCGAGGCCCGGCTGCGGCAGCGCCAGCGCCGGCCAAAGACGCCGCAGCGGCCGTGCCGGCCCAGCCAGAGCGCCGGACCCATGAAGACAGCCAGGCGCGGGCCCTGGAGGCCGCACGCCACAAGCGCGAGCCGGGGCCGGCGGGGGCAGCGAGCTGTGCGCCGCCGTGGGAAACCGCGATGGCTAGTGGCGGCGCGACCGTGGCGCTGGTCACGAGGAACCACGCTGGTATGCTTGAGGAAAAGCTCAAGGCGTGGCGCACGGTTCTGCCGGAAGCAGACCTGCGCTGGGCGGTGCTGGACCTGGGCTCGACCGACGCCACGGCGCAGAAGGTCGAAGAACACCCGGGGGTGCGGCTGATCGTCCGACCCGGCGGCTTGGTAGAGCCTGCGGCGACGCTGCAAGCCCTGCTCAAAGGCCTGCCCGGCGATGCCGTGGTGCTGGTCGATGTGGAGGCCGACCCGGACAGCGTGGTGGAGTCGCTGCTCAGGGCGCTGAAAGCCGGCGCTGCGGTCGCGGTGGCCCCGCGGAAGGATCCGGATTTCCTGGCTATCTCCCGGTCCCAGTGGGATCAAGGTGGCCAGCCAGATCTGGCTCAGCTGTTGCAGTGGGCCGAAGTTCACGGCGGTCTGGTGCGCTTTGGGGCCTTGGCAGGGCAGGCGCGACCGCGCAGCTTGGTGCAGCGCCTTTGCCCAGATGCCCAAGCCAAGCGCTGGGACCTGCGGCGCCTCCTGCCCGCGCGAGTGCGCAACCTGCTGAATCGCTTTGGGATGATCGGCGGCGCCGGCCAAGAATAGGCCAGACGTTCGCGCCGGCGACGGGACCGAGGGTCTTGTCTGATCGCTGAAATTACAAGTTCATATCTTTGGCGTTGCGATTGCGCGGATCGCGGGCGTCGCCTGGGCGTTTTGCTGGGACGGCGGGTCGGACAAGAGGGATCATCTTGTCTGATCCTTGAAATCGCTTCGGTTTAGCGGAGTCGTCCTGCCAGCAAGCCAAAAACACGAAGGCCGCCGGATCGCTCCGACGGCCTTCGCTTTTCTTGCTGCCCTGGGACGCCGGCCGAGCCAGCGCCGCGGAGGCTACTTCTTGTTCAGCAGGGCAAAGGCCTTGCCGAACGCCTCTGGCGTGTAACCAGCCGTGGGCTCGAACTTGCGACCGTTGATGTAGATCGACGGGGTGCCTTCGACGCCACCCTTCTCGCCCATCTCCATGGTCTTCTTGATCAGGTCCTCGTACTTGTTGGCCTTGATCGCGGCGTCCACTTCTTCCCACTTCAGACCGACCTTACCGGCGATCTCCTTGAACTTCTCGTCACCGAGCTCGCGCTGGGCGGCGAAGAGCAGGTCGTGGGTCTCCCAGAACTTGTCCGAACCCAGCTTCTCAAACGCCATCTGGGCCAGGGCCGAAGCCGGCTTGGCCTGCTGGTGGAAGGAGAGCGGGAAGTGGGCGAACACGACCTTGACCTTGCCCGGATTGGCGTCCATCGCGGCCTTGATCGGCTCGGCCAGGCGCGAGCAGTACGGGCACTGGAAGTCAGAGAACTCGACGATGGTGATCGGCGCGTCCTTGGGGCCCTTGAACGGCAGGCCTTCAACGTTGAATTCGTTGACCTTGTCGTTCAGCTCGGTGAAGACCTTGCCCTTGGCTTCGATGTCGCTGTAGTAGGCAGCGCCCTTCTTGCCGGCGGCTTCAGCCTTCTTGATTTCTTCGTCGATGACGGCCTTGAACACCGGCACCGGCTGGGCGCCGACGATCTTGCGGCCGTTGATAAAGAAGCCGGGGGTGCCGCGGATGCCGATGCCGCCTGCCATTTCCATATCTTCGCCGATCTGCTTGTCCGTGGCCGGATCCTTGCGGACGGCGTCGAACTTGGCCATGTCGAGGCCGATCTCTTTGGCCCAGGCGACGAGGTTCTCTTCGGTCAGGCCCTGCTGGTTCGCAAAGGCTTTGTCATGGAATTCCCAGAACTTGCCCTGCTTGGTGGCGGCGATGCTGGCGAGGTGGGCGGCGCGAGCGTTCTTGTGGAACGGCAGCGGGTGGTGCTTGAACACCAGGCGGACCTTGTCGCCGTAGGCCTTCTCGATTTCGGTCATGGCGTTGGCGCCGCGCGAGCAGAAGGGGCACTCAAAGTCAGAGATTTCGACGACGGTGACCAGGTAGTTCTCGCCGCCCTTGACCGCGTCGCGCTTGGGATCGACCGGAACCTTCCAGACGTCGTAGCTGTCGGCCGGCGGGGTCGCGGGGCCTTCCGGCGCCTTGGCCTCTTCCTGACCGGCGCGGGGCGCGGCCTCAGCGGCGGCGGCCGGAGCCTTGCCTTCCATGTAGTACTCGACGACTTTGGTGCCGATGTCGCCGCCGTGCTTGGCAAAAGTGGCCTTCATCAGGTCGAGACCGGTCTTGCCGGCGGACACGGCCTTGGCGTCGGCCAGGGCGGCATCGATGGCCTTCTTGAATGCGTCGACCGGCTGGGCGCCCTGAATCAGCTTGCCGTTGATGAAGAACGACGGGGTGCCGCCAGCGCCCACGGCATTGGAAGCAGCCTGCTCCGCGTCGATCTGCTTGGCGATCGCCGGATCCTGCT
>JBIKTV010000153.1:0-12003 GCA_044347905.1 Myxococcota bacterium
CCCTGCTATTGCGACGCCAGCTGCGAGAGCTTTGGCGACTGCTGCGCCGACAAAAAGACCTTCTGCCCGTAGCACCGCAGAGGGACGCGACGTCGCCAGATCGCTCCGCAGCCCGGCGCGCGGCGCCATGTTCACGGGCGTGTGAGGGAATTCATGGCCGATACTGCGGGCAAGGCGCCGCTGCTGCTGCTCATCGATGGGTCGCACGCGGTCTTCCGGGCGTTTTTTGCAATTCGCCACCTAGCGAGCCCCAGCGGCCAGCCGACGGGGGCAGTGTTCGGCTTCTCGTCGATGCTGCTCAAGCTGCTGCGCGACTACCAGCCGGCGCGGATCGCGGTGTGTTTTGACACCAGCGGGCCCACTTGGCGCCACGCACTCAGTGAGAGCTACAAGGCCAATCGCCCTGACATGCCTGAGGAATTGCAGGTGCAGTGGCCGATCTGCCAGCGCATCACCCAGGAGCTGGGCCTGCCGATGCTCAAGCTCGATGGGCAAGAGGCCGACGACCTGATCGCCACCCTGGCCCACCGCGGCCATCAGGCGGGCTTTGAGGTGCTGGTCGTATCCGGCGACAAGGATCTGATGCAGCTGGTGGTCGATGGGGCGCCGGCCATCCGCCAACTCGATGACGGCAAAGGGCAAATCTACGACGAAGCCGGCGTGACCGCCAAGTGGGGCGTGGCGCCGCGGCAGATCGGCGACCTGCTGGCGATCATGGGCGATTCGGTCGACAACATCGCCGGCGTGCGCGGAATCGGCGAGAAGGGCGCGGCCAAGCTGCTGCAGCAATGGCAGACGCTGGAGGCGATCTGGGCCCACCTGGATCAAGTCACGCCGCCGCGGACCCAAGAGCTGCTCAAAGCCGGCAAAGAGGCTGCGGATTTGGCTGTCGAGCTAGTGCGGCTTGAGTGCCACGCCGATCTGCCCTGGAGCCTGGACGACCTTCGACCCGCGCCTGCTGATCGGCCAAAACTCGCACAATCGTTTGCTGATCTTGGGTTTCGCCGCCTGACGGCTGAGTACCTGGACGCGTTGCCCGGCACCGAAGCGCCCAGCGGCGTGCGCATCGCCGGGCCGGACGATCTGGGACAAATCGCGGCTAGCCTAAAGCAAGCCAAGACCGTAGCCCTGTGGGCTGTGACCGATCTGGCCGACGCAGAGCGCACCCGGCCGTGCTACGGCAAGCTGGTGGGCCTGGCGCTGGCGGTGGATCCGGCGTCGGCGTGGTACCTGCCCATCGGCCATGCGCTGGAGCTGGGCGGCCCGCCAAACCTGCCCTTGGCGCTGGTGCAGGCGCAGCTGGGCGAGCTGCTGGCCGAGCCGAGCGTGCAGAAACTGGGCTGCGGCATCAAATATGAGCTGCTGGTTATGGAGGCGGCTGGCCTGCCTTTGGGCGGGGTGGTCGGCGACGCGATGCTGGCGAGCTACCTGGTGGATCCAGAGGCCCACAGCCACGATCTGCGGTCGCTGGCCCACGCGCTGCTGGCGAGCAACTTGGCAGCGGATGACTCCGTGCTGAAAGCAGGCGGCAAGGGCAAGGCCCAGACGGGCTGGGATCAGGTGGCGGCAGGGACGGCGGCGGCGCTGCTCGGGCCGCGGCCCTGTGCAATCCTAAAGCTCTGGGCGCTGTTACAGCCCAAGCTCGCCGAAGCCGGGGTCGCGGAGCTGTACACCGAGTTGGAGCTGCCGCTGAGCCAGGTGCTGGCCGACATGGAGCGCCGCGGCATCGGCCTGGACTGCGAAGAGCTGGCGCGGCAATCGGCTTGGCTGGCCACGGAAATCGCCAGCGAACAGGCGCAGATCTGGCAGCTTGCCGGCGAGCAGTTCAACATCGGTTCGCCGCAGCAGCTGGGGCGGGTGCTGTTTGAGAGCCTGGGCCTGCCGGCCAAGAAGAAGACCCAGAGCGGCTGGTCGACGGATCAATCCGTGCTGGAGGGGCTGGAAGACAAGCACGCCGTCGCAGCGCGGGTGCTGCGCTGGAGGCAGCTGACCAAACTGCGCTCCACCTATACAGAAATGCTGCCGCAAATGGTCCAGCCGCAGACCGGGCGGGTGCACACCTGGTTCCACCAAGCGGTGGCGGCGACGGGACGGCTCAGCTCGATTGACCCCAACCTGCAGAACATTCCGATCCGCAGCACGGAAGGCCGGCGGATTCGCAGCGCTTTTGTCGCCGCTCCCGGTCGAGTTCTGGTCAGCGCCGACTACAGTCAGATCGAGCTGCGGGTGATGGCCCACCTCGCCGACGATCCGGGGCTGCAAGAGGCCTTTGCTAAAGGCATGGATATCCACCGCGAAACTGCGGCGCGCATGTTCAATCTCCTGCCAGAACTGGTGGAGCCCAGCCAGCGCAGCGCCGCCAAGACGATCAACTTTGGCATCCTGTACGGCATGGGTCCGCAGCGGCTGTCGCGCGAGATCGGCGTGTCGCTCAAGGAAGCCAAAGGGTTTATTGACACGTACTTTGTCCGCTTTCCGGCCGTGCACCGCTGGATGGATGGGGTGCTGAGCCAAGCCCGCGCCACCGGTGAAGTGCGCACGCTGCTGGGTCGCCGCCGGCCCGTGCCGGGTCTGGCCAGCGCGAATCCGGCCGAGCGCGCCGGGGCCGAGCGGATCGCGGTCAACACCCCCGTGCAGGGGACGGCGGCGGACTTGATCAAGAGGGCCATGCTGCTGGTGCGCTCTGAGCTAGAAGATGCTGGATTGAAAGCCGATCTCTTGCTTCAAGTCCACGACGAATTGGTGCTGGAGTGCGATGAGGCCGACGCCCCCGCGGTCGCTCAGGCCGTGCGGACAGCCATGCTGCGGGCCGGCCAGGGCATCCCAACGGACGGGCGCGGGCTGCGCGTGGACTTGAAGGCGCCCCTGCAAGTCGACGTGCGCTGGGGTCACAGCTGGGCGGACGCCCACTGATCATCGCGGCGGGGCCAAGGCATTTCCGCGCCAGCCGACGGCAAGCGCAGAACAACCGGCGCGGAACGCTTGCATCGCCGCTGCAGATTCGGGATGCTCGAACCATGCTCCGGCCTTCCTCCTCAGCTCAGCGTTCGCGTCTCGCCGGTTGGCTGGGGCAGTTCCTGGGATTTGTCTGGATGATCGCTGGCCTTTCGCCTGCTTGCGCTCGCGACGAGCAGACCTGCGCGGCGGGCGCTTGCCCGATCGGCTACCAGTGCGTCGACAGCACGGGCCTGTGCGAACTCCAGACGAGCGGCCCCGCCCTGCAGACCTCGCTGTTTGGCGGCATTGCCGCTGTGGGCCGGGGCAACATCGCCCCGGTGGTGGTGGGATTTGCCAAGGATCGCCAAAGCTTGGCGGTGATCGATGGCAACGAAGTCAGCTTTTTGGCCGGGCCCGCCGCCAGCCAGAATCAGCAGCCCGCCGGGCAGACTTCCGCGGCCGTGCGCTCTGAAAACGGCGATCTCCACGTCGCCTGGATTCGCGACGCCGATCGCACGCTTTGGTACGGCCGGGGCCGCGCTGGCAGTTGGCAGGTCCAGCAAGTAGAGGCAGCGGCGGCGGGGACGGTGGTGCGACCGCTGTCGATCGCCTGGTGGGAAGGCCAGCCTGCAGTGGCTTGGCGCGCTGGCGACGCGGCCGCCGTGCGCGTGGCCAAACGCGGCCTGAACGGCGAATGGAAGGCCCAAACCCTGCCCTCGCCGCCGCCGCCGCGCAAAGGCGCAGTCCCCAGCAGTGACATCGGCCGCTCTCTTGCCCTGGCGGCCCCGGCGGCGGGGTTGACCGTTGCCGCCTACGACGCCACCCACGGCGATGTGCTCCTCAGTATCGACACCGGCGAAGGCTGGAGCACGGCGCGCCTCGCCGGCACCGACCCCCTCAGCGGCGCCGACACAGGCGACGTCGGCCTGCCGGTAGCCATGGCCGTGGGCCCGGACGGCGAATTGGTGGTGGCCTACCGCGACGCCAGCCGCAGTGCGGTGATGCTGGCCCGGGCGGCCAAGGGCGTCGTCAGTCACGAGCTGGTGGCCAGCGGCGCTGTCCCCGGCCCCGCCGGCACAGAACAGCGCGACTGGATCGGCGCCAGCCTGTCGGTGGCCGTGCGCTCCGACGGCAGCGCGGCGGTCGCCTGGTTCAACGGTTCGCGCTGGAGTGCCGAACTGGCGCTGCAGCGCGCCGCGGGTGGCTTTGCCCGCGTCAGTCCGCCCGCGCAACTCCTGGGCAAAAGCCGGCAGTTGTGGCCCGCAGTCAGCGGCGACAGCGCCATTTGGCTCAGTTGGGTGGCGGTGGACGCGACCCGCGGCCCCACCGGCTCGCGGGTCGTGCAGTGGCCCCTGCCGCCCGAGGTATGGAAATGAGCCGCTTCGCCGCGGCTTTCGCGGCCTCCCTGGGGCTTACCTGCGCGCTGTTGTCGGCGGCCTGCAATTCTCCGTGGACACCGCTTGAGGCGCCGATCGCCGCAACCCACCAGCTTGGCCATGTCATCGCTGCGGCGGTGGCGGACCAAGACTTGCCCCAACTATCTGAAACAGTGCGCGTATTGACCGGCAAGCAAGTGGAGTTCGCCGCACCGCCTCTCTCGCTTGCGGAGAGCGGCCATCAGCGCTCGGCAGTCGCCGGCACGATCGACGTGGCCGCGGTTCAAGCGGCGTGGACCCCCGCGGGCCACCTTCAGCTCACGGCAGAGCTGGGCAAGCTGCTGCTGCCGATGTCGATCGGCAAGAGCGGCGCCGCGGCGTGTGCGCTCAAGTGGCTGGCCAGCGGCGGCAGCGCGGTCGTCAGCGTGCGCTTTGCCCCCTTGGCCGGCGGTCAAGCCCAAGCAGAATTGGTGGACGCACCCAAAATCAATTGGCAGGGCCCGGGCTTTTCCGCCCCTGAGGCCTGCCTAGCCCCGCTAGCGCCAACCGCCGGCCCGTACCTGGACCAGCAAATCCGCCAGATGCTAGCCGACGCGCTCTTGCCCCGCCTATCGGCCGCCGCGCTGCACGCGATGCGCGCCTCTTTTGCCCCGCAGCTGGCCCTGGCCGGCCAGACGACCGTCGGCCCGCTGGGTTCGCCACCGCTCAAGCTGAAAGTGCAGAGCGTGTTCGGCGCGGATAGCAGCGCCAACCTGCTGACCCGCGGGGCAAATCTGACCCTTGCCCGCCTCGATGCCGCCGTGGATGTGGAGCGCCACGCCTGCGCGGTGGACATCGCGCCGCCGCAGATCGCCCCGCACGCCTCGGTCCAGCCGACACAAGTGCCCAGCGGCAAGAGCATCTTGCGCCGAGGTCTCAACCTGGATGCGGCGCTGATCGCCCATTTGGGCTGGGCGTGGGTGCGCGCGGGTGGTTGGTGCCGCCAAGCTCCACTGAGCACTGCCGCCCCCATCTCCGTGGAATGGCTGCAGGAAATTGCCCCCGACCTGGCGCAGTGGCTCGACAGCGCCCCGACCGCCGTGCGCCTGTGGCCCCATGCCAGTGGCGAGTGGTCGGTCGTCGATTGGCAGGAAAATCCGGCCCTGGAATGGACGTTTTCCGATGCCACGCTGGAAATTGTCGCCCCCGTAGGCGGCGCCGAAGCCGTGGTGCTGACCCTGCGCGGGCGCCTTCGCGGGGTGCTGCGGCCCGCCGTCACGAGCGCCGGCAAAGTGCAATTGCTTTTTGCCCATGCGGCGATGGACAGCGCCGTGGTCTCAAGCCCGCTGCTAGGGGATGCGGTCGCCGCGGGGGCCACGGAGAGGCTGGCGCAGCTGGTCGGCGCGGCAATTCAGGGAATCTCAGAGCCCGCCGCGGTGTTGCCGCTAGAGGGCTTGTTGCCCAGCGGGACGGTCGTCACCTCCGTGAGCCGCGCTGGAGACAGCTTGTGGCTCTGGCTGGACGGCGGACTGCAAGAAGGCAGCGGCCTGTGACGCCGTCGCTGGGCGATTCTCTGGGCTCGGTTTGCAGTGAACGGCGATCCGCTGTAACAATTCGCGCCGCGCGCAGTGCTGCCCCTGCGGCAAACCCCGCGAACTGGAGAGGCAATGTCCAAGGTTTCTAACGGATTGGCTGGGTTATGCCGCGTTCAAGCGCCCCAGACCTCGGGACTGTGGCGCCGCGCGACATCGCTGTTGATTGGGGCGGTGTTGCTGTGGCCTGTCGCAGCCCGCGCTGGCGAACCGGCCAAGATGGCTGACAAGCGCACCGTGATCAGCTACCAAAGTACCTTGAAGGACGACGACAACAAGCCGGTGTCCGGGATCTTCCCGATGCAGTTCGCCCTGCACAAACCCGGTTCCAAGAAGACGTTTTGGAAAGAGAAGCACTGGGTCGCGGTCGACAACGGCCACTACGTGTTGCACCTGGGCCGCATGAGCAACCTGCCCAAGGACCTGGACCCCAAGAGCGCAGTCCTGGCGGTGAGCATCCCCGGGGTCGGCGTGGTGCTTGAAGAAGCGCTCGCGGGCGGCGGTGCGGCGATCGGCCAAGAAGTGTCGATCGGCGGCGGCGACGGCAAGCGCATCGTCTCTTATGCAGAAAAGGCCGGCTTTGCCTATGAGGCCGAGCGGGCAGAAAGCAGCGGCCGCCTGGGCAATTTTACCGCCAAACTGCTTCAAGATGCCCTAGACGAGCTGCAAAAGCGCAAGCTCAAGGTCAAGGTCGGGCGCAACCACATCAATCTGACCTCCGTAGGCGGCGTCGGCGGCACGCCATTTGAGGCGATCTGCCCGCCCAACATGGTGTCCGTGGGCATCCGCGGCGGATCGGGCATCTACATCGACAACTTTCAGGTGGTGTGCGCACCTTTGGAGTAGACGCCTCTGAGAGGACGCGGATGAGCGGCAGTCCCGAGGCCTTGAGGGTTGAAAAGCCAAGTCTCTTCCCCAGCTGTTCTTGCACATCCTTATTATTTTCGCAGGCTCTGGGCCGGAGGATCTCGTGACCTACGTCGACAAGCCCGGGCCGATCCTCACTGTGGATTGCATCGTGGAGCGCGAGTTGACCGATGGTCGGCGCGGCGTCGTGCTGATTGAACGGCGCTGGCCACCTTACGGCTGGGCGCTGCCGGGCGGCCACGTAGACGCCGGAGAGTCCTGCGAGCAAGCGGCTTTGCGCGAACTGGCGGAAGAGACCGGGCTCGACGGCAAGCTGCTGTACCAGATGCACACCTACTCAGACCCGGCCCGCGATCCGCGCAAGCCCACCGTCAGCGTGGTTTACGCCGTGCAGGCGGATGGTGAGGTGCTGGCCGGCGACGACGCCGCCCGCGTCGAGGTGTTTGCCTGGGGCGAGTTGCCAGAATTGTGCTTTGATCATGGGCAGATTCTCAGCGACTTTCGCAGCGGCCTCTATGCCCCCTCGGGCGGGAATTGAGCCGGCCTGATGCCCAAGCTGGCCATCGCCCAAGGGGCTTATGCCCAACCGCTGGCCCTAGGTGTCGGAATTGCGGCGGTGCTGGGCCTGCTTGTCGGTAGCGGCTGTGCGGCGGACAACGAGTTTGGCGGGATCTGGCGCGGCACGGCACCGGCCCAAGGCGCTGCAAACCCTCTGCTTTTCGGCCCAGCAGGCGAGCCACTGGCTCTGGAGTTGGTGCTGGGCGAATACGGCCCGGACCTCAGCGGCTTGATGCGTTTCTATCGCCAGGGCAGCTACGTGCGCGCCCGCGACGCCGCGCCGCCCGATGGCCAATGCGCCTGTGCGCTGGTGTATGGCGGCCGGTCGGACAGCGGCAAGGCGGCATTCTCCATGCGCGGCTGCCTGCCCGGCTCTTCGCCGCAACAACCCGTGCGCACCCGCGCCACGCTGGCCCGCGATGAACTGGGTGTGCTGAGGCTGCACCTGCAGGTCGATGACGCCACCTCAGCGCTCAACGGTCAAACCACATCGATCGAGCTAATCGCCCACACAAGTGCTAGCGAAATCAGCAGTTCCGACCTGATCTGCCCGCCTGGCCCCAGCGCCGGCAACCCCGCGAGCGGCCAGTGAGGCCCCGCGATCCTGCGCGTCGCCTTGATGGGCGCGGGCCCTGGTCCGCCGCTTGGGTCGCCCTGGTCGCCGTGCTGGTGGCGATCACAGCCGAGGCCGCAGAACCCGCCGATGCGCGCCGCGACCGGGCCGTGGCCATCCTGCCGTTCAAGAGCCAGATGGCCTCGCCAAGCGATCTTTTTGCCGCAGACAAGGCCCTGGCCGGCGGCGCGGATGCAGAAGCCGTGGAGGCCGAGCTGGCGCGGCTGCTGGCCAGTGCGCCGATGGTGCGGCCCCTCCCTGTGGCCGAAGTGCGGCGCCTGCTGGGCGATGACCCCGCGGCCACGGCCCAGGCCCAGGCGGCCCAGCAGCTCTACCGCCTTGGCCTGGAGCTGTATCTCTCGCTCGCAGCGGCGAGGTCCGTTGAAAAGCTACAGCAGTCCACGCATTTATACAGAGATGCGCTGCAAGACGTGATTGATCCCAAGCCCTACGCGGACGCTCAGTTCATGCTGGGGGTCGCCCTGGTCGACTCTGGCCGCGCCGCAGAGGGTCACATCGCCCTCAAGGACGGCTTTGCCCTGCAGCCGGACCGGCGCTTTCGGCCCAATTTCTTCCCGCCCGCCGTCGCCAGCGCCTTGGCCTCTGCGCTGACCGACCACCTGACGACGGCGGATAGCCTGCGCCCCTACGGCGACCACCAGCGGCTGTTCCAGATTTCGCGGCGCCTTGGGGTGCGCTGGCTGATCCACGGGTCTCTGCGCCGCGGCGCCCAGGAGACCGAGCTGACCGTGGCGGTCTATTCGGCCCAACGCCGCTTGCTGGAAGCTGAATTGCGCGTGCCCCTGAGCCAGGCTTTGGACAAATTGGAGCCCTTCCTGTCGCGCTGGTTGGCCTGTGCGCCGGTGGAGCCTGAGCGACCGATCCTGGCCGCTGCCGACCGCTGGCGCCTCGACACCTCTGCCGTGTATGCGCCATTTTTGCGCCAACCTACGCGCAGGGCTTTCCAATCGCTGGGGTTTTCCACGGGCGTGGCCCACGAATTCCGCCCGCACCTGGAGTGGTTCAGCCGCGTGGCCTTGCACACGAGCCTCTCTGACCCCTACCGCGACCTGCTGCGATCGTTCAATTCCGCCCGGGCGCTGGCGGGTGTCGGCGCGACGGTGCGCTCGGGGCCGTTGCGGCTCTTTGCCCAGCTTGGCCTGGACGCGCATTTGCTCGGCTCTTTTGCCGCCTCCGTCGATCCCGACTGCAAGCTCTTTGGCACCACCCACCGCCTTTGCGATCCCAAAAGCGTGCTGGACCTCGACCAGCAGGTGCTCTTTGGCATCAACGTCGCCGCGGGTGGCCAGCTGCACTTGGGCGGCGATTTCCTTTTGTCCTTGCGTCTTTCCCTGTCCAACTACTTCTTGCCGCTCGACGGCACCGACCGCCTCAACCTGCCGCTGGCCGCCGAATTTGGCCTGGGCTATCGCTTGTAGCGGCCGCCCGCGGGCCAACTCCGGAGCACCATGACTGAGCTAAACCTTCTGCCCCATGCGCATTTTGCCAAGCCCGCCGGCCCCGTGGTGCTGGCCGTGCTGGACGGTGTCGGCTGGGGGCCGCGCGATGACGGCGACGCAGTGCACTTGGCCACCAAGCCGTCCCTGCACGATCTGTGGACGTCGCGGCCGACCCGGACCCTGCGCGCCCACGGCACGGCGGTTGGGCTGCCCAGCGACGCCGACATGGGCAACAGCGAAGTCGGGCACAACGCCTTGGGAGCAGGGCGGATTTTTGAGCAAGGCGCGGCGCTGGTCAATCAGTCGCTGGCCAGTGGCGCGCTGTTGCGCGGCGAGACGTGGCGCTGGCTGGTGGAGCCGTTGACAGGCGGCGCCGGCACCCTGCACCTGTGCGGGCTCTTGTCCGACGGCAACGTGCACGCCCATATCGCCCATGTCGAGGCGCTGATCCGCGGGGCCGCCGAGGCCGGCGTTCGGCGCATCCGCCTGCACCCCCTGGCGGATGGCCGCGACGTCGACGACCCGTCGTTTGAGCGCTATGTCACCCAGATCGAAGCAGTTCTGGGCGAGGTGAGCGCCGCGGGCTGTGACGCGCGCATCGCCTCGGGCGGCGGCCGCATGGCCATTACCATGGACCGCTACGAAGCCGATTGGGCCATGGTCGAGCGCGGCTGGGCCATTCACGTCCACGGCCAGGGCGAGCAATTCGTAAGCGTTGGTGAGGCTTTACGCACCCTGCGCCAGCGCACTTCCGGCCGCTCGGACCAGAACCTCGAAGGATTTGTCATCGCCGACGCCAACGGCCCCATCGGCCAGGTCCAAGACGGCGACGCCTTTGTGCTGTGGAATTTCCGCGGCGATCGCGCCATTGAGCTGACGCGCGCCTTCCAGGACGACGAATTCCGCTATTTTGACCGCGGCCGGCGCCCTCAGGTGCGCTACGCAGGCATGATGCAGTACGACGGAGACCTGCACCTGCCCACGCGGTTTCTGGTCGAACCGCCGGCGATCGACCGGGTCTTGGGCGAGTACTTGGCCGCCGCCGGGCTGCGGTCGTTTGCCTGCTCAGAGACGCAGAAGTTTGGCCATGTCACCTACTTCTGGAACGGCAACCGCTCCGGCCTGCTCGCCCCGGGCCAGGAGCGCTATGTCGAAATCCCAAGCGACCGCATCGCCTTTGACCAAGCGCCGCAGATGAAGGCCAAGGAAATCGCCGACGCCATGTTGGCAGCTCTGGACGATCAGCCGCGCTGGGATTTCCTGCGCTGCAACTTCGCCAACGGCGACATGGTGGGCCACACAGGGCTCTTGGAGGCCACCGTCACCGCCGTGGAGGCCGTCGACACCGCGCTGGGCCGCTTGCGCGAACGCGTCGAGGCCCTGGGCGGCGTGCTGATCGTCACCGCCGATCACGGCAACGCCGACGACATGTGGACCCGCGGCAAGAAGGGCGAACCGCTGCGCCTGGCCGACGGCTCGCCCCAGCCCAAGACCTCGCACACTTTGGCCCCCGTGCCGCTGACCATTGCCGACTACCGCAAGGACTGCCCATGGCAGCTGCGCAGCGATTTGCCCCAGGCCGGCCTGGCCAACGTTGCGGCAACGGTCATCGAGCTGTTGGGCTTTCAGCCGCCCAGCGACTATGAGCCGTCCCTCATAGAGCCGCAACAGGCTCTGTAAGGGCCGTTCCGCCCACCGCCCCACAAGAATGTGCGGGCGGTGGGCGGAAGGATTCAGCGATTTGCCAAGCCTTCTGTGCCCGAGCGAGCGGCCTTGGGGCTAGGAACAGCCGCCCGAGGTCTGGCCGCAGTCGCAGCGATAGCACTTGCCCGCCGGCGTCATCATGCGGCCGCACGCAGAACAGAGCGGCGCGTCCATCCTGGCCTGATAGCGCCCCTGGGCCAAGGCTGCACTGGGCGCCGCCTTGCTAGGGGCCTGCACGTCCGTCCCGCCGCCCTGGGCCTGGGCCTTGGCCGGATCGACCACCTTGACCTTGACCGCCACGCCAGTCGACGCCGTGCCCTGCGAAGCGTGGGCCGTCTGATCGCCCTCCAGCTCCGCCTCGCCCTGGTCCAGGAACTTGAGGGCCAGCCAGCGGAAAATGTAGTCGGTGATCGACTTGGCGATCGGGATGTCCTTGTTGCCGGTAAACCCGCTCGGCTCAAAGCGCGTGGCGGTGAACTTGTCGCACAACACGTGCAGCGGCACGCCGTACTGCAGCGCCAGCGAGATCGCCGTGGCAAAGGCGTCCAGCAGGCCGGACAGGGTCGAGCCCTCCTTGGCCATGGTGATGAACACCTCGCCCGGCGTGCCGTCTTCGTACATGCCCACGGTGATGTAGCCCTCGTGGCCGGCGATCGAGAACTTGTGGGTCAAGGCCTGGCGCTCGTCGGGCAGCTTCTTGCGCAGGGGCTTAAACACCTCGCGCTCGACGATCTTCTCGACCACCTCGGCCGGCGTCGCCACCTGCATGACCCGGTCATCCGCCGCATCTTCGCTGGTCTTTTTGGTCGACAGCGGCTGGACGCGCTTGCAGCCATCGCGGTACACCGCCACCGCCTTGACCCCCATCTTCCAGGCCTGCAGGTAGGTCTCGGTGATGTCTTCGACGGTCGCCTCAT